>JAIERF010000311.1 GCA_019747075.1 Pseudomonadaceae bacterium
TCATGGCGAGATCTTGCCGTTCCGCATCGAGACCTATCAACCATGCTGCAAGCCGCTGCCAAGCACTTTTCCATGATTGCCGCCATTGACCTGGGCTCCAACAGCTTCCACATGGTCCTGGCCAAAGCCGATCATGGCGAGATCCGCATCCTTGAGCGCCTCGGCGAAAAGGTCCAGCTGGCCGCCGGCATCGATGAGCAACGCTTATTAAGCGAAGAGGCCATGCAACGCGGTCTCGACTGCCTGCGTCGCTTTGCCCAACTGATCATCGGCCTGCCGGAAGGTGCCGTGCGCATCGTCGGCACCAACGCCCTGCGCGAAGCGCGCAACCGCGGCGAATTTATCCGCCGCGCCGAAGCCATCCTGGGCCACCCGGTGGAAGTTATTTCCGGCCGCGAAGAAGCTCGCCTGATCTACCTCGGCGTCTCCCACAGCAGTGCCGACACCCCCGGCAAACGCCTGGTGGTGGACATCGGCGGCGGCAGCACCGAATTCATCGTCGGCCAACGCTTTGAACCGCTGCTGCGCGAAAGCCTGCAGATGGGCTGTGTCAGCTTCACTCAACGCTATTTCCGTGACGGCAAGATCACCCCGGCACGCTATGCCCAGGCCTACACCGCCGCGCGCCTGGAGCTGATGGGTATCGAGCACGCCCTGCGCCGCCTCGGCTGGCAGGAAGCCCTGGGCGCCTCGGGCACCATTCGCGCCATCGGCCTGGTGCTCAAGGAAGCAGGACAAGGCAACGGCGGGATCAACCCGACCGGGCTGACCTGGCTCAAGCGCAAAGTGCTGAAACTCGGTGAAGTCGACAAACTGGATTTGCCCGGCATCAAACCCGACCGCCGGAGTATTTTCCCGGCCGGCCTGGCGATCATGGAAGCCATCTCCGACGCCCTGTCGCTGGAGGGCATGAGCCACTCCGAAGGCGCCCTGCGCGAGGGCGTGCTTTACGACCTGCTTGGCCGCCACCAGCACGAGGACGTGCGTGAGCGCACCCTCAGCGCTTTGCAGGAGCGCTACCACGTCGACCTAGAGCAAGCCGCACGGGTCGAAGAAAAAGCCTTGTCGGCATTCGATCAAGTGGCCACCGACTGGGCGCTGGACGACGAGTGGCGCGACCTGTTGATCTGGGCCGCACGGGTCCACGAAATCGGCCTGGATATCGCCCACTACCACTACCACAAGCACGGCGCTTACCTGATCGAGCACTCGGATCTGGCCGGCTTCTCGCGCCTCGACCAGCAAATGCTGGCCCTGCTGGTACGTGGCCATCGGCGCAATATTCCCAAGGAAAAGCTCAGCGACTTCGCCGATCAAGGGCAAAGCCTGGTGCGCCTGTGCGTACTGCTGCGCTTCGCTATCCTGTTCCACCACATCCGTGGCAGCCAGGAAATGCCCAAGGTCACCCTCCAGGCTGGTCCGCAGAGCCTCGACATCCGCTTCCCCGCCGACTGGCTGGAAGCCAACCCGCTGACTCAGGCCGACTTTGCCCAAGAAGCCGACTGGCTTAAACGCATCGGTTTTACCCTGCGCATCAGCTAGACCGCCCTTTCAGGCGCTCATAGCGCCTGCTCCTGACTTAGCGACCCGACACAAAAAAGCCCCGGCAGACGAGCTGCGCGGGGCTTTTTTAACGGTGCGGCGCTTAACGCACCGGCGTCAAGCTGGTGAGCTTCTCCAGCAAAGTCGCCTGGGCACTGCGGTGGTGCTGATTGCCGCTGGGCGTGTGGCGCACATAACGACCATCAGGCTGCAGAATCCAGCTCTGAGTGTTATCGGTCAGATAGGTTTCCAGCTCCTTCTTGACCCGCAGGATCAGGCGCTTGCCTTCGATCGGGAAGCAGGTCTCGACGCGCTTGTCGAGATTGCGCTCCATCAGGTCGGCACTCGACAGGTACAGCTGCTCTTCACCACCGTTGTAGAAGTAGTAGATGCGGCTGTGCTCGAGGAAGCGGCCGATGATCGAGCGCACCTGAATGTTGTGCGACACGCCCGGCACGCCCGGACGTAAGCAGCACATGCCGCGCACCACCAGGTCGATCTTCACCCCGCACTGGCTGGCTTTGTACAACGCACGGATGATCTTCGGATCGGTCAGCGAGTTGACCTTGGCCATGATGTGCGCCGGCTGGCCATCGCTGGCGAACTGGGTTTCCCGCGCGATCATGTCGAGGATGCCCTTCTTCAGGGTGAAGGGCGCGTGCAGCAGCTTCTTCATGCGCAAGGTCTTGCCCATGCCGATCAGCTGACTAAACAGCTTGGACACGTCCTCACACAGCGCCTCGTCCGAGGTCAGCAGGCTGTAGTCGGTGTACAGCTTGGCGTTGCCGGCGTGGTAGTTGCCGGTGCCGAGGTGGGCATAGCGAACGATCTCGCCACTCTCGCGGCGCAGAATCAGCATCATCTTGGCGTGGGTCTTGAAACCGACCACACCGTAGATCACCACCGCACCGGCGGCCTGCAAGCGACTGGCCAAGGCCAGGTTGGACTCTTCGTCAAAGCGCGCGCGCAGCTCAATCACCGCCGTGACTTCCTTGCCGTTACGGGCTGCTTCCACCAGCGCGTCGACGATTTCCGAGTTAGCTCCGGAACGGTACAGGGTCTGTTTGATGGCCAGTACGTGTGGGTCTTTGGCGGCCTGGCGCAGCAGGTCGACCACCGGCGTGAACGACTCGAACGGGTGCAGCAACAGGATGTCCTGCTTGCTCACCACGTTGAAGATGTTCTCGCTGTTCTGCAGTGCCTTGGGGATCACCGGCGTGAACGGCTTGCACTGCAGCTCCGGGTGACTGGCCAGACCGGTGATACTGAACAGGCGCGTGAGGTTGACCGGGCCATTGACCCGATACAGCTCGCTGTCGCTGAGGCTGAACTGCTTGAGCAGGTAATCCGACAAATGCTGCGGGCAGGTGTCTGCCACTTCTAGGCGCACCGCATCGCCATAACGGCGCGAGAACAGCTCGCCACGCAGGGCGCGCGCCAGGTCTTCGACGTCCTCGGTGTCCACCGACAAATCGGCGTTACGGGTCAGACGGAACTGGTAGCAGCCCTTAACCTTCATGCCCTGGAACAGGTCATCGGCGTGGGCGTGGATCATCGACGAGAGGAACACGTAGTTGTCGCCGGGACCGCCAACGTCCTCAGGCACCTTGATCACCCGCGGCAGCAAACGCGGCGCCGGGATGATCGCCAGACCGGAGTCGCGACCGAAGGCATCGACACCTTCCAGCTCAACGATAAAGTTCAGGCTCTTGTTCACCAGCAGCGGGAACGGGTGCGTCGGGTCGAGGCCAATGGGGGTGATGATCGGCGCGATCTCGTCACGGAAATAGCGGCGCACCCAGGTCTTCAGCTTCAGGGTCCAGTTGCGCCGACGGATAAAGTTGATGTGATGCTTGGCCATTGCCGGCAGCAGCACATCGTTGAGGATGGCGTACTGGCGATCGACCTGCTCATGCACCAGCTCAGCAATCCGCGCCAGCGCCTGATGGGGCTGCAGACCATCAGCACCCGCCTGTTCGCGGGCGAAGGTGATTTGCTTCTTCAGACCCGCCACACGAATCTCGAAGAACTCATCCAGGTTACTGGAGAAGATCAGCAGGAACTTCAAGCGCTCCAGCAGCGGATAGGACTCATCCAGCGCCTGTTCCAGCACGCGGATGTTGAACTTCAGCTGCGACAACTCGCGGTGGATATACAGACTGCTGTCATCCAGCCCTGGCACCACGTAGGCGGCCGGGCTCTGGGCCGCGACCTCCGCCGCGGGCAGCGCCTCAACTACAGGTGCCTCCGCCGGCAGTTCGTCGGGGGTCAAGTCAGCGCTGGGTCCTTCGGTATTCATGGGTTCTTCCTGTGGGCGCTCTAGCCCTGTTTAAGCAACTGTGCCGCGCGCTTGGCGAAATAGGTAAGGATGCCATCGGCACCCGCGCGCTTGAAAGCGGTCAGAGATTCGAGGATCACCGCCTCGCTCAGCCAGCCATTTTGGATGGCGGCCATGTGCATGGCGTACTCACCGCTGACCTGATAGACAAAAGTCGGCACGCGAAATTCCGTCTTCACTCGCTGCAGGATATCCAGATATGGCATGCCTGGCTTGACCATTACCATGTCGGCGCCTTCGGCGAGGTCCGCCGCCAC
>JAIERF010000322.1 GCA_019747075.1 Pseudomonadaceae bacterium
CCCGGCATGAGCGCCTACAACGCCAGCAAGTTTGCCGTGCGCGGTTTTACCGAATCCCTGCGCCAGGAGCTGGACATGGCAGCCTGTGGCGTTTCCGCCAGCTGCGTGCACCCTGGCGGGATCAAGACCAATATCGCCATCACCGCGCGAATGAACGACAGCCTGGCCAGCGTGACCGGCCAGGACGCCAACCAGGCGCGCCAGCAATTCAATGACCAGTTGCTGCGGACCACGCCGGAACAGGCCGCCAAGGTCATCATCAATGGCGTGCTGGCCAACAAGCGGCGGATTCTGATCGGTGGCGACGCCATCGCCAGCGACCTGATGCAGCGCCTGCTGCCGGCCTTGTACCAGCGCCTGGTAGTCGCCTCCATGGGCCTGGCGGCGCGCTTTGCGCCAAAAGGCAAAGGCAAGCCGCTGACCGAATAAACGCCAGCAGCTGAAACGCAACAGGCCCCGCAATGCGGGGCCTGTTGCGTTTCAGCGAGCCAACTTAGCTGGCGATCACCGGGCCACCTTTGGCCAGCGCCCGCTGGTAAGCCGGACGTGCCTGCATGCGCGCGTTGTAAGCGCAAATATGCGGATAGCGTGCCGCCTCGGTACCCCGCGACAACAAAGCCTCCACCGCGAAACTCATTTGGAAGTCAGCCATCGACAGTTGCTCGCCGGCAAACCAGGTGTGCTCAGCCAGATGCTGCTCAATAAAGTCGCGGGCACTCTGCAAGTTGGGATCGATCAGCGCGGCCTGCACCTTGCCGCACAACACACGGGCAATCGGTCGCACGAAAAAGGGCATCGGCTGGGTGGGAATCACCGTGAACACCAGCGTCATCACCAACCAGTTCATCAGCGAGCCTTCGGCATAGTGCATCCAGAAGCGGCACTGGCGGTGTTCTGGCGTACCCAGGGCGGGCTGCAGGCCAGCCAGCTCGGCGCCGGCCAGGTGGCCGTAGGTTTCCACCAGGTATTCGATGATGGCTGCCGACTCGGCCACCACTTCGCCGTCATCGCTGATCACCGGCGACTTGCCCAGCGGGTGCACGGCTTTGAGCTCTGCCGGGGCCAGACGGGTCAGCGGATTGCGCGCGTAGATTTTCAGCTCATAAGACACGCCCAGCTCTTCGAGCAGCCAGAGAATGCGCTGCGAGCGCGACGTTTGCAGGTGGTGGACGATAAGCATGACGACATCCCGAGTGATTTCGCCATGCACAGGCACGGCCAGAGGACCGCGAGCATAAGGACTGTGGCCCGCAGAAGTAAATCAATCCGGCAGCAGCCACGACCTGGCGGCGCCCACTCCAGACCTTTGGTCGGCCTGGCCCACCCCACCCATTCGGAAAACCGAACGTCACCCAGGCCGCTATTCGACATCCCGAACAACCAGACGTCAGACCGCCTCCAAAAGAAAAAAATAACTGTTTATTTTCAATGAGTTAAAAAACAAATCAAAAACAAAACCACTGGCACAGTTTCTGCTCTTAGGTAATCCAGCAAGCGCCAGCGCCTGACTCGACTCAAGCGCCCGGTCGCATTGCCCACACAACAATAAGCCGAGGAAAAGACTCATGCGCATCGTCCCCCATTTGCTGGGTGCAGCCATTACCGCTGCCCTGTTGTCGACATCCCTGCAGGCCGCCGAACTCACCGGCACCCTGAAAAAAATCAAGGACAGCGGCACCATCACCCTCGGGCATCGCGATGCCTCGATTCCGTTTTCCTACCTGGGCAATGACCCGCGCCAGCCGGTGGGCTACTCCCACGACCTGCAACTGAAAGCCGTCGAAGCGATCAAGCAGGAGCTGGGCATGCCCGAGCTGAAGGTGCGCTACAACCTGGTCACCTCGCAGACCCGTATCCCGCTGGTGCAGAACGGCACCGTGGACCTCGAATGCGGCTCCACCACCAATAACGTCGAGCGCCAACAGCAGGTGGATTTCTCCGTCGGCATTTTCGAGGTCGGCACCCGCCTGCTGACCAAGAAAACCAGCGGCGTCAGCGACTTTGCCGACCTCAAGGGCAAGAACGTGGTGACCACCGCCGGCACTACCTCCGAGCGCCTGCTCAAGGCCATGAATGCCGACCAGCAGATGGGCATGAACATCATCTCGGCCAAGGACCACGGCGAATCCTTCCTGATGCTCGAATCCAGCCGCGCCGTGGCATTTATGATGGATGACGCCCTGCTCTACGGTGAAATGGCCAAGGCCAAGAAGCCCGCCGACTGGGCCGTGGTCGGCACGCCGCAATCCTTTGAAATCTACGGCTGCATGCTGCGCAAGGGCGACCTGGCCTTTAAGCAGGTGGTCGACCGCGCCATCAGCAGCACCTTCAGTTCCGGTGATATCCACGCCATCTACGCCACCTGGTTCCAGCAGCCGGTGCCGCCCAAAGGCCTGACCCTGAACTTCCCCATGAGCGCCGAGCTGCAAAAGCTTATCGCCAACCCCACCGACAAGGCTGCCGAACAGCTCTGACGGGGTCTGCGCGGCGCCTTCACAAGGGGCGCCTGCGCTGGCCAACCGCGCGGCGTTAACGCGCCGAACGGTCTCCCCCCGAATGAACACCGCGTCCAGTCGCTACCCGTGACTGTGGGCCACTGCGCCCGGCGCCGGTGTTCGCCCTTTGCCTCATCCGATGGAAAACGCCATGAATTACAACTGGGACTGGGCGATGTTTTTCAAGCCCACCGGGATTGGCAGCGAAATCTACCTGGACTGGTTTGTCAGCGGTCTCGGCTGGACCATCGCCATTGCCCTGGCCGCCTGGGTTATCGCCCTGCTGCTGGGTTCGCTACTGGGCGTGCTGCGCACTGTGCCCAACCGCTGGGTGGCCGGCATGGCTACCACCTATGTGGAAATCTTCCGCAACGTACCGCTGCTGGTGCAGCTGTTTCTTTGGTACTTCCTGGTCCCCGACCTGCTGCCAGAGCCGTTGGAGCTGTGGTTCAAGCAGGACCTAAATCCTGCTACGTCGGCCTACATCAGCGTGGTCGTGTGCCTCGGCCTGTTCACCGCCGCACGGGTCTGCGAGCAGGTGCGCACGGGCATCCAGGCGCTGCCCAAGGGCCAGCTCGGCGCCGCCCGCGCCATGGGCTTCAAGCTGCCGCAGATCTACGCCTACGTGCTGCTGCCGCAAGCCTACCGGATCATCATTCCGCCGCTGACGTCGGAGTTCCTCAACATCTTCAAGAACTCCTCGGTGGCGTCGCTGATCGGCCTGATGGAGCTGATGGCGCAAACCAAACAGAGCGCCGAATTCAGCGCCAACCTGTTCGAGGCCTTCACCCTGGCCACGCTGATCTACTTCACCCTGAACATGAGCCTGATGCTGCTGATGCGCGTGATTGAACGCCGCGTGGCGGTGCCCGGCCTGCTCGCCGCAGGAGGCAAATAATGGACTTCAGCGCGATAGTGCCGGCCCTGCCCGGCTTGTGGGAAGGCATGCAGATGACCCTGCAGCTGATGGCCCTCGGCGTGCTCGGCGGTGTAGTGCTGGGCACCCTGCTGGCGCTGATGCGCCTGTCATCAAGGCCGTGGATCGCCAACCTGGCCGGCGCCTACGTCAACTACTTCCGCTCCATTCCGCTGCTGCTGGTGATCACCTGGTTCTACTTCGCCGTGCCGTTCATCCTGCGCTGGATCACTGGCGAAGACACCCCGGTGGGCGCCTTCAGCTCGTGCCTGGTGGCGTTTGTGATGTTCGAGGCGGCGTATTTCTGCGAGATCGTCCGGGCCGGCATACAGGCCATTCCCAAAGGCCAACTGGGCGCTGCCCAAGCCCTGGGCATGAGTTATGGCCAGTGCATGCGCCTGATCATCCTGCCCCAGGCGTTTCGCAAGATGACCCCGTTGTTGTTGCAGCAAAGCATCATTTTGTTCCAGGACACCTCACTGGTGTACACCGTCGGCCTGATGGACTTCCTCAACGCCGCCCGCTCGCGTGGCGACATCATCGGCCAACCCCATGAATTCCTGATCTTCGCCGGTCTGGTGTATTTCGCCATCAGCTTCTCCGCCTCCCTGCTGGTGAAGCATCTGCACAAGAGGTTAGCCGTATGATTTCCATCCAGAACGTCAACAAGTGGTACGGGGATTTCCAGGTGCTGAGCGACTGCAGCACCCAGGTCAACAAGGGTGAAGTGGTGGTGGTGTGCGGCCCGTCCGGCTCCGGCAAATCGACCCTGATCAAGTGCGTCAACGCCCTGGAAGCCTTCCA
>JAIERF010000355.1 GCA_019747075.1 Pseudomonadaceae bacterium
GTTTACCTGAACATGACCGGCGGCCAGACCAGTCTGTCGCTGGCCGGTAATGCCTCGGACGGTGAGGGCGCCACAGGTGGTAGCCAGGCTAGCGAAATTCGCCGTTTGCCGGCCGAGCGGATACAGACGCGCGTCGTGCGTGCCAGCGAAAGTGAATTGGCCGAACACGCCGTGCGCCTCGCGGTGATCGGCAAGGCGGCCGGTGGTGCGGCGCTGTGGACCCAGCTGGAGCAGCCTGCGCCGCAGGAGTGAGCGCCCGGCGATTTATTCGTGCGCGACCTTTTCGTACAGTCTCACGCTTGAGGGGTTTCGCCGCTTCCGGCGAGCCTCTAACCTGAGGCGACAAGCAGCGCCTAGCTGCCCGCCTCAGGACGCCACAATGTATAAAGACCTAAAATTCCCCGTCCTCATCGTTCATCGCGACATCAAGGCCGATACCGTGGCCGGTGATCGTGTGCGCGCCATCGCCCGTGAACTGGAACTGGACGGTTTCAGCATTCTTTCCAGCGCCAGCTCCGCCGAGGGGCGGATCGTTGCCTCCACCCATCATGGCCTGTCGTGCATCCTGGTGGCCGCCGAAGGCGCGGGAGAAAACCGCCACCTGATGCAGGATATGGTTGAGCTGATCCGGGTAGCGCGGGTGCGTGCTCCTGATTTGCCAATCTTCGCCCTGGGTGAGCAGGTAACCATCGAGAACGCACCGGTGGAGGCCATGCACGACCTCAACCACTTGCGCGGCATTCTCTATTTATATGAAGACACCGTGGCCTTTCTCGCTCGGCAAGTGGCGCGCGCCGCCCGCAATTACCTGGATGGCTTGCTGCCACCGTTCTTCAAGGCGCTGGTACAGCACACGGCCGAGTCCAACTACTCCTGGCACACACCCGGTCACGGCGGTGGCGTGGCCTATCGCAAGAGCCCTGTGGGCCAGGCGTTTCACCAGTTCTTCGGTGAGAACACCCTGCGCTCCGACCTATCAGTGTCGGTGCCGGAGCTCGGTTCGCTGCTCGATCATACCGGCCCCTTGGCCGCTGCCGAAGAGCGCGCCGCGCGCAACTTTGGCGCCGACCACACCTTCTTCGTGATCAATGGCACCTCGACTGCGAACAAGATTGTCTGGCACTCGATGGTCGCCCGTGACGACCTGGTACTGGTGGACCGCAACTGTCACAAGTCGATTCTGCATTCGATCATCATGACCGGCGCCATTCCGCTGTACCTGTGTCCGACGCGCAACGAGCTGGGCATTATCGGGCCGATTCCACTGTCGGAGTTCAGTCGCGAATCGATCCAGGCCAAGATCGACGCCAGCCCGCTGGCCCGTGGTCGAGAGCCCAAGGTCAAGCTGGCGGTGGTGACCAACTCCACCTACGACGGCCTGTGCTACAACGCCGAGCTGATCAAGCAGACCCTGGCCGGCAGCGTCGAGGTCATGCACTTCGACGAGGCCTGGTTTGCCTATGCGGCCTTCCACGAGTTCTATACCGGCCGTTTCGGCATGGGCACCACCCGTGAGGAAGGCGCTCCGCTGGTGTTCAGCACCCACTCGACGCACAAGATGCTCGCGGCGTTCAGCCAGGCGTCGATGATCCACGTGCAGGACGGCGGCGAGCGCCAACTGGACCGCGACCGCTTCAACGATGCGTTCATGATGCACATCTCCACCTCGCCTCAGTACGGCATCATCGCTTCGCTGGATGTGGCCTCGGCGATGATGGAAGGCCCGGCCGGGCGTTCGCTGATTCAGGAAACCTTCGACGAAGCCCTGAGCTTCCGCCGGGCCCTGGCCAACCTGCGCCAGAACCTGCCGGCCAGCGACTGGTGGTTCAGCATCTGGCAGCCGCCGGGTGCCGAAGGTGTCGAGCAGGTGGCTAGCAGTGACTGGCAGCTGCAGCCGAACGCCGACTGGCATGGTTTCGGCGATGTAGCGGATGACTACGTCCTGCTCGACCCGATCAAGGTCACCCTGGCGACGCCGGGCCTGACCGCCGACGGCGTGCTTGGCGCGACCGGCATTCCCGCTGCCGTGGTCAGCAAGTTCCTTTGGGAGCGCGGCCTGGTGGTGGAGAAAACCGGCCTGTATTCCTTCCTGGTGCTGTTCTCCATGGGCATTACCAAGGGCAAGTGGAGCACCCTGCTGACCGAGTTGCTGGAGTTCAAGCGCTCCTACGATGGCAACGTGGCCCTGAGCCAATCCCTGCCGTCGATTGCCGCGGCGGGCGGCAGTCGTTACGCGGGCATGGGCCTGCGTGACTTGTGCGACCAGCTGCACAGCTGCTACCGCGACAATGCCACGGCCAAGGCGATGATGCGCATGTACACGGTGCTGCCGGAAATCGCCATGAAGCCGGCCGATGCCTACGACAAGCTGGTGCGTCGCGAGATCGAGGCGGTGCCGGTGGCCGAACTGCAAGGGCGGATTGCCGCGGTGATGCTGGTGCCATACCCACCAGGCATTCCGTTGATCATGCCGGGCGAGCGTTTTACCCCGGCAACGCGCTCGATCATCGATTACCTGGAGTTCGCTCGCACCTTCGATCGCAGCTTCCCTGGCTTCGATTCCGACGTGCACGGGCTACAGCATCAAGACAGCCCGGATGGACGCTGCTATACAGTCGACTGTATCAAGGAGTAATTCAGTCGGAGTGAGCGCATGACCCAGGCAGCAGGGCAGAAAAGTAGTATGGGCTTCTGGACCTGCTCGGCCCTGGTGGTCGGCAATATGGTCGGCTCCGGGGTATTCCTGTTGCCGGCCAGCCTGGCCGCCTTCGGTGGCCTGAGCCTGGTGGGCTGGCTGATTTCTAGTGTCGGCGCGGTGCTGCTAGCCCTGACCTTTGCCCGCCTGGCACGCATCAATCCCGCCGCCGGCGGGCCCTACGCGTATACCCGTGACGGTTTCGGCAGCTTTGCCGGCTACCTGTGCGCCTGGACCTATTGGAAGGCCGCCTGGATCGGCAATGCGGCCATTGCCGTGACGCTGGTGGGCTACCTGCAGGTGTTTATTCCGGCCCTCAAGGACCCGCTGCTGATGGTGGCCACAGCCATCGGGGCGATCTGGCTGTGCACCTTGATCAACCTGCGCGGCATCGGCGCCTTTGGTGTGGTGCAAAACCTGCTGACCCTGCTCAAGCTGATTCCGCTGGTGCTGATCGGTGTGCTTGGCTGGTGGTCGTTTCACCCCGAATATCTGCGCATTCCCGAACCCCAGGATCTGCCCGGCGGTGGCTATGCCCAGGCGATTGCCACCACGGCGGCACTGACCCTCTGGGCCTTTATCGGCCTGGAATCGGCCACGGTGCCGGCCGAGCATGTGCGCGACCCCAAACGCACCATTCCGCGGGCCACGATCTTCGGCACTCTGGTGGCAGCGGCGGTGTACATCCTGTCGATCACCGCGGTGCAGGGCGTTCTGCCGCCCGAGGTGCTGATGCACTCGTCGGCGCCCTTTGCCGATGCGGCCCAGGTGCTGCTGGGCGACTGGGGCTACTACCTGGTGGCGGGTGGCGCGGTGATCGCCTGCCTGGGTGCCTTGAACGGCTGGGTGCTGCTGCAAGGGCAGATTCCCATGGCGGCGGCCCGCGACGGTTTGCTGCCGGAGGCGCTGGCGACCTGTAACAAGCGCAATGTGCCGGCCAATGGCTTGTGGGTTTCGGCAGTGCTGGTGTCGTTGCTGGTGCTGATCGATGGTCGCGGCGAGTTGGTCGATGTGTTTCAGGTGATCATTCTGCTCGGCACCATGGCAGGGGTGGTGCCCTATGCCTTTTGCACCGCGGCCCTGCTGCAGTTGCTGGCGGTCAAGCCCGAGGCCTTCAAGCCGCGTGAGCGCAAGCCGTTGGTGGCGATCGCGCTGCTGGGCTTTATCTACTCGATGTGGGCTTTGTATGGCACGGGCGAGCAGGCGATTTTCTGGGGCTTTCTGGTGCTGATGGCAGGGATTCCACTCTACACCTGGCGGCAGTGGCGCAACCGTGTGCAAGGGGAGGCCCGAGCCCTGCAGGCAGGGGCGCTGGGTGAGTAAAGCGGGGCTGGGCGACTTCAAGCAGATCAAACAGTTAAAGCTAGTATTGAAATAACTGCTCGAAGCGTGAGCGCGTGCCCTGGATCACAGTGGCCAGCATCGACATTTATCTCATGCTTGTTATAGTTGGGCGGTCTTATAGATAACAAGATCTATGCGCTTTGGCGCTATTTTCTGCAGAGAGTTCTGCTGAGGAAGCCTGCTGTGTCCGCCACCAACGTCTTCC
>JAIERF010000255.1 GCA_019747075.1 Pseudomonadaceae bacterium
GTGCGCCGACCGAAAATATGCGCCTCACGGCCTTCCATCAGCGCCGCCACCAGTAACTCGGCGCAGTCATGAATGCCTTCCACTTTCAGGCGCATAAAGTCGTCGCTGCGCTCGCCCAGGGCTTCGGCGGTGCGCAGCCGCTCGGCTTCGACCAGGTCGTGAATCGCATCGCGCAACTGCGGCCGTTGGATGCGGATAAAGCGCCACGGCTGCATTAGGCCGACACTGGGGGCCCGGTGCGCAGCGGCCAGCAAGCGACCGAGCAGCTCTGGCGCCACTTCGCCGCCGGCAAAGTGGCGCATGTCGCGGCGCTCGGCGATGGCCCGATAGACCGCTGCGCGTTCCTCGGCGCTGAAGGCGTGCTCGCTCATGCTGCAACCGTTGGCGCAAACAACGCGGCGGCGGCCTGGGGATTGGACGGCAGATAAAAGTGGATATACGAAGCGGTCAGCCGGCCATCCCTAAACACCGCCTCGGCGGTCGGTTTGGCGTTCGGGCAGCGGCCTCGGGCCAGCGGCTCAAGTGGCGAATCGAGCAGCGAGTGGTGATAGGTATGCCCGCGCAGTAGGCCTTCCGGCAGCTGCACATCCTGCAACGCCAGCGCCGCCAAGCGTTTTTGCAGGGTCGCATGACCGGCCAGCAAGCCGAGCATTTCGCCCTGCTCGCCGGCCGCATCGGTCAGGCTGTCGAGTAGATAGAGCATGCCACCGCATTCGGCCAGCAGCGGTTTACCCGCTTGATGATGGGCGCGAATCGCCGCGCGCATCGGCTGATTGCCGGCCAGTTCTTGTAGATACAGTTCGGGGTAACCACCGGGCAGGTACAGGCTATCGACCTTGGGCAATTCGCTCGCAGTCAGCGGCGAGAAGAACACCAACTCGGAGCCCAACTGACGGAGCAGGTCGAGGTTAGCCTGATAGGTAAAGGCAAAGGCCGCATCGCGGGCCACGCCAATGCGCACATCGGCCAACAGCGGTTCAATGAACTGAACATCCGGCACGGAGAAACTCACCGGTTCTGGCAAATCCGTACTGGCGCTGGCGGCGATGGCATCGGCGGCAGCGTCCAAACGGGCATCCAGATCGGTCAATTCCTGGGCCTGAATCAAACCCAGATGGCGACGGGGCAACTCCACCGAGCTACTTCTCGGCAAGGCACCGAACCAGCGCAAGTCCGGCGGCAGACTGTCACGCAGAATATCGCCATGCCGTAGGCTGCCGGTGCGATTGGCCAAGACGCCGGCGAAAGGTAGATCCGGCTGAAAATGGGCCAAGCCAAAGGCCAGCGCACCGAAGGTCTGAGCCATGGCACCGGCGTCGATCACCCCGAGCACTGGCACGCCGAAGTGCCGCGACAGGTCGGCGGCGGATGGCGCGCCGTCGAACAGGCCCATCACCCCTTCGATCAAAATCAGATCGGCCTCGCCCGCCGCTTCCCACAGCAGGCGACGGCTCTCGGCCTCGCCGACCATCCACAGGTCCAGCTGATACACCGGGTTGCCGCTGGCGCGGGCGAGGATCATCGGGTCGAGAAAATCCGGCCCGCATTTGAACACCCGCACCCGTCGCCCTTGGCGCGTGTGCAGGCGCGCCAAGGCGGCGGTGACGGTAGTTTTACCCTGGCCGGAGGCCGGGGCGGCGATCAGTAACGCCGGGCACTGGCGGCTCAAAATTCGATGCCTTTTTGCGCCTTAACCCCGGACTTGAATGCATGTTTGATCAGGTTCATCTCGGTCACGGTGTCGGCGGCATCGACCATGCCCGGCAACACACCACGGCCGGTCACCACCACATGCTGCAGGGTCGGCCGGGCGGTGATGTCGGCGAGCACTTCATCCAGTTGCAGGTAGCCGTGCTTGAGGGCGATGTTCAGCTCATCGAGGACGATCAAGTGAATCGACTCGTCGCGCAGCAGCTCGCGGGCCACCAACCAGGCGGCCTGGGCTTTTTCGATATCGCGCTGACGGTCCTGGGTTTCCCAAGTGAAACCCTCGCCCATCACGTGATAACGCACTTGTTCGGGGAAGCGGCGGAAGAAGGCTTCCTCGCCAGTGCTGGCGGCGCCCTTGATAAATTGCACCACCGCCACCTGCATGCCGTGGCCGAGGGCGCGGGCCAACATGCCAAAGGCCGAGCTGCTTTTGCCCTTGCCATTGCCGCTGTGCACCAGCAACAAGCCGTACTCGTCCTGGGCTTCGGCGATCTTGCCGTCCATCAGGGCTTTTTTGCGCTGCATGCGCGCCTTGTGGCGGGCATCGCGGTCCTGCTCGTGGGTCGTGGTAGTCATGGGCGCCTCGCAACACCGGCACAGCCGGCAACGGAACGCGCAACAAACAGGTTGATACGGCAAGCGGCGCACAGGCCGGCCGTTATGCAATAGAGCATCAGGCATCTCCGTCGCGCCACCCGCGCGACCTAAAGGTAGGCGGCTCGCCGGGCGCGAGGCCAAGCGAACCAGAATTGCGACAGGCCGGTCTCCGGGCTTACGAGCGATCCCGTGGGGGGATCAGAACCGCACCTTCCCATGCCCTGACCCTAAGGCCAGCATCACAGTGGTTATCGCGGTTGTTGCACTCGTCTACCGTTGCGGGGGCAGCGCCGGAATCTTCGTGAGAATGAACCGGCTTCCCTGTTTCACCCCGTACAGACCTGCGGTCTGTGGGGCACCTGAAGCTGGCCGGCAGGGTAGATAGACGCGGGGGCTGCGTCAATCGCCGCTTGCGGCATGAGTCAGATAAGGCTCAGTCCAGCGGACGCATCAACAGCTCGGGCACCGGCTGACCGCCGAGCAATTGCTGCTCGACGATCCGCTCCAGGTCGGCCTGATTGCGCACCTGATACCAGGCACCGGGTGGATACACGCTGAGGGTCGGGCCCTGGTCGCAGGGGAACTGACATTGGGTGCGAGTGATATGCACACCGCCGTCGCACTCCAGTTTGCCCGCTGCTTTCAGTTGCTCACGCAGGCTCTTCCACAACTGCAAGGCGCCACGTCGGGTGCAGCGCGGGCCGTTGCACAGCAGCACCCGATAGCGGTGCGCGGGGATGCACGACCAGGCATGGGCACTGGGCAACTCGGGCACCGCCGTGCAGCCCAGGTGCAGTTCGGGCTGGTTGACCAAGGCCAGCGCGGCGCTGATATCAGCCTGCTCGCCCTGCCTGGCTGCGGCGACAAACAGCTGATCGGCCACGCCTGAAACGCCGGCTAGACGCTGCAACTCAGCGCGCAACCAGTCCAGATAAGGGCTGCTGCTCTGCGGATCGAGGTCCAGCAGCAACAAAGGCAACTCGCCGCCAGCGATGCAGGCCGTTACCCGCTGCCAGAGCCCATTGAAACCGGCCGTGGTGTCGACGATATCGGCCAGGGCCGACTCATCGCGCAAGGCCAGTAACTGGCGCTGGAACACTTCGGCATACGAACCCGCCGCCAGATCAGGACCGACCAACAACACGCGGGCATAGGCGGTGACAACGGACATGAGCGGGACTCGGCAGGCAAACGGCCGCGCAGTCTACCCGAGGCGACCGGGCAAGGCTTGCAGCGCCGACCACACCTCTTCAACCGCACTGAACTGCCGATCAACCGCTGGCAACGGCGGCCGCGCCAGCAGCAGCACCGGCAGGCCCAGCTCACGGGCCACCTGCAATTTGGGTTCGGTGGCACTGCTGCCACTGTTCTTGCTGATCAACACGTCGAACTGGCCGGCAGCGAACAGCGCGCGCTCGTCCGCCAGATTGAACGGCCCACGCGCACCGATCACCCGCGCGCGCGGAGTACCGGGATAGTCGTCGAGGCAACGAACTGTCCAATACTGCGACAAAGGGATCTCATGCAGATGCGCCAGCGGCTCGCGACCGAGGGTAAACAACGGCCGCTGAAATGGCTCAAGCGCCGCACTCAACGCGGCCCAGTCGGTCACTTCGCGCCAGTCATCACCACCGCCTGCTTGCCAGCCCGGGCGCCGTAATGCCCAGCACGGCACGCCACTGAGTTCAGCGGCGCGTGCGGCGTTGGCGCTGATCTGCGCGGCATAGGGATGGGTGATATCCAGCAGCAAGTCGATGCCTTCGGCAGCCATAAAGGCCGCCAATCCCTCGGCACCACCGTAACCGCCGACGCGCACCTGACATGGCAGATCAGCGGGAACTTTGCCCAGGCCGGCCAGGCTGTAGATGTCCTGCGGCGCCAGGCGACGGGCAATCGCCAGCGCATCGCCAACCCCACCCAATAACAAGATACGGCTCAC
>JAIERF010000137.1 GCA_019747075.1 Pseudomonadaceae bacterium
CGCCGTGACAACTTGCCGTAGCCCTCGAACTTGCCCACCCGGTAATACACGTCGCCATTACCGGGCGCGTAGGCATAACCCTTGTCGATCAGGGTCTGGATCATCGCGTGCATGCCGGCGATATGGTCGGTGGCACGCGGTTCGGCATCCGGCTTGAGGATATTCAGGCGCGCTTCATCCTCGTGCATCGCCGCGATCATGCGCTCGGTCAACACCTCAAAGGCCTCACCGTTTTCATTGGCGCGATTGATGATCTTGTCGTCGATGTCGGTGATATTGCGCACATAGGTCAGCGCATAGCCGCTATGGCGCAACCAGCGCGTGATCACATCAAAGGCCACCATGCTGCGGCCGTGGCCCAGGTGGCAAAAGTCGTACACGGTCATACCGCAGACGTACATGCGCACCTGATTGCCTTGCAGCGGCGTGAAGACTTCCTTGCTCTTGCTCAGGGTGTTGTAGATCGACAACGCCATTATTGGCCCCAGGAGTCACGCAGGGTGACAGTACGGTTGAACACAGGTTTGCCTGGCGCAGAGTCTTTCAGGTCCACGCAGAAGTAGCCTTCGCGCTCGAACTGGAAACGCTCTTCTGCCTGCGCCTCAGCCAGCGATGGCTCGGCACGGCAGCCGGTCAGCACCTGCAGGGAATCCGGGTTGATATTGTCGAGGAAGCTGGCACCGTCTTCGGCCTTCTCCGGCTGCGCGGAGCGGAACAAGCGATCATACAGGCGCACTTCACACTCGACGCTTTCGGCGGCCGGCACCCAGTGGATCACGCCTTTGACCTTGCGCCCTTCCGGGTTTTTACCGAGGGTGTTTTCGTCATAGGAGCAATGCAGTTCGACGATGTTGCCATCGGCATCCTTGATCGCCTCATCGGCACGAATCACATAACTGCCGCGCAAGCGTGCCTCACCACCGGGCACCAAACGCTTGTAACCCGCTGGTGGCACTTCTTCGAAGTCGCCGGCATCAATGTAAATCTCGCGACTGAACGGCAGTACGCGCACGCCCATGTCCTGTTTGGGATGGCGTGCCAACTCGAGGTTTTCCACCTGCCCTTCTGGGTAGTTGGTGATGACTACTTTGAGCGGCTTGAGCACGCACATGGCGCGCGCGGCGTTGGCATCCAGGTCGTCACGAATGGCGAATTCGAGCATGCCGATATCCACCAGACCACCGGCGCGGTTGACGCCGATCATGTCGCAGAAATTGCGGATCGACGCCGGGGTGTAGCCGCGACGGCGAAAGCCCGACAGCGTCGACATGCGCGGATCGTCCCAGCCATGCACATGCTGCTCATCCACCAACTGCTTGAGCTTGCGCTTGCTGGTGATGGTGTAGTTCAGGTTAAGGCGAGCAAATTCGTACTGGCGCGGCTGCGCTGGCACCGGCAGATTGGCCAGAAACCACTCATACAGCGGGCGGTGATCCTCGAACTCCAGGGTGCAGATGGAGTGGGTGACACCTTCCAGGGCGTCCGACTGGCCATGGGTGAAGTCGTAGCTGGGGTAGATGCACCATTTATCACCGGTCTGATGGTGATGGGCGTGACGGATGCGATACAGGATCGGGTCACGCAGGTTCATGTTCGGCGCCGCCATGTCGATCTTCGCCCGCAAGGCGCGTGCGCCGTCGGGGAATTCGCCAGCCTTCATGCGTGCAAACAGGTCCAGGTTTTCCTCGACACTGCGCTCACGGAACGGGCTGTTCTTGCCCGGCTCAGTCAGGCTGCCACGGTATTCGCGCGCCTCGTCCGGCGACAGGTCATCGACATAGGCCTTGCCGGTGTTGATCAGGTGCAGCGCCCACTCGTGCAATTGATCGAAGTAGTTGGAGGCATAACGCGCCTCGCCCGACCACTCGAACCCCAGCCACTTAACGTCGCTTTCAATGGCGTCGATGTACTCCTGATCTTCCTTGGCCGGGTTGGTGTCATCGAAGCGCAGATTGCACTCGCCACCAAACTCCTTGGCCAGGCCGAAGTTCAGGCAGATCGACTTGGCGTGACCGATATGCAGATAGCCGTTGGGCTCCGGCGGAAAGCGCGTGACGATTTTGACGTGCTTGCCGGCATCCAGATCGCTCTGAACAATCTGGCGGAGGAAGTTCGAAGGAGAAACGCTGGGGATTTCAGGCTTGCTCATGGTGTCCTTGATCGTACAGGTGCCTGGCCAGGGTAGGCCGGCCAAGTCAAAGCGCTTATGATAGCGAACCCGTCAACCCCCTGACAGACGCAAAGCAGCTGCACAGGCGGATTGCACCGTAAAAGATTCGCACAACGGCTTGTCAGCCACCGGCAAGACAGGTCATTGGCGCATTCGCACAATTTTTACCGGCAACTCAACTGGAACCGATCATGATCAAACTGCACACCAACCACGGCGTCATCACCCTCAACCTGTTCGAAGACAAGGCGCCGCTGACCACCGCCAACTTCAAGGAATATGTCGCTGCCGGTCACTACGACAACACCGTTTTCCACCGTGTGATCAGCAACTTCATGATCCAAGGCGGCGGTTTCGAGCCTGGCATGAAACAAAAAGCCACTCGCGCCACCATCAAGAACGAAGCCAACAACGGCCTGTCGAACAAAGTCGGCACCGTGGCCATGGCCCGTACCATGGAACCGCATTCGGCCTCCGCGCAGTTCTTTATCAACGTTAAGGACAACGATTTCCTCGACCACAGCGCACCGACCGTACAAGGCTGGGGCTACACCGTGTTCGCCGAAGTCGTTGAAGGCATGGACGTGGTCGAGAAGATCAAAGGCGTCGCCACTGGCTCGAAATCCGGCCATCAGGACGTCCCCCTGGAAGACGTGATCATCGAGCGTGCCGAGATCGTTGAGTGATACTGCTGATCTCCGATCTGCACCTTGAACAACAACGCCCGGACATCACCCGGGCGTTTGTGCATTTTCTGCAGACTCGCGCCCGCCAGGCCGAAGCCCTGTACATCCTCGGTGATTTTTTCGAGGTATGGGTGGGCGACGATGCAATGGGGCCGTTCCAGCACGAGATCGCCAGCGCCCTGCGCGAATTGGCAGACAGCGGCACCCGCCTCTATTTAATGCATGGCAACCGCGACTTCATGCTCGGCCAAAGGTTTTGCCAGTTGGCCGGCTGCACCCTGCTCAGCGACCCGTGCCGCGTAAGCTTCAACGGCGAGCCCGTATTGCTGATGCATGGCGACAGCCTGTGCACCAGCGACGCGGCCTATATGCGCATGCGCCGCCTGCTACGCAATCCGCTCAGCCTGTGGCTGCTGCGTCATCTGCCACTGGCCAAGCGGCATGCACTGGCGCGCAAACTGCGCAAGGAAAGCCAACTGCAAACCCGCCAGAAAGCGGTCAGCATCATCGACGTGACGCCCAGCGAAGTGCCGCGCCTGATGGCCAAATACGGCGTACGCACCCTGATTCACGGTCACACCCACCGCCCGGCCAGCCACACCCTAGAGGTCAACGGCCAAAGCGCGCAACGCATCGTTCTGGGTGACTGGGACCAGCAAGGCTGGGCTCTACAAGTCGACGAAAAGGGCTACCATCAAAGCGCCTTCGCCCTCGACTAGGCGGCGCTACTCGACGGCACGCCGCTGTGAAAGCGGAACTCCACATCGGGCGACTCGATCAGCTCACGCTCAGCCACCCGCACGCGCTCGATGCTGCGTTCCACATCCGCCGCCTCGCCGTACTGATAGGCCAGGCGCAGATAACCCTGAAAATGCCGCGCCTCGCTTTTCAGCAGACCGAAATAGAACTTGCCCAGCTCCGCATCCAGGTGCGGCACCAGCGCCTCAAAGCGCTCGCAGCTGCGCGCCTCGATAAAGGCGCCAACCACCAGGGTATCGACCAGCTTGACCGGCTCATGGGTACGCACCACCGAGCGCAGGCCTGACGCATAGCGACCGGCCGACAAGGGCCGCAAGGCAATCTTGCGGCGCTTCATCAAGCGCATCACCTGCTCGTGATGCACCAACTCTTCACGGGCCAAACGCGACATCAGGTTGATCAAGTCGACATGGGTGTTGTACTTGGCCATCAGACTCAACGCCGTGCTGGCTGCTTTGAACTCACAGTTCTTGTGGTCAAGCAGCAGCGTCTCCAGGTCGGCCAAAGCCGCCTGCACCCAGCCATCGGGCGTTTTGCAGCCAAGGAATTCAGCAATTTCAGGAAGCAACATAGTGGACTGGCCGCTGTCATCAAAGCCGCGCATTATACGTTGAGGATTGGCGATGATTGCTGCCAATCAGCTGAATTGCGGTT
>JAIERF010000168.1 GCA_019747075.1 Pseudomonadaceae bacterium
GGCGTTAACCTGATCAGGTTCAACGGGATCCGAAACATTTCGATCTCAGCCTCGACACAAGGCACCCCGACAAGAACCCGGCCAGTCTAATCAAGGCGGGCAGAGAACACCAACCGACTAACGTCGGCAGCCAGGCGTTTCGTCGGCTAGGCCGATCCTGGGATTGTTCCGGAAAAGCAACATAGCTTGTTGCAAACTGGCCCCACGGCGTTAATAGTGCGCCTTGACCCTTGTGGCAGTGCCGCTTAGCCTTGCCTATTACCGCCCAATCCAGGATTACCGCATGTTGCGCAGACTTTCTCTGGCCATTGCCGTGGCTGCCGCCACCAGCACATCGGCCTGGGCAGCAGAAGCTCCCCTCTCCGCCAAGACTGACCTGATTTCCGTCTATCAGGAAGCCGCCAAGAACAACGCTGCACTGGCCGCCGCCCGTGCCCAGTACATGGCGCGCAAGGAAGTGGTGCCACAGGCACGCGCCGCCTTGCTGCCCAACCTGTCGGCCACCGGCACGGTGCAAGACACCCGCACCAGCATCGACTCGGTAGAGACCCCACTGGGTTCCAGCTCGCCAGCCAGTTCGCGCAGCGGCAACAGCTACCAGGCCAGCCTCAGCCAGCCGCTGTTCAACGCGGCCGCCTGGTTCCAGTTGAAAGCGGCGGAGTCCACCAGCCAGCAAGCCAGCCTGGAGTTCTCGGCCACCGAGCAGGAGCTGATCCTGCAAAGCGCCCAGGTGTACTTCAACATCCTCCGCGCTCAGGACGGCCTGGCCACCAGCAAGGCCGAAGAAGCCGCCTTCAAGCGCCAACTGGACCAGTCCAACGAGCGCTTCGACGTGGGCCTGTCGGACAAAACCGACGTACTCGAATCGCAAGCGGGTTACGACACGTCCGTGGCCAACCGGATCATCGCCCAGCAGCAAGTGGACGATGCTTTCCAGGCCCTGACCACCCTAACCAACCGTGAATACGGCGCGGTGGATGGCATGCGTCACAGCCTGCCGATCCTGCCGCCGACACCGAGCGATGCCAAAGCCTGGGTCGACACCGCCGCCCAGCAAAACCTGCGCTTGCTCTCCAGCAACTACGCCGTGGATGCTGCCGGCGAAAGCCTGCGCCAGAGCAAATCCGGCCACGCCCCGACCGTCACCGCCGTGGCCAGCTATGGCAAGGGCGACAACGATAACTTCGGCTTCAACAACCAGTCCGACGCCCTCCGCTACGGCAGCGACGTGACGGAAGGCCAAATCGGCCTGCAGCTCAACGTACCGATCTTCAGCGGCGGCCTGACCAGCTCGCAAGTGCGCCAGTCCTATGAGCAGCTCAATCAAAGCGAGCAATCGCGCGAGCAACTGCGCCGCGAAGTGGTGCAGAACACCCGCAACCTGTACCGCGCCGTAACCTCAGACGTGCAACAGGTGCAAGCGCGCAAACAGTCAGTGATCTCCAACCAGAGCTCGCTGGAAGCCACCCAGATCGGCTACCAGGTTGGTACCCGTAACATCGTCGACGTGCTCAACGCCCAGCGCGCCCTGTACACCTCGGTACGCAACTACAACGACGCACGCTACGGCTATATCCTCGACAACCTGAGCCTCAAGCAGGCCGCCGGCACCCTCAGCCCGGCCGACCTGGAAGCCCTCGCCACCTTCCTCAACAAAGACTACAACCCGGACACCGACTACCTGCCGCCAGACCTGGCCAAGGCCGCCGAAGCCCAACTGCGTGGCGATCCCAACTACTGATCAGCCGCCCAATAAAAAACCCGCCGAGTGCGGGTTTTTTATTGGCAGCCTACAGGCGATGCATTGAGGCCGTGAAGGTCACTAGCGCGGCAACAAGCGCTGCACGCCATCAAGCAGGCGCTGCAAGGCACCCTGATTAGCCTTGAGCACGGCCAACCCAGCGCTGGCCATGGCGTCGGCCTGCTGCGGCTCGGCAAACAGACGTAGCAGGGTCGCGGCCAGGGCCTCGGAGTCGGCCACCTCGGCCAGGGCACCAGCACTGCGCAACAGGCCGGCGATTTCCAGGAAGTTGAACAGATGCGGGCCGCTCAGCACCGGCAAACCCAGGGCCGCCGGCTCCAGCAGGTTATGCCCGCCATTGGCCACCAGACTGCCACCGACAAAGGCGCAATCGGCCAGGGCGTAGAGCAACAGCAACTCGCCCATGGTGTCGCCCAGCAGCACCTGGGTCGCGGCGTCTGGGGCTTCGCCCAAAGAACGCCGGCACGTGGTAAACCCTTCCTTCACGCACAACTGCTGGACGCTGGCGAACCGCTCGGGATGACGCGGCACCAGAATCAGCAAGGCATGCGGCTGCTGCTGGAGCAGTAAACGATGGGCGGCGAGCACGCTCTCGTCTTCGCCGGCATGGGTGCTGGCGGCAATCCACACCGGGCGCTGTACGGTATTCCAAGCGGCGCGCAGGGCCTGGGCCTGGGCCAGCAGTTCGGGCTCGATGCGCAGGTCGAACTTGATCGAGCCGGTCACCTCGACACACGCCGGCCGCGCGCCCAGGGCGAGAAAACGGTCGGCTTCGGTGGCGCTCTGCACCGCGATCAAACTCAGCTCGGCCAACATCGGCGCGGTCAATTTGGCAAAGCGCGCATAACCCCGCGCCGAGCGCTCGGACAGCCGCGCATTGGCCAGCACAACCGGCACGCCGCGCTTGGCGCATTGGTGAATATGATTAGGCCACAACTCGGTTTCCATGATCACCGCCAGTTGCGGCTGCAGGCGACGAATAAAGCGCGCCGCCGCCCAGGGCAGGTCATAGGGCAAATAGCAGTGCTGCACCTGATTGCCGAACAGCGCCTGAATCCGCTCGGAGCCAGTCGGCGTCATGCAGGTAATGGTAATCGGCAGCGCCGGATAGCGCGCCAGCAACTCGCGCACCAGCGGCGCGGCGGCAATGCTTTCGCCCACCGATACGGCATGAATCCAGATACAGCCGGGTTTGAGCGGCGGCAAGCCAAAGGCAAAGCGCTCCAGCAGACGGCGGCTATAGGCCGGCGCGCGCCAGGCACGCCAGAGCAGGCGCAGCGCAATAAGCGGCAGGGCGAGGTGAAACAACAGATTGTACAGGGCTCTATTCATGGGCGCAGTTTACTGAGTTCGCCGCGCGGATGCAGGTGCTCAACACTTAGCCAATCGCTTGCAGATGTTCGGCAAAGCGTTCGGCCAACCACACGACAGCGGGGCCATGGGCTTCATCGCGGCGGCAGACCAATTCCACCACCAGCGGCGGCGGGGTCCAGTCGCTGCGCAGTTCGACCAACTGCTGCTGATAGGTCGGGTACTGCAGCACATGGCGCGGCAGCCAGCCCCAGCCGAGGTTGCGCATCAGCAGTTCGGCCATGGTGTAGAAACTGTCGGTACGCCAGACCGACGGACTAATCTGCTCACCGCCGGGATAGTGGCTGTCCTGCGGTGCCATCAACAGCTGCCGATGCCGGGCCAGCTCGCGGCGATCGACATAGCTGGCCGTCGCCAAGGCATGGCCGACGCCGCATACGGTGACCATTTCAATCGCGCCCAAGCGTTGGCGTTCCAGTGCTTCGGGCATACGCTCGTGGTGAAACAGCAGGCCAAGGTCGGCGCGGCGTTCCAGCAGTTTGCGCGCCACCTCGCCTTGGGCGCCGCTGGCCAGCTGCACTTCGAGCAGGGGGAACTGCTGAGCCAGCGCTTCCAGGCTGTCGAGGACCGGCTGATAAGGCATGGCTTCGTCCTGAGCCAGACGCAGGATCACTTCTTCACCGCGCACCAGGCCCTGGGCCCGTCCTTCCAGACGCTCGCACTGGCGCAAAATTTCCCGCGCTTCCTCCAGCAACGTCACCCCGGCAGCGGTCAGGCGTGGCTGGCGGCCGCTGCTGCGCTCGAACAGCAGCAAGCCCAGATCAGCCTCCAACAAGGCAATGGCATTGCTCACCGCCGATTGGGCGCGCTGCAGATCACGGCCTACGGCGGAGAACGAACGGCCCTCGGCAATGCGCACAAACAAGCTCAACTGCTCAAGGTTCCACCGCATAGCAATCTCCAATACAGATAGGTAATAACTTTACCCCATCACGTACATGCCTAGAATCGCCGCCCCAGCAAAGGAGTACTGCAACATGTCCGGCTATCTGTTACTTGGCATCGCCATCGCCGCCGAAGTGGTGGCCACCACCTCAATGAAAGCCCTCGATGGCTTCAACAAGCCTCTGCCGCTGATACTTGTAGTGTGTGGTTACGGCCTGTCGCTGTGGCTGTTGTCGATCGTGGTGAAGACCATCCCAATTGGCGTGGCCTATGCGGTGTGGTC
>JAIERF010000245.1 GCA_019747075.1 Pseudomonadaceae bacterium
TTTGTATCCCGCAGCCGCGGTACTGCATGGGCCTGGTGACCATGACCTATCGTGTCGTTGCACAGTTGGTTCACCGGCAGCGCGCCAACTCCAAGACACGACCAGGAGCGCATAGCCGTGCAGTGAGCGCCAAGTACGGCGAGCAAATCAGCCTTCTTGAGGCCGATTCGTCTGGCTGCACATAAGACGGCTTTGGCCAATGCGACATCGGAAAATGGATTTGCTGTGTTGGGCTCACAAAAATGACCTCGTGGCCAAGCTGACGAGTAATAGTGTTGATTTACTCAATTCGTATAGGCCCCTCTTCCAAGACAAATACGTATTATGAGGTTCGGTAATTTGGTAGTTGGACTACCTCTCGAAAAGTGGCCGCCATGGAAGAAAGTGCACAACAACGCTCGGAACGCTACGTCTCCGCTCGCAGCCAACATCCCGCCTGGCTCTTGCTCGCGTCACGTCGAGCACCACTTGTGTTGGGTTGCCTTCGGACGTTGTTCGAGCAGGCGCATGATGGGATCCCCATGGATGATGCGCTGCAGGCGCTGGCGGACATGCTGGCTGCTTATGCCAGCCAGGAACTCTACGAGATCGACCCAGATGCAACGCATCTTCAGGCGGGCCGCGAGCTTCGTGAATGGGTCAAGCGCCGCCTGGTGGTTGAGCGTGAGGGACGTATCTACGCAACCGACGCTTTGGAGTCGGCCATTCAATTCGTAGATTCCCTGGATAGCCGGATCATGACCTCCACTGCCTCCCGCCTTTCGGTGGTTCAGCGCGAGATCGAAAACCTGGAAACGGGTCTGAACCCCAGCCCAACTGGCCGTATTGCCAGCCTGCGCCGCCGAATCCAAGATTTGGAGCACGAGCTAGCGCAGGTAGAAGCTGGCTACGTCGTCGTGCTGGATGAAGCGCAGGCGATAGAGGGCATACGCGAGGTATATAACCTGGCCACCAGCCTGCGCGCAGACTTTCGACGAGTGGAAGACTCTTGGCGCGAGGCGGATCGCGCCCTTCGACACTCCATCATCAGCGAACAGTCTCACCGTGGAGAAATCGTCGATCGGTTGTTGGACGGGCAAGATGCTCTACTCAACACGCCGGAGGGGCGTGTCTTCGAAAGCTTCCAGCAGCAACTGAGGCAGTCCGCTGAGCTGGAAACCATGCGTGAGCGTTTGCGCACCATCCTTCGTCATCCAACGGTTCCAAAGGCGCTGAATCGTCCCCAGCAACGTGAGCTGCGTTGGCTGGCGTTACGCCTGGTTCGGGAGTCGCAGGCTGTGCTCCAAGCGCGCGCTCGGAGCGAGCGTGATGTCCGCGGCTTCATGAAGACTGGACTGGCCGCCGAGCATCATCGCGTCGGACAGTTACTCAATGACTTCTTCAATCTAGCGCTAAGCGTCGACTGGCAACGTCAGTCAGAGCGCCGGAAGCCTGGATGTTTACCACCAGTTGGCGTTGCCATTACCAGTGTCCCGGCAATCGAGCGTCTTCGCTTCAAGACCCTGGATGACGATGAGGCGGACGAGCTGGATCTGAGCTTGAGGCCTGCGGGGTTGGAGCAGATTGATGATGACTTCTGGGATGCCTTCGACGGGTTGGATCGTGAAGCGCTTATTCATGACACCCTGGCTGTGCTAGCGGAGCAGGCGCGCCCTGTGAGTCTCGGGGAGCTTGCGTCTTTGCTTCCACCTGCCCATGACCTGGAAACCTTTGCGCTCTGGTTGGCGATGGCACGCGAGGCAGGTATCGAGGTGCTGACAGAGGAGCGTCAGCTCGTGGAGCTAGTTGACGAGGATGAGCAACGCTGGCGTTTCAATCTGCCTTATGTCGGACTCGACCACGAGGCACTCAAGGACATCGATTGGGAGTTGTGAGCATGGCAGGGATCTTCGATCGGATTGCAGGTGCCTCTGGCACCGACGGAATAGAGCTGACGGTGGAGCCCGTGGCGTTGGATGACGGCATCGATGATGAACAGCTTCTCATGAGCGCCGCTGTACAGGTCGATGAGCGCCGGACGCCGCAGCGGGTACGTGAGGCAGTACAGGAAATGCTCAAGTACGGTCTGCTGGAAGAGAGCCACAAGCCCAACCTGTATCGCTCAGCGCTTTCCAGTATCGAGACGGTCGACAGAATTCTGGAACCCCTCGACCTTGCCCTGGGGGTCGACGAGGTTCGGGGGCTGGTATTTGTTACCGTTCGCCAGGGCGAGGTAGCCGAGCAGGATGACTGGTCGCACCCCCTTGTGCGTCGGCAAAGGCTGAATCTGGAGCAGTCCCTGCTGATAGCCATTCTGCGACAGCATTTCATTGCGTACGAACAGGAAAGCGGTACGGGCGCTAGTCAGGCACTGGTAGCGGTTGATGAGCTGATTCCCCAATTGCAGGTTTACCTGGGCGAACTGGGCAGTGAGGCGAAGGAGCGCAATCGCATCATCACACTGCTGGATCAGCTCAAGGGGCATGGTTTGGTGTCGGCTCTGGACGCACATGATCGCGTCATCATCCGCCCCATCATTACCCACTTGGCCAACCCGGAGAACCTGCAGGCACTGGTGACATGGCTGCGAGAGCAGGTGGAGGGTGCGGCTACGCCGGCTGCCGATGGTGAGGAGGACGTGGCGTGAAGCAAGCACTACTCTGGCGTGACAGCGAGACCTTCATTCTCAGCAGCATAGAACTCTATAACTGGGGCGGTTTTCAGGGCTATCACCGTGCCGAGATCGATCCTTCCGGTACCGCCGTGATCGGCCCGACGGGGAGCGGTAAAACGACGCTGGTGGACGCATTGATGACCTTGCTGTGCGCCAATCCGCGCTACAACCTGGCATCCACGGGTGGACATGAAAGTGACCGGGATCTGGTGTCCTATGTGCGGGGAGTTACTGGCCCTGGGGACGGAGGTGTAGAGCAGTCTCATATCGCTCGCCAGGGTAGGACGGTAACCGCCATTGCAGCCACGCTCGAGCGTGACGGTACGCAGGTTCGGCTGGGCGCTGTGCTCTGGTTCGAGGGCACAAGCTCCTCGGCGTCCGATCTGAAAAAACTTTGGCTGTTAAGCGAGTCCCCCGAGCAGACTCTGGAGTATTGGCTCAGCCAGCATCACTCAGGCGGCATGCGGGCTCTGCGTCAGATGGAGAAGGATGGAACTGGTATCTGGCCTTATCCGAGCAAGAAAGCTTTCTTGGCCAGGCTCAGGGATTACTTTGAGGTCGGTGAAAACGCCTTCACTTTGCTCAACCGCGCTGCCGGCCTGAAGCAGCTCAACAGTATTGATGAGATCTTTCGCGAGTTGGTGCTGGATGACCGCTCCGCCTTCGAGCGGGCTGCCGAGGTCGCCAGCAGCTTCGATGATCTAACTGACATCCACCGAGAGCTGGAAACCGCTAGAAAGCAGCAGCGCTCATTGCAACCGGTCGCCGATGGCTGGGAGCGTTACAGGGCCTTACAAGAACAGCTGCAAGATAAACAAGCCCTCGAAGGCATCCTTCCAGTCTGGTTCGCCGAGCAGGGGTATCGCCTATGGTTGGCTGAAGCCAACAGGCTTGAGACAGAGTACAAACAGGCCGAACTGGGTCAGGAGCAATGCAGGAGTCAGCTTGAGATCCAGAAGGGCGTGGTTGATCAGAATCGTCAGAGCTACCTGCGAGTAGGTGGCGCTGGGATAGATCAATTACGCGGGCGCATCGCTGATTGGGTCAGGGAGTGCGATAAGCGGCGCCTGAAAGCCGAGCAATACCAACGCTTGGCCAAGGGGCTAGAACTAGCGGATGACTTATCGGCCGCTGCTCTCAAGGATAATCAGCAACAGATCGCGGCACGCCAGGAAATACTGACCCAGCAAATTACTGACGCGCGTCAAAAGGCGTTCGACGCAGGTCTCGTTCAGCAGGAGCTCAATGGTCGCCTGCAGACCTTACAGCAGGAGCGCGCTGAGGTTGAGAGACGGCCAGGCTCGAACTTGCCCGGGAATTTTCATGCATTTCGAAGCGATCTGGCACAGGCGCTTGGCGTCGATGAGTCGGCTCTGCCTTTCGTCGCCGAGCTGGTGCAGGTCAAGCCCGAGGAACTGGCCTGGCGGGGTGCCATTGAGCGGGCAATCGGCAGCCACCGGCTCCGTATCCTGGTGCCGCAGGGCTCATCCCAGGCTGCACTGCGTTGGGTGAACCAACGGCACAACCGCTTGCATGTGCGCTTGCTGGAGGTAAAGGAGCCGTCATCGCGCCCCGTGTTCTTCGACGATGGTTTTACCCGCAAGCTGACCTTCAAGGAGCATCCGTACCGAGAAGCCGCAAAGGCATTACTGGCGGATAATGACCGC
>JAIERF010000146.1 GCA_019747075.1 Pseudomonadaceae bacterium
CAGATAATGGTTATTCCCTTATCAAGCCCTGCAACAACAGCGGGGGCCATTTCTCGCGCAACCCGAAGGGCCGGGCCGGTTTTTGTGCGAGGCTGCGTTACTCGTCGATTATTTGGAATAACCAAATTACGCTCCTCGCGCCTTGCCTCGCGCAAAAACCGGCTCCGGCGCGGCCACGAATGAAACGGCAACATACCCTAGACTCTGGGAATTGACCGGTAGCGGCGCAGACGCAGGAGCCTGCAATGATGTTGTCGAGATGTTTGCTGTTGTCTTCCTGTGCGTGGCTGGCCTTGCCGCTGCAGGCGGCCGAGTTGCTGCTGTACACCGAAGAGAATCCGCCGCTGAACTACAGCCAGGCTGGCCAGCCGGCCGGCTTCGTGGTCGAGGTGGTGCGCGCGCTGCAGGCCCGCAGCGGCGATAGCGCGCGCATCGAATTGGCGCCCTGGACCCGCGGTTATAACCAGGCCAAGAGCCTGGCCAATGTCGGGCTGTTTGCCACCGTCCGTGGTGCCGCGCGTGAAGCGCTGTTCCAGTGGGTCGGGCCGCTGGTGCAGTCGCGCACCTGTTTCTACTCGCACCAAGACTCGCCCCTGCGCATCAACAGCCTGGCCGATGCTGCTCGCGATGGCCGCCTGGCGGTGCCGCGGCAGTGGTACAGCCACGAATACCTGAGCAGCCAGGGGCTGAACAATATCTTTACGGTCACCAGCCCGGAAAAGATGATGACCATGTTCCAGAACCGGCGCATCAACCTGCTGGTCGCCAGCGACGTGTCCCTGCCGCAGATGCTCACCCAGCAGGGCATGCAGGTGAACGCGGTGAAGCGTCAGCTGTGCTTTATGCAGCATCAGTCGTACCTGGCGTTTTCCCTGCAGACCGATGAGGCCATTGTCCGCCGCTGGCAGGACAGCCTGCAGGCCATGCACGCCGATGGCAGCTTTGCCCGCATCCACCAGCGCTGGTTTCCCGGCCGGCCCTTGCCGGATGCGGTGCCGGTCGAGACCGTGCCGGTGGCGGATCGCTAGGGGGGGTTACATTAGCGCGCACAGGTAGTGGCGGCGCCTCGCCACTCCAACGGCTGGGCTGGCGTGAACCCGCCGTTTTTGCCGGGGGCGACGGCCTGCAACAACGCGCCAGCGCTGGCAATAGGTCTTTGGTATGTGTCTTGCCAGGGCAAACGGACGACTCACCTTAGCTCCCTTGTTGCTGGAATCGCCCATGTCCCGAATCTCACACCATCAGCTGCGCACTGACCTGCGTGCGCTGCTCAGCGGCACTTGCTGCTATCACACCGCCTCGGTGTTCGACCCGATGTCGGCGCGCATCGCCTCGGACCTTGGTTTCGAAGTCGGCATTCTCGGCGGCTCGGTTGCCTCCTTGCAGGTATTGGCCGCGCCGGACTTTGCCCTGATTAGCCTCAGCGAGTTCGTCGAGCAGGCCACCCGCATCGGTCGCGTTGCCCAGTTGCCAGTGATCGCCGATGCCGACCATGGCTATGGCAATGCGCTCAATGTGATGCGTTGCGTGGTCGAGCTGGAACGCGCTGGCGTCGCCGCCCTGACCCTGGAGGACACCCTGTTGCCGGCCCAGTTCGGGCGTAAATCCACCGACCTGATTGGCGTCGACGAGGGTGTCGGCAAGCTGCGCGCGGCGCTGGAGGCGCGGGTCGACAGTGAACTGGCGATCATCGCCCGCACTCATGCCGGCGTGCTGGCGGTTGAGCAGGTGATCGAGCGCACCAGCGCCTATCAGCAAGCGGGTGCCGATGCCATCTGCCTGGTCGGCGTGCGTGACTTCGAGCACCTGGAGCAGATTGCCGCTCATCTGCGGGTGCCTTTGATGCTGGTGAGCTACGGCAACCCGGCGCTGCGCGATGATGCGCGCCTGGCCAGCCTCGGTGTGCGCATCGTGGTCGACGGCCATGCGGCTTATTTTGCCGCGATCAAGGCCACCTACGACTGCCTGCGCCAGCAGCGCCAACTGGCCTGCGGCAATGACTTGAGCGCCTCGGAGCTGGCGCACAAGTACACCCAGCCCGAGGACTACTTCGTCTGGGCGCGGGAATTTATGGACGTGCAAGAGTAAGTGCCAGGCTTGTAAAAGGTCGCGGTTGCGCCCATACCTGAGTCTTCACAGGCACTCGGCGGGAGAACAGCATGGCAGGCGGTTGGGCCAGTGACGGGGCGGTGCAGGAGCAGATCGACAGCAGCATCGAGGACGCCATCCAGCGCGCCCGCAGCCAGCTGCCGACGGGCGAAAGCCTGAGCCATTGCGCCGAGTGTGAGGCGCCCATTCCCGAGGCGCGGCGGGCGGCGATCCGCGGTGTGCGCCTGTGCGTGAGTTGTCAGGCGCAGCTGGACCAGCAGCAGTCCGTGAGCGCCGGCTACAACCGGCGCGGCAGCAAGGACAGCCAGCTGCGCTGAGTTACGGGGTGATCGAGTAGCCGCGGCTGCTCATGCAGCTCTGGTAGTTCGCCGACGAGCTGCTGGTGGCCGCGTCGCCATTGCGCCGCTCTTCGCGACGGCTCTGGCGTTGCTGTGAGCCGCCGACCACCACGCCGACCTTGGCCGTGTCGCGGGCCTGCTCCTGGCGGTACTCCTGTTTGATATCGTCATCTACCTTGTCATAGGCGCCGTCGTGGCGTTGCCCGCGCACCTCGGCCGCTGCCGCTCCGGCCACGGCGCCCTTGGCTGCGCCACGCAAGCGCTCACCGCCGCTGCTGCTCGTGGTGCTGCTGGCTGTACTGCTCGCGCTGCTCTGGCAGGCGGCAATGTCCGCCTGGATCTGCTGTTGGGTCTGGCCCTGCAGCGGCACCAGGGTTTCGCCATGGGCCAGCGGTAATCCCGCCAACAGCAGGGCAGCGGTCAGGGGGCAAAGGTACTTGGGGCTGGTCATGCTGAAGATCCTCCAACGCGTATGGGCTGAGTTTTTCAGTCTAGTCGCGCAAGGCTGCTGCGGATTGTCGTATATCAAGGATGTGCCTGCGGCCATCGGTCTTGACTGGCTGGTCAGGCGCGGGCGTCGTCGTTAGTATTGTTAGTCTGCTAACTATGAGTTGGGTATCTGTCCGTGCCAACGCGTCATCAGCCCACCTTGGGCATCCTGCTGATTCTGGCTGCCGGGCTGTTGCTGGCCAGCCAGGATGCTTTGTCGAAGTCGCTCACGGCGGTCTATCCCTTGTTGCTGGTGGTGTGGTTGCGCTACCTGTCGCAGAGCGTGCTGATGCTCGCCCTGTTTGCGCCGCGGATGGGCCTCAATCTGCTGCGCACCCAGCGGCCGTGGTTGCAGTTGGTGCGTGGCCTGAGCCTGGTGGCCATCACCTTGCTGTTCTACAGCGCGCTGCGCTTTATTCCGCTGGGTGAAGCCACGGCGGTGATCTTTCTCGCGCCGCTGGTGGTCATTGTGCTGTCCGCTACTTGGCTGAAAGAGCACATCAGTCGCGGCCTGTGGCTGTCGGTGGGCGTTGGCCTGCTCGGCGTGCTGCTGATCGTGCGCCCCGGTGGCGCGCTGTTTACCCCGGCGATCCTGTTGCCGCTGGGTGCGGCGTTCTGCTTTGGTCTGTATCAATTGCTGACCCGACGGCTGAGCGCGACCGACCACCCGGCGACCAGCAACTTTCTCTCCGCCCTGGTCGGCACCCTGAGCGTCAGCGTGCTGTTGCCCTGGTTCTGGCAGACCCCCACCCTGGTGGACGGCCTGTTGATGGCGACCCTGGGCGCCACCGCCATGACCGGCCATATGCTCCTGACCCACGCCTACCGCTTCGGCAGCGCGGCCAGCCTGGCGCCGTTTACCTACGTGCAGATCGTTACCGCAACCCTGCTAGGCATGCTGTTCTTCGACCACACGCCGGATATGTGGGCGATCCTTGGCATGGCGGTGATCATCCTCAGCGGCGCGGCCCTGGCCTGGGGGCAACGCGCTCGCTAGGCCGCTTAAAACAGAAAGTAGCGCTGCGCCAGCGGCAGCACATCGGCCGGTTCGCACCAGAGCAGTTGGCCGTCGGCCTTGACCTGATAGGTCTGCGGATCAACTTCGATATCGGGCAGGTAGTCGTTGTGGATCAGGTCGCTCTTCTGCACCGTGCGGCAGCCCTTCACCACGCCAATCTGCTTCTGCAGCCCAAGTTGCTCCGGCACCTCGGCGTCGAAGGCGGCCTGGCTGATAAAGGTCAGGCTGGTGGCGTGCAGCATGCCGGCGTAGCTGCCGAACATCGGCCGGTAGTGCACCGGCTGCGGCGTCGGGATCGAGGCGTTGGCGTCGCCCATCAGGCTGGCGGCAATCGCGCCACCCTTGAGGATCAGCGTTGGCTTTACGCC
>JAIERF010000121.1 GCA_019747075.1 Pseudomonadaceae bacterium
AAGCTACTGGCCGTGGCGCAGATCGTCACCAGCCCGCAGGCCTATGGCGTCGACCTCAACCCGATTGCCAACGAACCGTACTTTGAAGTGGTCGCGTTCAAACCGCGCATGGATTTGTCCAGCATCGCCGAAATGGCCGAGGTCGATGAAGACGAGCTGTTCCAGCTCAATCCCGCGTTCAAGAAAGGCGTGACCATTGACGGCCCCCAACACCTGCTGGTGCCCAGCGAAAAAGCCGAACGCCTGGCTGCCAACCTGCTGTTGATGAAGCCGCAAAAGCAGGTGCAGTGGCAGCAATACACCGTACGCAAAGGCGATAGCCTGGCCAGCATTGCCAAGCGCCATAACCTGTCAGTCAAAGACATCACCGACCTCAACCAACTACGCCAGCACAAATTGCGCACCGGCCAGGTCCTGAGCCTCAGCACACAGGTCCAGAGCGCCAGTAGCAATCCGCGCTACAAGGAGCGCAACCCAGTCGTCAGCGCGCCGGCCAAACGCTACAAAGTGAAAAGTGGCGACAACTTGTGGTCGATTGCCAAGCAACAGAAGGTCGCGGTGAAGGATCTGCAGCGCTGGAACCAGCTACGCGGCAACAACCTGAAACTCGGCCAGGAGCTGCTGCTGCAGGCACCGAAAAACCAGGCGACCGTACTGGCCAGCAAGAGCCTGAGTGGCAAGAACAGCAAAATCATCACCAACAAGGCCACAGGCCGCGATGCGGTGACCTACTACAAGGTGCAGAAAGGCGATTCGCTGTACCTGATTGCCAAGCGCTTCAAGGTCGACCTGGCGCAACTGAAGCGCTGGAACCCGAAAGCCACCAGCGCCCTGAAACTCGGCCAGACCCTTACGGTAAAGAAGGCGCCCTGATCATTTGCGCTGGCTGATGGCGTCCAGGCAACGTCCCGTCAGCTCGGCAAAGCGCTTGAAGGCCACAAACTGCTCATGCTTGAGGGCGCGCCCGGAAAGCCTGCCATCGGCATAGAGCACGCCGATTTCGCGCTTGCCAGCCAGCAAGGGCGCGACAAAAAACATGCCCTGCCCCAGACTTTGGCGCATCGCGGGCGTCACCAGGTCATTCAGGTTGTAGCTGGCCGGCACGCCCATCCACAGGGCCTCCTTATGCCGCAGCACATAACTGAACACCGTCTGTTCGTTGCGCTCGCCCACCGGCAACTCAAAGTCACTGACCCAGGCCTGGGTGCCTTCACCCACCGCGCGCTTGACCCGAAACTTGCTCTGTCCGTCGGCCAGCACCGCGAGCATCACTCGCTCCAACCCGGCACCTTGATGCAGCCCCTTGAGCAGCGTATCGAGGATTAAGCCGACATCGGCCCGGCTCGACAGCATCAGCCCAAGGTCCTGCAAGGCCTGCTGCATGATCTGCAAATTCGGTTGCAACAGCCGCGCGCGGCGCTGCTCACGCTGAAAAGCTATCTGTTCGGGATCGGTGTTGGGGATCAACTGACAGAGCTTGCTGGCACCAAAGGTGGCGGCCACCTTGACCGTTTCGTCGGCACTGGCCAGCACCTGCTGCAAGGCCTCTTCCGGGCTGATGCCGGTGAACTTGGCCAGTTGCAGCACTAGGTCGTCCATTTCCGGTGACTCCCAGCCATCCAGCGCCACTTCGCTGATGCGCATGCCCAATTGCACTGCATAGGCGGCCGGACTCTTGGGGTTGGCGGGCACATGGGCCAGGCTGGCCACCGGCCCCAGATTCCAGTTCTTCACCAGGCCCTGGGTCAATTGCTCGAAACTGGTGCCCAGCACCTTGCGCACCGCCGCATCGGGGTCAACGCCCGGCTCGGCCAGCGCATCATCCAGCTCATCGACCTGATCACCGCCGCAGCCCCAAAAGGCCAGCTCGCCAATGTGGTGCAGCAAGGCCGCGATAAACACCTCTTCCTGATGCTTGCTCAACACATAGCCGGCGATGTTGCGCGCCTGTACCGCGGCATGAAAGGAGCGCGCCAGCAGTTCCGGCAATTGGTAACGCGGCCCGCGACTCAACAGGCCATCGATCAGGCTGACCGACAGGCTGATCAGGCGAATGCTTTCAAAACCGATCAGCACGATAGCGCGGGAAATGGTGCGAATATCTTCACAGGCCGGGTTGTAGTAACTGCTGTTGGCCACCCGCAGCACCTTGGAGGTCAGGGATGCATCGCGCAGCAACACCGATGCCAGCTCTTGCACCGAACTGCTCTCGCTTTCGGCTAGTTGCTGCATATCGGTGACGACAGCCGCCAACGCCGGCAGTTCCGAATCATTCAGCCGGTCAATCCAAGCCTGTACACCGTAGCAACGTTCTTCCAAGTGACACCCCGCGAGCCATTTTGTCCATTGTAGTCAAAATGATGGCACGACCACCCTAAAAGCCAGTCTTTTTCCTGTCGATACAAGCTGTTACTGTAAGGTTCAAGAAGCCGAAAAGCCTGCCATGGATCGGATTTTGCGCCTGATGCGTGCCCTCCTGTTGCTCACCTGCCTGACCATGAGCGTGTGCTCCTTCGCCAACCTGCGCGAAAGTCATGGCTATGCCCAATTCGGTGAACTCAAGTACCCCGCCAGCTTTACCCACTTTGCCTGGGTGAACCCTGATGCCCCCAAGGGCGGTAGCGTGCGGGTCATGGCTTTCGGCACCTTCGACACCCTCAACCCTTACACCTTCAAGGGCAGCAGCCCGTCGTCGACACCCAACTTCTCCCAGTACGGCATCAGTGAGCTGAACGAGCCGCTGATGGCCGGCAGCGGTCAATACGACCCGTCCGGTGACGAGCCGTCCTCCAGTTACGGGCTGATCGCCCGCTCCGTTGAGTACAGCGAAGACCGCAGCTGGGTGGTGTTCAACCTACGCCCCGAAGCGACCTTTCACGACGGTATGCCGATCACCGCTTACGACGTGGCCTTTTCCTACCGCCTGCTGGTCAAGCAAGGCCACCCGCAGTACCGCACCAATCTGCAAGACGTCAAACGGGTCGACATCCTTGGCCGCCATCGCATCCGCTTCGTGCTCAAGCAGGCCAATAATCCACTGCTGATCCTGCACCTGGGCGAACTGCCGGTCCTGCCCCAACATTACTGGAAGCACCGCGACTTCAAGGCCACCACCTACACCCCGCCACTGGGCAGCGGGCCGTACCGCATCACCCAGGTCGTACCCGGCCGGCGCATGGTGTTTGAACGGGTGAAGGATTGGTGGGGCGAGAAGCTGCCAGTCAACCGCGGCAAGTACAATTTCGATCGGGTCGAGGTGGAGTTCTACCGCGACAGCAACGTCGCCTTCGAAGCCTTCAAAGCCGGGGAGTTCGATTTCTATATCGAGCATCAGGCCAAGAACTGGGCCAACGGCTACAAGTTTCCGGACGTCAAACGCGGCGAAGTGATCCGCGCCGAAATACCCCACCAGATTCCGGCGCAAACCCAGGCGTTGATGATGAACGCCCGCCGCCCGCTGTTTGCCCAGCGCAAGGTGCGCGAGGCCATGGGCCTGTTGTTCGACTTCGAGTGGACCAACCGCACTCTGTTCAACAATGCCTATATCCGCGCCAGCAGCTATTACCCCAACAGCGAGTTCTCGGCCACCGGCAAGCCGGAAGGCCGCGAGTGGTTGCTGCTTTCGCCCTATCGCCAGCAACTGCCAGCCAAACTCTTTACCCAGACGTTCAGCGTGCCGCAAACCGCCGGCGCCGGCATCCCGCGGGACACCCTGCGCCGCGCCTTGCTACTGCTGGAGCAGGCAGGCTGGACGTTGTCGGGCCAGCGTCTGCTGAATGCCCGTGGCGAGCCGTTGCAGTTTGAAATCCTGCTGGTAAATCCGAACCTGGAACGCATCTTCCAGCCCTACGCGGAAAACCTCGCGCGCATCGGCATCAGCGTCAGCCTGCGCACCGTCGATCGCGCCCAGTACAAGCAGCGCCTGGATCAATACGACTACGACATGATCCTCGCCACCCTGCCGCAAACCCTAAGCCCCGGCCTGGAACAGCGCCTGTACTTCCACTCCAGCCAGGTGAAGATCAAGGGCGGCAAGAACTACGCCGGCATCGCCCACCCAGTGGTCGACGCGCTGTTGGATCAACTGCTGGCCGCCCATAGCCGTGACGAGCAAGTAGCGATCACCCGCGCCCTCGACCGCACCCTGCTGTGGCAGCACTACAGCATCCCGAACTGGTATTTGAACAACCACCGAATTGCCTACCGCAACCGGTTCAGCTTCGTCAGCACCCCGCCCTACACCCTCGGCCTGCGGGCCTGGTGGCTCACTCCTGCGGAGAACACACCATGACCCCAATCCTGCGCACGCTGCTGGCCAGCGCCGGCAGCGCCCTGTTGCT
>JAIERF010000193.1 GCA_019747075.1 Pseudomonadaceae bacterium
TACAGGTCGGGCATTTCGTCCGGTTGCGCGCGGTTGAGGGCTTCGAAGATCTGCAGCTGATCGCCGTCGCGAACGAAGATCCACTCATTGCCTTCCTGGCCCAGTTGCAACCACAGACTGTCGTACTCGCCGCTCATGGCCGCGCAGTCACCAGCCAGGCACAGGGCGAAACGTTCGGCGCCGGGCAGGCCGTCGAGCTTGCCGTCGGCATGAAAGATCACCAGGCCGCCTTCACCGGGGCCGCTGCGAATCTTCCAGCTGCCGGCGAGAAAGGCCTCGTAAAGGCTGTATTCAAAACTGCTGCCGGCCGGCGCCGCGGCATCGACCTTGACCTTGGGCCGGGCAAAGCGCTGCTCAGGCCAGGTGGCGCTGGCTTGCTGGATCAGCAGTGCGCCCTCGGGCTTGAGCACTTCGTGATGCTCGCCATAGAAGCTGACCTGCCAGAGGCCGTCTGCTTGCGCGCTCAGCTGCCCATCGGCGAGCTCGAAGCCGTTGCTGAAGGTCGCCTGTTGGCGGGCGCTGTTGAGGTTCCACTCTAGGTTCGGGCCGTAGGCCAGCAGCGCTTCGCGCAGGTGCTGGCTGTCCACGGCGGCGTCGATGGCTGCCTGGTTGATCCAGATGCCGCTGGGGTCTTTGGGTTTGCTGGCGCAGCCGCCGAGCAGGGTCAGGCACGCCAGCAGGCAGAGAAAAGAACGCATGGGGGGGATACCTCAAAATAAACAGGGGGCCTCGCTGCCGAGTGCCCCCTGAGCGTCGCGTGCAGGTGTTATTCGATGACCAGAATGGCATCCATCTCAACGGCTGCACCGCGTGGCAGGGCGGCAACGCCGATGGCGGCGCGGGCCGGGTACGGCTGTTCGAAGTAGCGGCCCATCACTTCATTGACCTTGGCGAAGTGGCTGAGGTCGGTGAGGAAGATGTTCAGCTTGACGATGTCCTTGAACGAACCACCGGCGGCTTCGGCCACGGCCTTGAGGTTCTCGAATACCTGCACGGTTTGGGCTTCAAAGCCTTCGACCAGTTCCATGGTCTTGGGGTCGAGGGGGATCTGCCCGGACATGTATACGGTGTTGCCGGCCTTGATGGCTTGCGAGTAGGTGCCGATGGCGGCAGGGGCCTTGTCGCTGCTGATAACGGTCTTGCTCATGGAAAGCTCCTGGTGAGGTAGTTGGCTGGGCTTGAGCCCTGGCTCGGGTTCTTGGCTGTTAAGACGGTTGGACGCCACGGCAGTGGCGTCAGGCACGCATGCGGGTGATGCGCATCACCCCTTTGAGTGCGCGCAGTTTTTTGATCACGCGGGCCAGGTGCACGCGGTCGTGGACGCTGACCACCAGCTGCACGACGCTGACGCGACCGTCGCGCTCGTCCATGCTGATTTTCTCGATGTTGCCGTCGGCGGCGTTGACGCTGCTGGCCAGCAGGGCAATCAGGCCGCGCTGGTGTTCCAGTTCGACGCGCAGCTCGACGTTGAATTCGCCGCTGACATCCTTGGCCCAGGACAGCTGGATGCATTTCTCCGGGTTGTGGCGGATGTCGCTGATGTTCTTGCAGGTGTCCAAGTGCACGACCATGCCTTTGCCGGCCGACAGGTGGCCGACGATCGGGTCGCCGGGGATCGGCGTGCAGCACTTGGCGTAGTTGAGCACCAGACCCTCGGTGCCGCGGATTGCCAGCGGCCCTTCGTGGCTGGGCAGCTGCTCGCCATTTTCGGTGAGCAGACGGCGCGCGACCACGAAGGCCATGCGGTTGCCCAGGCCGATTTCTTCCAGCAGGTCTTCGCTCAGCTCCATGTGGTATTCGTCGAGGACAGCCTGAATACGTTCCACCGGCAGCGAGTCGAGGTGCGTGTCGAAGCTGGCCAGGACCTTGTTCAGCAGGCGCTCGCCGAGGCTGACCGACTCGGAGCGGCGCTGCAGCTTGAGCGCGTGGCGAATATGCGTGCGGGCCTTGCCGGTGACCACGAAATTCAGCCAGGCCGGGTTTGGCCGGGCGCCGGGGGCGGTGACGATTTCCACCGTCGAGCCGCTTTGCAGCGGCTCCGACAGCGGCGCCAGGCGGCGGTTGATGCGGCAGGCGATGCAGCTGTTGCCGACGTCGGTGTGCACCGCGTAGGCGAAATCCACCGCCGTGGAGCCCTTGGGCAGCTCCATGATGCGGCCCTTGGGGGTGAAGACGTAGACCTCGTCGGGGAACAGGTCGATCTTCACGCTCTCGATGAATTCCAGCGAATTGCCGGCGCGCTGCTGCAGTTCGAGGATGCCCTTGACCCACTGCCGGGCGCGCGCGTGGCTGCCCTTGGGCTGGTCGTCTTCGGCGGATTTGTACAGCCAGTGGGCAGCAATGCCGTGGTTGGCCAGCTCTTCCATCTCGCGGGTGCGGATCTGGATTTCAATCGGTACGCCGTGCATGCCGAACAAGGTGGTGTGCAGCGACTGGTAGCCGTTGGCCTTGGGGATCGCGATGTAATCCTTGAAGCGCCCTGGCAGGGGTTTGTACAGGTTGTGCACGGCGCCGAGCACGCGGTAGCAGGTGTCAACTTTGTCGACCACGATGCGGAAGGCGTAGACGTCCATGATCTCGTTGAAGGCGCGGCGCTTGCCGCGCATCTTCTGGTAGATGCTGTACAGGTGCTTCTCACGGCCGTGCACTTCGCCCTGCATGTCCTCGCGGGTCAGGCAGTGGCTGATCGACTCTTCGATCTTGTTGACGATTTCCTTGCGGTTGCCGCGGGCGCGACGCACGGCGCCGCGGATACGCTCGGAACGCATCGGGTACATGGCCTTGAAACCGAGGTCTTCGAACTCAATGCGCATGCTGTGCATGCCCAGCCGGTTGGCGATCGGCGCGTAGATCTCCAGGGTTTCCTTGGCGATCCGCCGGCTCTTCTCGTGGGGCATGGAGTCGAGGGTGCGCATGTTGTGCAGGCGGTCGGCCAGCTTGACCAGGATCACGCGGATATCGCGGGCCATGGCCATGGCCATTTTCTGGAAGTTTTCCGCTTGCGCTTCGGCTTTGGTTTCGAAGTTCATCTGGGTCAGTTTGCTGACCCCATCGACCAGTTCGGCGATGGTTTCGCCAAATTGCGCGGTGAGCGCTTCCTTGGCAATCCCGGTGTCTTCGATGACGTCATGCAGCATCGCGGCCATCAGGCTTTGATGATCCATGTGCATGTCGGCGAGGATGCTGGCGACCGCCAGGGGGTGTGTTACGTAGGCTTCGCCGCTGCGTCGGCGTTGGCCGTCGTGGGCTTGTTCGGCGTAGAAGTAAGCGCGGCGGACCAGGTTGACCTGGTCACTGCCGAGGTAGGTCGAAAGTCGTTCGGCGAGGTTGTCTATGCTCGGCAAGTGCAATGCTCCTGCCGTGCTCTGGGACTCTGTACCGTACGACGTCGACCCACCATGGACTTACAAGGCCTCGTTGGCCTCGTCCTCGAATGTGGCAAACAGCGGTTCGTCTTCAACGATGTCGTCTTGAGCGATGACGTCGTAGTCCACCAGGCCGGCCGCGATTTCGCGCAGGGCTACTACGGTGGGCTTGTCGTTTTCCCAGGCTACCTTGGGCTCTTTGCCGCCGGTGGCCAGTTGACGGGAACGCTTGGTGGCCAGCATGACCAGCTCGAAGCGGTTAGCGACGTTCTCCAGGCAATCTTCAACGGTAACGCGGGCCATGGTGTTCCTCGTAGCAAATAGCGAGATAAAGCTGTGCCCAAATGGGCGAGCGGACTGGATAGTCTAAAAAATCACCCGCCTTAAGGGAAGCGTTGTTTGTGTCGGGGCTGGCCGCGAGCGCACTGCCAGCCGTTCGAAAGCGGCTGCAGGCAGCGGCCTGGCTGGTGCGGCGTCAGGCCAGCAGCTGGCTGAGTAAATCCGCGTGGCGTTGCTGTTGCGGGTTTTGCAGCAGCTGATTGGCACGAAAAATGGCTTTCAGGTCGTCAAGGGCGACCTTGAAGTCGTCGTTGATCACCAGGTAATCGTATTCGACGTAGTGGCTCATTTCGCTGACCGCTTCACGCATGCGCCCGTCGATGATCTCGTCGCTGTCCTGGCCGCGGTTGTCCAGGCGCTGGCGCAGAGCTTCCTGGGTCGGCGGCAAAATGAAGATCGACTTGGCCTGCGGCATCAGGCGGCGCACCTGCTGGGCGCCCTGCCAGTCGATTTCCAGGATCAGGTCGTAACCTTCCTTGAGGGTCTGCTCCAGCCAGCGCTGCGAGGTGCCGTAGAGGTTGCCGAACACTTCGGCGTGTTCGAGAAACTCGTCGCGCTCAAGCATTTCGATAAAGGCTTCGCGGGCGACGAAGTGGTAGTTGACCCCGTCGACCTCGCCCGGACGCATGGCGCGGGTGGTGTGCGAGACCGA
>JAIERF010000324.1 GCA_019747075.1 Pseudomonadaceae bacterium
ACCAAGGCATGTTCGTCGGTGCTGCGCGCGAGGCTCTGGCGCAATGCGCTGAACGCCAGCAGCGCCGGATCCGCCGGTGCTGCGTCCTCGGCCGGCCGCTGCCAGGGGCCGAACCAGGGCCACAGCGCCAGCAGCAGGTAAGCCGGGATGCTCAGGTGCAACGGCATCTGCCCCTGCTGATAAACCGTCATCAGGATGACCAGGCCAAGCCCGTGCAGCAGGCACGCCTGGGGATGACGAAGATAAGCGGAACGCATCGGCAAACCTCTTTGAATTGAACGCAGCAGCAAACATATAGCTCAGACGCGCCTGCATTCGAGCACGCCGGGCGCTTCTCCACCAGTGCGGCTTGGCGGCGCCTGCAACAGCTGCCGGCGCCGATCGATACCGCAGCACAGCACGCCAAGGCGTTGAAATCCTTGCGCCAGAGCCCTGCCGCTGCAGGCAATGCGCAGCAGACGCGGCAAGAAATCCTGGCTCGGCTAGTATCAACTAGCGCCACGGTTCTCCGGAAAAGCTCAGCAAGAAGCTCCGGCGCGGTTATTTCCGGCTCCGAGGTTTCGCCCATGCGTGTGTTTTTGCGACCCCTGCTCGCGCTGCTGCTAAGCGCTTTACTGCTGTGCACAGCAGCCAGAGCGGACGCGCTTCCGGGCCTGAGCCTCGACCCGAACGCTCTGCAGCCAGTCCCGGCGCCCCACAGTCAATTACTGGAAGACCGCGACGCCCGCCTGAGCGCCGCGCAGGCCATGGCCCAATTGCGCCGCGGCGGCGTACTGCAACAGGGCAACCCACGCCTTGGCTATTCCGGCAGCACCTGGTGGATCGCCTTTAGCATCGACAAGCAAGGCGGCGACGCCCTGTCACTGGTGATCGACAACCCCTTTGTCGACAACGTCCAACTGTGGGTCAGCGCGCCTGAATCGAGCGAGCCCGCTGCACTGCTGGCGGCCGGCCAGGCCGGTGACCTACAGCCGTTCAGCGCCCGCAGCGAGCCTTATCCGAACTTTATCCTGCCGTTGCCGGCACTGCAGGCCGAGCACGTTGACGTGCTCCTGCGCATCAAAAGCAGCAGCGCCCTCAACCTGCCACTGGCCATCGTCTCTGCCACCAGCAGTAAGCAGCTGCTGGTTCGCAGCTGGCTGAAAAGCGGCCTGATCTGTGGCGCCCTGCTGATCATGGCCCTGTTCCATCTGGCCAAATTCAGCACTCTGCGCAACCGGCAGCTGGGCTACTACTGCGCCACCCTGCTGAGCGCCACCGTGTATTACAGCGCCATTCTTGGCCCGATCAACCTGTTATGGCCGCACTACCCGGCGCTGCCAACCACCCTGCTGAACCTGGCGGGCGCCGCCACGCTGATCTTCAGCACGCTGTTTGTCTGCAACCTGCTGGTGCTGCGCGAACCGCTGTTGCTCTACCTGCGTAACAGCCTGTTTGTTGTCATCGGCTTGTGCGCGGCGCCGGCGGTGCTGGGCATCAACGACTATCGCCAGCAACAACTGATCAACGTCATTTTTCTCATCAATGGCCTGTTCCAGCTCAGCATCACCCTCTACGGCGTCAAGCAGCGCCGGCCATTTGCCAAGCCGTTGCTGCTGCTCTGGTCTGCCGTGTTCCTGCTGATGATCATCCTGCCGCTGAGCCGCATGGGCGTGCTGCCGAACGTGCCGCTACTCAATGAGCTGGGCATCTACCTACCGGCCATCAGCTTCTTTATGTTTGGCATCCTCAGCGCCATGCAGCTGGAACAGGTACGCATCGACCTGCTGGGCAGCCAGCAGCAGGCCATCGGCAATCTGCAACGCTACCAGGCGCTGTTCAACAATGCCGCCGAAGGCATCGTGCGCTGCACCCGCGAGGGCGCCATCCTCGAAGCCAACCCGAGTTTTATGCGCCTGCTCGGCCGCACTACCCGGCAGGCCAGCCTGGTCGGCCTGCCGGTCCAGAGCCTGCTAAAAGCCGCGGACTGGAATCACCTGCTGCTGCAGCTTAGCGACAGCCATCCGACCGTCTGCGGCGAATGTGAGATCCACGATCACCATGGCAATGCCCTTTGGGTGTACCTGTCGTTGTACCTGCTGGCCGACCAGGACAGCATCGAAGCCATCGTCGTCGACATCAGCGAGCGGCATGCCCATCAGGAGCACCTGCAAACCCTGGCCAGCCACGATTCGCTCACCGGCCTGCTCAACCGCCGCGAGCTGGAGCGCCTGCTGCAAGAGTCACTGAGCCACCCCGAGCGGCGCCGCTACAGCCACTTGCTGTACCTCGACCTGGACCAGTTCAAGCAGGTCAACGACCTCTGCGGCCACTCGGCCGGCGACCAGCTGCTGCGCCAACTGGCCCTGCATCTGCAGCATCACCTGCCGCGTCATGCCGAACTGGCACGCATCGGCGGCGACGAATTTGCCGTGCTGCTGCGTGAAGTCGATACCGCCGCGGCCATGGCCCATGCCGAGCACCTGCGGGCCTGTGTCGAGCAGTTTGTCTTTACCTGGCAAGGGCGACCGTTTCGCTTGTATGTGAGCATCGGCCTGCTGGAGCTGGACTCCGGCGTCAGCGACTGGGAAACCGCCCTGAACTGGGCCGACAACGCCAGCCAGCGGGCGAAGAACCACGGCCGCAACCGCGTACATCGCTTCAACCAGGCCGACGGCGCCCTGCTCGAACACCAGCGCCAACTGCAGTGGATCACCCGCCTGCGCGCCGCCATCGAACAGCAGCACTTCGAGCTGTTCTTCCAGCCGGTACTGCCCCTGCAGCACGCCCAGGAGGGCTGGCACTATGAAATTCTGCTGCGCTACCGCGACCCGCAAACCGGCGAATGGATTGCCCCTGGGCAGTTTCTCGCCGCGGCAGAACGCTATGGTTTTCTCGGTGCCATCGATCGCTGGGTGATCCGCCGCCTGTTCGACTGGATGGCACAAAACCCTCAGCACCTGCAGCAGCTGGCGCAGGTCAACCTCAACCTCAGCGCCTCCTCGCTGCTGGACAGCGAAGTTCATCAGCTGCTCAAGGACATGCTGGCCCGCCAGCAACTACCGGCCAGCAAACTGTGCATTGAAGTGACGGAAATGGTGGCCCTGGGCGAGCTGGGCGTGTCCTCCGAGTGGATCGCCCAACTGCGTGCCCAAGGCCTCAAGGTCGCCCTCGATGACTTCGGCAGCGGCTTTGCCTCCTACGCCTACCTGCGCCATCTGCCCCTGGACCTGTTGAAGATCGACGGCAGCTTTATCAGCGGTATCGAGCACGACCCGATCAACCAGACCATGGTGCGCTCGATGCAACAGATAGCCGAGCAACTCGGCCTGAAGACCGTCGCCGAGTTCGTCGAGACCCAGGCCACCCTCAACTGCCTGCGCGAACTGGGTATCGATTTCGCCCAAGGCTATTTTATCGACCAACCCCGGCCGCTGGAGTACCTGGCCGACGCCCGTGCCAGCGCCCAGGCCGTGGCGCTGGCGGCGGGCAGCAGCCAAGCCATCGACTGACGGCCTAAAGGGCCGTGCCGCTGTCCAGCCAGGCGCCGCAGATAAACAGCCCCACCTGCAACAGGGCCAGCTTGGCCAACCACGGCAACTCGGCATCCAGCTCGCCCTCCGGCAACCAGTTCAGGCGCTGCCACAGGCGCACATGGGCCGGCAGCAACAGCAACGCCAGCCAGGTCCAGCGCCCGTCCTGCAGGACGACCTGCAACGCCCACAGAGCATCAGCCCCGAGCAGCAAGCACAACTGATAGCGACGCCCACTGCGCACGCCCAGACGCACCACCAGCGTGCGCTTGCCCGCCGCGGCATCGGCCTGCCAGTCGCGCAGGTTATTGAGGTTGAGCACGCCGACACTCAGCAAGCCCAACGCCAGCGCCGGCCACCACGGCCACTGCGGTGCGACGGGCGCCTGCAACGCATAACTGCCGAGGGTTCCGAGCAAGCCGAAAAACACCAGCACGGCCAAATCGCCCAGACCGGCGTAGGCATACGGCCGCGGCCCCAAGGTGTAGGCCAGTGCAGCGGCAATCGCCAACAGCCCAGCCAACGGCCAGAACCAACGCCCCCAGTCAGCCATGGCCGGCCACGCCAGCAGCAACAAGGCAGCCCCACTCAGCGCCGCCAGCAAACCGCACAGAGCAATCGCCCGACGCATCGCCTGCGGTTGGATCCAGCCCTGCTGCATCGCCCGTGGCGGACCGATACGCAAGGGGCCATCGGCGCCATGCAAGGTGTCGCCATAGTCATTGGCCAGGTTGGCGAGAATCTGCAGCAAGAAGGTGGTCAGCAACGCCAGCAGGCCGATGCGCCAACTGCCGCCGCCCTGCAGCCCTGCCAAGCCACTGCCGAGCAAGATGCAGGCAGCCGCCAGCGGCA
>JAIERF010000327.1 GCA_019747075.1 Pseudomonadaceae bacterium
TTGGCGATGGCCAGTTTTTCTTCGCCGATATAGCCGGCCAGGCGGATGATCTCCATGCGGTCCAGCAATGGGCCAGGGATCGAGTCGAGGGTGTTGGCGGTGCAGACGAACAGCACCTTGGACAGGTCCAGGCGCAGGTCCAGGTAGTGGTCGAGAAACTCGCCGTTCTGCTCCGGGTCGAGGGTTTCCAGCAGCGCCGAGGCCGGGTCGCCCTGATGGCTGGCGCCGAGCTTGTCGATCTCGTCGAGCATGATCACCGGGTTCATCACCTCTACTTCCTTCAACGCCTGCACCAGCTTGCCGGGCATGGCGCCGATGTAAGTGCGTCTGTGGCCCTTGATCTCCGCCTCGTCGCGCATGCCGCCGACGCTGAAGCGATAGAACGGCCGGCCGAGGGTTTCGGCAATCGACTTGCCGATGCTGGTCTTGCCCACCCCCGGCGGACCCACCAGCAGCACGATACTGCCGGCGATCTCGCCCTTGTAGGCGCCAACGGCGAGGAATTCGAGGATGCGCGCTTTCACGTCCTCCAGGCCGGCGTGTTGTTGGTCCAGCACCTGGCGCGCATGGGCCAGGTCGAGCTGGTCCTGGCCATAGACGCCCCAGGGCACGCTGGTCGCCCAGTCGAGATAGTTGCGGGTGACCGCGTATTCCGGCGAGCCGGTTTCCAGAATCGCCAGTTTGCCCAGCTCTTCGTCCAGGCGCTTTTGCACCTGGGCGGGCAGGGTCTTACCTGCCAGGCGGGCGCGGAATTCGTCGCTGTCGGCGCTGCGGTCGTCCTTGCTCAGGCCCAGCTCGCGCTGGATGATTTTCAGCTGTTCCTTGAGGAAGAACTCGCGCTGGTGTTCGCCGATCTTGCGGTTGACCTCGGCCGACAGCTCGTTCTGCAAACGCGCGACTTCCACTTCCTTGCGCAGCAGCGGCAGGACCTTCTCCATGCGCGTGAGGATCGGCACGCAATCGAGCACTTCCTGCAGTTCGCTGCCCGGCGCGGTGGTCAGGGCGGCGGCGAAGTCAGTAAGCGGCGAGGGCTGGTTGGGGCTGAAGCGGTTGAGGTAGTTTTTCAGCTCTTCGCTGTACAGCGGGTTGAGCGGCAGCAGTTCCTTGATCGCATTGATCAGGGCCATGCCATAGGCCTTGACCTCGTCGCGGGCGTCGTTGGCACTTTGCGGGTAGTCGACCTCCGCGAGATACGGCGGGCGATGGCGCTTGAGCCAGCCGCGGATGCGCACGCGCTGCAGGCCCTGGGCGACGAACTGCAGCTTGCCGCCCTCGCGGTTGACCGAGTGCACGCGCACCAGGGTGCCGTGCTCCGGCAACTGGCTGGGGTCGAAGTGGCGCGGGTCGCCCAGGGGCTGCTCGACAAAGAACAGCGCCAGGCTCTTGTGTTCGGTGTTGCCCACCAGTTCCAGGGTCTCGGCCCAGGGCTCCTCGTTGAGGATCACCGGCAGCACCTGGCCGGGGAAGAACGGCCGGTTGTGTACCGGGATGATGTACAGCGTGTCCGGCAGTTGCGGGCCCGACAGCAGTAGGCCGGTGCCGGTGCTGCCGGCGTCAGGTTGATCGGTGTAGATATCCTGCTCGTTCATTGCGGTCCCTGATCACGGAAATGGGCTTTCCCGATACATGGGGCGATGGCCGGGGCATTTCAATCAAACGGGCGCGCCAAGCTGTTGCTGCAAATTACCGAGGCGGGCGTCGATCAGTGGCGTGAGCAGGGCGAAACAGGCGGCGGGGCTGATGGCTACACGCGCCGGTTCAATCAGTTCGCGCTGCAACTGCTGCAGGGCGCTGCCCAGTTCCAGCTGGCGGCTGGCGCTGGGCTGCAGGCGCTGGCTGAGGTAGCGCATCTGCACTTGCAATGGCAACGGGCAGCGCTCCTGCTGGGCGCCGCGCACGGCCAGGCCGCGCAGCTGGGCGAGGTCTTCCAGCTCGCGGCAGGCCAGGGTCAAGCCTTGCAGGCTGGGTTGGCTGCGCAGCAAGCGCAGTTCCAGGTGCTCGACGCCATTGAGCAATTGCTCGATCAGCTGGCAGTGCCCGGCAAAGTCAGCGGGGTGCTGGCGCAAGCGGCGCCAGGCGCCATCCAGTTCGGCCAGGCCGCTGTCGTCTTGTGGGCAGCTGCGCCACAGGCGATCCAGTTCGGTGGCGATCTGTTCACGCTGCTGACGCGCCTCCTGGCTGTCCTGGCCACCCAGGCCGCGGTGCTTCTGCACCCGTTGCAGCAGGGCCAGGGCATTGTGCAGGCTGGCTTGCCAGGCCTGGTTGTGGCGCTGGCGCTGTTGCCGGCGCAGGCGGCTGCACAAGGCACCGAGCGCCAGTAGGGCGCCGGCGGTGCCCAGGGATACGCTTAACAGGCTCATGGGCGGGCCTCCAGAATGGCGGTCATCTGCGTCAGGTACAGGGTCAACTCGTGCAGCTGCTGGTTGTCGCCGCTCTGGCGTAGCAGTGCATCGCTGATCTGTTGCAGCTGTTCGCTGAGGGACTGATTGGCCTGGCTGTGCTCGTGCAGGGCGTGGTGCATGCTGCCCAGTTGCTCAACATTGCCACGGCTTTGCAGGGCCAGGGCGTCGAGGTTGCTGGCCAGGCCCAGGCTTTGCTGGTTGCCGGCCTGCAGCAGCTCGCGGTGCTCGTCCACCTGGCTGCGCACGGTGGCCACCGCCGCGGCAATCGCCGCTACCACTTGGGTAATGTCGCTGGCGGTCTGGCTGGTGGCCTGGGCCAGATGGCGCACCTCGTCGGCCACCACGGCAAAGCCGCGACCCTGCTCGCCGGCCCGTGCCGCTTCGATAGAGGCGTTCAGCGCCAGCAGCTGGGTTTGCTTGGCCAGGCCCTGGATGCTGGCGACGGCTTTTTCCACCGCTTCGGTGCGCAACAGCAGTTCGCTGACGGCCACCCCGGTACGGCCCAGGCTCTGACCGATATCGTGCAAAGCGCCGCCCACTTTTTGTGCATCCTGGCAGCCGGCTTCGCTCTTTTGGTGCGTTTCGCCGAATGCCTGCAGGGCGTGGTCGGCCAGGCTGCGGATATGCAGCAGGGTCTGGCTGATCTGCTCGCTGGCGGCGGCGATCATATTCACTCGCTGGCTCTGCTGGCTGCTCTGCTGCTCGGTGTGCTCGGCCATGCGCTCCAGGGCCTGGCTGGCAAACTGCACCTCGCTGCGCAGGCGCTCGGCCAGGCGTTGCTGGTCACGGCAGCGCACCAGCAGCTCCTCGCCGTCGGCTGGACTGTTGAGGGTGGTGGCCAGCAGTTGCAGGCTCTGTTGCAAGGGCGCCGTATAGCGGCGCCACCAGCCGTGCAGGGCGGCGCTCAAGTACAGGCACACCACCAGGGCGGCCATGGCGCCTTGAGGGTGCTGAGTCAGCGCCAGGCCCACGGCCAGGGCGGCGCACAGGGCTGGGATGGCTGCGCGCAAGGCGCCGCAACGGTCCAGCAGCAGAATTCCGAATTCCCACATAAGTAACGTCCTGGCAGCGCCGATAAGGCTCGGCGACCAGAGGGTGATAGCAAGATACTGGCCAGTGCGCGGGTTGCCGTCGGTCGTTGACGCTTTCGCCGGCCCGGCAAGCGGTTAGAATGCCCCCACCCGCGGCGCCTTGATGCCGCGGCCGGCCTGGAATCCGTCGATGCTGAGTACCCGCCTGCTGTGCCTGGACGACCAGGCCCACGAACACGCCCACGACCACCATCAGTTGGTGCTGTCGTTGTCCGGTCGTGCGGAGTTCGAGGTCAACGGCCGCGGCGGTGAAGTTTGCCGGATGCGCGCCTGTTTGGTGCCCGGCGATGCCGAACACCAGTTCGCCGGGGTCGGCGACAACCGCATGCTGATCCTCGACCTCAACGAGCAGGACACGCCCGAAGCCGACCTTGCGCTGCTCGCCGAGCTGTTCGAAACCCCGCGCTATCCGGCCCTGGATGCCGATTTTCAGAACCTGCTGAGCTACGCCGGCGCCGAGCTTGCACGCTTCGGCAGCGACCCGCATTTGTCCCGCGCCCTCGGTGGCGTATTGCTACGCGCCTTGCACCTTCGGCTGTTCGGCAGCCCCAGCCGCAGCCCGGCCAGCGTCCTCGATGTGGAGCGCCTAGACGCTTATATCGGCGAACACCTGGCACGGCGCATCAGTGTGGCCGAATTGGCCAACGTCGCCTGCCTGAGCCCCAGCCACTTCCACGCTCAGTTCAAGGACAGCGTCGGCTTCACCCCTCACCAATACCTGCTCAAAGCCCGCCTCGACCGTGCCAGCCGCCTGCTGCAAAGCAGCCCGCTGCCGCTGGTGCGGATCGCCGAGGAGTGCGGTTTCTCCAGCCAAAGCGCCCTGACCACCGCCATGCGCCGCTACCTCGGCCTGACCCCCAAGCGCCTGCGCAACGCCTGAGGC
>JAIERF010000352.1 GCA_019747075.1 Pseudomonadaceae bacterium
GTGGGCAATGACAGTCAGTTCCGCAAGTTTTGCGAGGTCGCCGGTCAACGGGAGTGGGCCGACGACTCGCGTTTTATCAGCAACAAAGCGCGGGTCGCCAACCGCGATGTGTTGATCCCGCTGATCCGCCAGGCCACGGTGTTCAAGACCACGGCCGAGTGGATCTCTGCCCTGGAGCAGGCCGGCGTGCCGTGCGGGCCGATCAACAACCTGGCCGAGGTGTTTGCCGATGCCCAGGTGCAGGCCCGCGGGTTGCGCATCGACATGCCCAACAGCCTCGGCGGTACCACGCCACAGGTGGCCAGCCCGCTGCGCTTGTCCGCCACCCCGGTGGAGTACCGCAACGCCCCGCCGCTGCTCGGTGAGCACACCGACACTGTGCTGCAGCGCCTGCTGCAGTTGAGCACCGAGCAGATCGCCGCATTGCGTCAGGGCGGCGTGCTGTAAGCGCGAAGAGCGCCTGCCAGAGCTATCGAGGGTGGTTTTGAATGCGCCGTCACTGGCTGACTGGCGGGTTCTGCGCGATAGCGGTGCGCCCTGTGATTTACACCTAGTCAATCAGGGGTTATTTGCACCAGATCGGTGCTGACTGATTTGAGCATTTTTGCAACTTACTGATAAATATAGACTTTACGGTCTGGCACGGGCCTTGCGATGACACTCCTACTCGGGTGAGAAGGAGTCCATCATGGCCCGTCAGTTCTATGACGAAATGTACGATGCGCGCGGCAAGTGCCGTCCGCACTATCAGGAGTTTGCCCGCTGGTTAGCGGCCACCCCGCCGGAACAACTGGCTCAGCGGCGGCGCGAAGCCGACCTGCTGTTTCACCGTGCCGGCATCACCTTCACGCTCTACGGTGACGAGCAGGGCACCGAGCGACTGATCCCCTTCGACATCATTCCGCGCAGCATTCCCGCTCGCGAGTGGCGCATTGTTGAGCGTGGCTGCATTCAGCGGGTCAAGGCGCTGAACATGTTCCTCGCCGACCTCTATCACGACCAACGCATCATCAAGGCCGGGATCATTCCTGCTGAGCAGGTGCTGGCCAACGAGTGCTACCAGATCGCCATGCAGGGCCTGGATCTGCACCGTGACCTGTATGCGCACATCGCCGGGGTCGACCTGGTGCGCGACGGCGACGGCACCTATTACGTGCTCGAAGACAACCTGCGCACGCCCAGCGGCGTCAGCTACATGCTGGAAGATCGCAAGATGATGATGCGTCTGTTCCCCGAGCTGTTCTCGGCCCAGCGCATTGCCCCCATCGATCACTACCCGAGCCTGTTGCTGTCGACGCTGAAGACCTCCAGCCCGGTGGATGACCCCTGCGTGGTGGTGCTGACGCCGGGGCTGTTTAACAGCGCCTACTTCGAACATGCCTTCCTCGCCCGCGAGATGGGCGTGGAGTTGGTTGAGGGGGCTGATCTGTTTGTGCGCGACGAGCACGTTTATATGCGCACCACCGACGGTGCCAAGCATGTGGATGTGATCTACCGGCGCCTGGACGATGTGTTCCTTGATCCGCTGGCGTTCAACCCGGACTCGATGCTCGGTGTGCCTGGCCTGCTGTCGGCCTACCGCTCCGGCAACGTTGTGCTGGCCAACGCGATTGGCACCGGGGTGGCCGACGACAAGTCGATCTATCCCTTTGTGCCCGACATGATCCGCTTCTACCTGGACGAAGAGCCGATTCTGGCCAACGTACCGACCTTCCAGTGCCGCAAGCCGGAAGAGCTGTCCCATGTGCTGGCGCACTTGCCGGAACTGGTGGTCAAGGAAACCCAAGGCTCCGGTGGCTACGGCATGTTGGTCGGACCGGCGGCGAGCAAGGCGGAGATCGAGTTGTTCCGCCAGCGCCTCAAGGCCAATCCGGCGGCGTATATCGCCCAGCCAACGCTGAGCCTGTCGACCTGTCCGACCTTTGTCGAAAGCGGCGTGGCACCACGGCATATCGACCTGCGGCCGTTCGTCTTGTCGGGCAAGGAAACCCGGCTGGTGCCGGGCGGCCTGACACGGGTGGCGTTGCGCGAGGGTTCACTGGTGGTCAACTCGTCCCAGGGCGGCGGCACCAAGGACACCTGGGTGGTCGAGGATTAAGGGGAAGATGTCATGTTGAGTAGAACCGCTGCCGACCTGTACTGGATGTCGCGCCATTTGGAGCGCGCGGAAAACCTCGCGCGCATGTTGGATGTCAGTTATTCGCTGTCGTTGATGCCGCAGGATGGCCGTGGCGATGGCCTCGATGAGCTGGCCATGCCGTTGCTGATTACCGGCACCTTGGATGCCTATCTGGGCTGGCATGGCGAGTTGCATGGCGAGCGCATGCTGCACTTCTTCGCCCTGGATGCGAATAACCCAGCGAGCATCTATAGCTGCCTGCGTGCCGCCCGCGGTAATGCTCACGCCGTGCGCGGGCGCATCACGGCGGACATGTGGGAGAACGTCAACGCTACCTGGCTGGAGATGCGCACCATCGCCGATGAAGGCCTGGGCCGTTATGGCATCAGCCGCTTCTGCGAGTGGGTCAAGCAGCGCTCCCATCTGTTCCGTGGTGCCACCTTTGGAACCTTGATGCGCCATGACGCCTTTCGCTTTATTCGCCTGGGTACCTATATAGAACGCGCCGATAACACCCTGCGGCTGCTGGATGCACGCTACGAGATGCTCGGCGATGACGCTGCCGGCATCAGCGATGGTTCGGCTTATGGCTATTACCAATGGAGCGCGCTGCTGCGTGCGCTGTCGGCGTTCGAGGCGTTTACCGAGCTGTACCGTGAGGCGCCGGGCGCCCGCCAGGTGGCCGAGCTGTTGATTCTGCGCGACGACGTGCCGCGTTCGCTGCGCAGCTGCTTGGACGAGATCAATCAGATTCTTGCCAGCCTGCCTGGCAACAATGGTCGACCGGCACAACGCCTGGTCGCCGAACTGGATGCCCGGCTGCGTTACACCGGCATCGACGACATCCTGGCCGAGGGCCTGCACGGTTGGTTGTCGGACTTCATTCTGCAGGTGCGTGAGCTGGCCAATGCCATCCACAGCGCTTATCTGGAGGCTGCATGAGACTCTCTATCCGTCATGACACCACCTATGACTACGCCGATGAAGTACGCGGCAGCATTCAATACCTGCGCTTGACCCCGCAGGAAAGTGCCCGTCAACATGTGCTCAACTGGCAGCTGGATTTGCCGCACCCGGTGCGGGCGCAACGCGACCCCTACGGCAACGTGCTGCACGTGCTGACCATGGATCAGCCCCATGACTCGATCGTGATCGGCGCGCGTGGCGTGGTTGAGATCGATGAGCACAGTGATGGCGAGCGTGACAGCGGTTCGCCGCTGCCCTTTCTACGCAGCACACGCCTGACCCAGGCCGACCAGGCCTTGCGCGAATTTGCCATTTTGCAGTGTGGCGAGCGGCGTGAGCGCGAAGCCCTGATCGATCTGATGCATGGGCTGAGTGAAAAGATGCCCTATACCCCTGGTATCACCTCGGTAGAGAGCACTGCGGCCGAAGCCTTTGCCGGTGGCGCCGGGGTTTGCCAGGACCATACCCATGCGTTCCTCGCCTGTGCTCGCAGTCTTGGCGTGCCGGCGCGTTATGTGTCCGGCTACTTATATAGTGATGACAGCGAGCACCTGGCCAGTCATGCCTGGGCAGAGGCGTGGATTGATGGCCTCTGGTATTGCTTCGATATCACCAATGGCATGTCGCGCCCGCAGCGACACCTCAAGCTGGCCATCGGCCTGGACTACCTCGACGCCTGTCCGGTGCGCGGCATGCGCCGTGGCGGCGGTAGTGAACAGATGCATGCGCGGGTGTATGTCAGCCCCCACGCGCTGCAGACCCAGCAGTAAGGCCGAGTCGGATAAACTGGCCGCTCCTCGCGGCCATGCCGACTGATTGATGAGAGCCTTATGACTTACTGTGTTGCCATGAACCTGGCCGAGGGGCTGGTGTTCGTTTCCGACTCGCGCACCAATGCCGGCGTTGACCATATCGCTACCTACCGCAAGCTGCATGTCTTCGGTGTGCCGGGTGAGCGCCTGATTGTCTTGCAGTCAGCGGGCAACCTGGCGACTTCGCAGTCGGTGATCAGCCTGCTGCGCCAACGCTTGAGCGGCGATGGCAGTCACCTGCACAACGTCGGCAACCTGTTCGAGGCGGTAGGCCTGGTCGGCGCCACCTTGCGTGAGGTCTTGGCGCGAGACGCCAGCGCCACTCTGGGGCAGGGCGTGGATCTTGGTTGTTCCTTTCTGGTAGGTGGGCAGATTGGTTGCGAGTCGCCACGTTTGTTCAATATCTACCCGCAAGGCAACTTCATCGAGTCCACCGAGGACACGCCGTATTTCCAGATCGGCGAGAGCAAATACGGCAAGCCCATTCT
>JAIERF010000199.1 GCA_019747075.1 Pseudomonadaceae bacterium
GTTTGTGCCGGGTCGATGACGCCGTCATCCCAGAGGCGGGCGCTGGAGTAGTAGGGGTGGCCCTGATGCTCGTACTGTTCGAGGATCGGCTGCTTGATCTTCGCCTCTTCCTCGGCCGAGAAACTCAGGCCGGCACGTTCGGCCTGCTCACGCTTGACCTGCACCAGCACCCCGGCGGCCTGTTCGCCGCCCATTACCGAAATGCGCGCGTTGGGCCACATCCACAGGAAACGCGGATCGTAGGCACGGCCGCACATGCCGTAGTTACCGGCGCCGAAGCTGCCGCCGATGATCACGGTGAACTTCGGCACTTTAGCGCAGGCCACCGCGGTGACCAGCTTGGCGCCGTGCTTGGCGATGCCGCCGGCCTCGTACTTCTGCCCGACCATAAAACCGGTGATGTTCTGCAGGAACAGCAGCGGGATGCCGCGCTGGCAGGCGAGCTCGATAAAGTGCGCGCCTTTCTGTGCCGATTCGGCGAATAAGATTCCGTTATTGGCGAGGATCGCCACCGGATAGCCGTGTAAATGAGCGAAGCCGCAGACCAGGGTGGCGCCAAACAACGCCTTGAATTCGTCGAACTGCGAGTCATCGACCAGGCGCGCGATCACCTCGCGCACGTCGAACGGCTGCTTGCTGTCAGCCGGTATCACCCCGTACAGCTCGTCGCTGGCGTAGCGCGGTGGCTGGGCGGGGCGGCTGTTGATTTCACCGAGCTTGCGCCAGTTGAGATTGCTGATGCAGCGGCGGGCAATGGCCAGGGCGTGCTCGTCGTCTTCGGCGTAATGGTCGGCCACACCGGAGGTTTTGCAGTGTACATCGGCACCGCCGAGGTCTTCGGCGCTGACCACTTCACCGGTGGCAGCACGCACCAGCGGCGGGCCGGCGAGAAAGATGGTGGCCTGGTTACGGACCATGATGGTCTCGTCGCTCATTGCCGGCACATAGGCGCCGCCAGCGGTGCAGGAACCCATCACCACGGCGATCTGCGGGATGCCCATGGCGCTCATGTTGGCCTGGTTGAAGAAAATCCGACCGAAGTGCTCGCGGTCCGGGAACACTTCATCCTGGCGCGGCAGGTTGGCGCCGCCGGAGTCCACCAGGTAGATGCACGGCAGGCGGTTTTCCTGGGCGATGGTTTGCGCACGCAGGTGCTTCTTCACTGTCAGCGGGTAGTAGCTGCCGCCTTTTACCGTAGCGTCGTTGGCGATGATCATGCACTCCACGCCTTCGACCCGACCGATGCCCGCCACTACACCGGCAGCCGGTACGTCTTCGCCGTACACCTCATAGGCGGCCAGGGGCGCGACTTCGAGGAAGGCCGAGCCCGGGTCGAGCAGGCCGTTGATCCGTTCGCGTGGCAGCAACTTGCCCCGCGAGGTATGACGCTCCTGGGCCTTGGCGCCGCCGCCAGCGTGCACATGGGCGAGCAGGGCGCGCAGGTTGAGCACCTGTTCGAGCATGACCGCGCGATTGGCAGCGAACTCTGGCGAACGGGTGTTGAGTTGGGTGTGCAGGATGGCCATGGGCTACGCCTTACTTGGTTTCGTTGAACAGCTCGCGACCGATCAGCATGCGGCGAATTTCGCTGGTGCCGGCGCCGATCTCGTAGAGCTTGGCGTCGCGCAGCAGGCGGCCGGCGGGGTACTCATTGGTGTAGCCGTTGCCGCCGAGGATCTGGATGGTGTCCAGAGCCATCTTGGTAGCCATTTCGGCGGTGTAGAGAATCACCGCAGCGGCGTCCTTGCGTGACTCCTCGCCGCGGTCGCAGGCCTTAGCGACGTTGTACAGGTAGGACTTGGAGGCATTCATACCGGCGTACATGTCAGCCAGCTTGCCCTGGATCAGCTGGAATTCGCCGATAGACTGACCGAACTGGCGGCGCTCGTGCACGTAGGGCACCACCACGTCCATGCAGGCCTGCATGATCCCGGTCGGGCCGCCGGAGAGCACGGTGCGCTCGAAGTCCAGGCCGCTCATCAGCACGGCCACGCCGCGGCCTTCGGCGCCGAGGATATTTTCTGCCGGCACTTCGCAGTCCTGGAATACCAGCTCGCAGGTGTTGGAGCCGCGCATGCCGAGCTTGTCGAGCTTCTGGTGACGGGAGAAACCCTTGAAGTCGCGCTCGACGATAAACGCGGTCATGCCCTTGGAGCCGGCGGTGACGTCGGTCTTGGCGTAGATCACGTAGGTGTGAGCATCCGGGCCGTTGGTGATCCACATCTTGTTGCCGTTGAGCACGTAGTGGTCACCGCGTTTGTCGGCGCGCAGCTTCATCGACACCACGTCAGAACCGGCATTCGGCTCGCTCATGGCCAGGGCGCCAATGTGCTCACCGGAACACAGCTTGGGCAGATACTTGGCCTTCTGTTCGTGGGTGCCGTTCTTGTGGATCTGATTTACGCACAGGTTGGAGTGGGCGCCATACGACAGGCCGACCGACGCTGAGGCGCGGCTGATTTCTTCCATGGCCACCACGTGGGCCAGGTAGCCCATATTGGTGCCGCCGTACTCTTCCGCGACAGTCATGCCGAGCAGGCCCATGTCACCGAACTTGCGCCACATGTCCATGGGGAACTCGTTGTCGCGGTCGATCTGCGCCGCGCGCGGGGTCAATTCGCCCTGGGCAAACTGGCGCACCGCGTCACGCAGCATGTCGATGGTTTCGCCGAGGCCGAAGTTCAGGGATGGGTAGCTCATGGTTTCACCTGTAATTTTTATGATTAGGTTTAAACGGCAAGATCTTGGTTTTTAAGGGTTTCGCTCATGGCGATCTGGCAGCGCTCTTCGGCGGTATCGAGCTCTAACTGCATCTGCTGGATGTCCAGCAACTGCTGTTCGAGCTGCAGGCGGCGCTCGGCGATCTTGTGCATAAAGGTCTCCAGCTGCTTGCGGTTGCCGCTGGCGGGGTCATACAGCTCGATCAGCTCCTTGCACTCAGCCAGGGAAAAGCCGATGCGTTTGCCACGCAGAATCAGCTTCAGCGAGACCTTGTCGCGGGCCGAATAGATGCGCTCCAGCCCGCGCCGTTCGGGGCTGAGCATGCCTTGCTCTTCGTAAAAGCGGATGGCGCGGGGCGTGATATCCAGCTCGCGGGCCAGATCGGAAATGCTGTAGGTGCTGCTGCTCATGGGCGGACTCGAACACTGGTCTTTACGTTAACGTAAAGCAGGTTTACGTTAACGTCAACCTGGGTTGCCGCATGCAGCATTTACACGAGGGTTTGTGCGTGTAGGTATGCGCAGGTAATCAACTCTGTTCGCCAAGTCTAAAGGCTTATAAAACATCTAGTTGGCGAACAAAGCTGAGGGCCGCACTGAAGAGATAGCGCGGCGAGAGGGGCTTTGCTTACAGCTTCTTTTCCTGGGCACAAACCTGCTGGCACAGCTCAATCAGCTGTTCGCGCATCCAGCGGTTGGCTGGGTCCTGGTCGGTGCTTTCGTGCCAGTACAGGTGGGTTTCCTGGGCGGGTACGTCGTTTACCGGCAGGTCGACAGCATGCAGGCCGTGGCGATGGGCGAAGCTTTCCGGCACGGTCATGGCCATGTCGGTCTGCTGCATAACCTGGGAGGCCATCAGGTAGTGCTGGGAGCGCAGGGCGATCTTGCGCTGGATGCCCATCTTGCCCAGGGCCAGATCTACCAGGCCGAGACCACTGCGGCGGCTGGAGATGTGGATATGGGTCAGGGATAAGTAGTCGTCGAGGCTGATCTTGTCCTTTGCCAGCGGGTGGCCCTTGCGCATGGCGCAGACGTAGCGGTCTTCCAGCAGCTTGACGTGGCGCACCTGGGGGTCGGTGTTGAGCGGGGCGTCGACGGCAAAATCGATGCGCCCGGCCGCCAGTTCCTTGGTGGTTTCCCGACGTTTGGCCAAAAAGCTCTCAATTTGCACCGCCGGTGCCTGGCGGCGCAGGCGCTGGAACAGCGGCGGCAGGATCACCGCTTCGATCAGGTCGGTCATGCTGATGCGGAAGGTCTTGTTGGCCTGCAGCGGGTTGAAAATGCGGCTTTCCTGCACCGATACGCGCAGCAGCTGCAAGGCGTTGCGCACCGGGCCGATGATGTTCTGCGCCATCGGTGTTGGCACCATGCCCTGGGCAGTACGCACGAACAGCGGGTCGTTGAAGGTATCGCGCAGGCGCGACAGGGCGTTAGAGACCGCCGGCTGAGTGATGCCGACGATCTGCCCGGCGCGGGTCAGATTGGCCTCGGTGTAGATCGCGTCGAAGACGATGAACAGGTTCAGATCGACTTTGCTAAGGTTCATGTGCAGTGGTCTCCGGGGCGGTGGGCTATCCGAACCTGTTCAAAGGCTGCTGCGCGTCGGCCATGCTGCGTTGAAATCGGGCTCAGAATGCTCATTTACAACTCGTAAACTGCGCTTCTTCGCCCGATTTCGCCTTGCCTGGCTCTAGCT
>JAIERF010000085.1 GCA_019747075.1 Pseudomonadaceae bacterium
AACATGAACGGCTCCTTAGAGAGAATGCAAAAAGGCCAGCAGGGCGGCACGTTGTTCGGCATCGAAGGCGAGCACTTGCTGGCGGGCGGCTTCAGCTTCGCCGCCATGCCAGAGAATCGCCTCGAGCAGGTTACGGGCACGGCCGTCATGCAGCAGTTGGCTATGACCGTTGACGGTTTCTGTCAGGCCTACGCCCCACAGAGGCGCAGTGCGCCATTCGCGGCCGCTGGCTAGAAATTCCGGGCGATTGTCCGCCAGACCGTCGCCCATGTCATGTAGCAGCAGGTCGCTGTAGGGGCGAATCAACTGGTTAGCCAGCTCGGGTTCGGCGGCATCGGTGCGGGTGGTGAACGATGGGGTATGGCAACTGCTGCAGCCGGCCTGAGTGAACAGCTTTTTGCCCTGACGTACCTGCAGGTCATCGACCTGACGACGGGCCGGGACGCCGAGGTTGCGGCTGTAGAACAGCACCAGAGCGAGGATGTCGTCACTTACTTCCGGTTGGCCGCCGTTGACGGCCTGGCGACAGCTTGTTTGGCTGGCGGTGCAATCGTCGCGGGGTAGCAGGTTGCTGGTCAGGCCCATGTCGCCGGCAAAAGCGTGGGCGTTTTGCTGGTTGAGGGTCGGCTGGCCGGCCTTCCAGCCAAAGCGGCCGAGCACGGTTTTACCCAGGGCATCGTCCCATACCTGGTTGGCGCGGCCGGAAATACCATCGCCATTGGCGTCGTCAGGGTCGGCGTTGGCCAGAATGCTGGCTGTAGGGATGGCTTCCAGCAGGCCTAGGCCGATCATCGGCGGTGCTATGCGCGCCGAGAGCTGGGTGTCGGGGTGCAGCGGGCCGTAACCCAACTGGCTGATCTGCAGTCTGGGTTGGCGCAGGTCAACCTGGGTGCCGTCGGCAAAGTGCATGGGTAGGCTGCGATAGTCGATACGCACTTTGCCTTCCGGCGCGCTGCCGGGGATGGCCATGTCCTGCAGTTGGCCACCGTACACCGGCTCGGGGACGATGCCTGCGTGCAGCAGGCTGGTCTTATCGGCGGGGCCGGCAGGGATGGACAGACGCACCAGCATGGATACGGCGCTGCTGGCGTCCGCGGCGGGTGGATGGCCGCGGCCGTCCTTGATATGGCAGTTCTGGCAGGCATTGGTGTTGAACAACGGCCCCAGGCCATCGCGGGCGGTGGTGGTGGCCGGGGCGATGACCCAGGGGTTGCGAAAGAAACTGTTGCCGACGCTGAAATCCAGACGCCGCAGGGGCGAAAGGTTGGCGGAGGGCAGGGAGAAGGCGTTGTGATCGCTTTGCTGCACCGTGGTGCTGCCGCCGGACAGGGCTTCGCCAGGCTCGGCGGGCGGCGGTGTCGGGTCGCAAGCCGCCAGGCTCAGCAGCAGGGACAGGCCGGCGAGGCGGCCAAGCAGTACGGGCATGTTCGAGTATCTCGTGGTGTAGCAGCAGGGCTGGGTAGAAATGCCAACGGGCGCCGGCTCATCAGAGTCGGGCGCCCGTTGGCAGTACCGCCGCTGGTTTAGAACTGGTGGTCAGCGGTGTCCGGGTTGAGGTCGCTGATGCCCAGTTTGTTGGCCGCTTGTTCGATGGCCGCGGTCTGGGTGACCAAGGCGGCGATGGCGTCGCGGATGATTTGCTGGCCGGCCTTGTTATCGGCGGCAATCAGCTGGTCGAAATGCACGTGGTTTTTCTCGGCGCTGTCGACCAGGGCTTGCAGCTTGCTTTCGCTGGCCTGCAAGTCGGCTTTCAGGGTGCTGTCGGCCTGGGCGTCAGCCTTGGCCACCAGGTCAGACAGGCTTGGGCCGCTGAGGGTGCTGCCGTCCGTCTTCAGGTATTCGCCGAGGTAGACGTTGCGAATGCCCTTGGCGTTGTAGAAGTGCGAGTTGTGGGTGTTGTCGCTGAAGCAGTCGTGCTCGTCTTCGGTGGAGTTGGCTTCCAGAGCGACTTTCATGCGCTCGCCGGCCAGTTCACCGAGGGACAGGCTGCCCATGCCGAAGAGCATCTTGCGCAGGCCGTTCTCGGCCGGCTCTGCTTCCAGCTTGGCGCGGTAGTTATCGGCCACACCGGCTTGCCATTGACCCGCCATGTAATCGAGGTCGGTGATCAGTAGGGTGGTGGCGGCTTTCAGGTAGCTGGCGCGGCGGTCGCAGTGGCCGCCGGTGCAGCCGTCACCCTGGATGAAGTCGCTGGCCGGGCGCTGGCCTGCACCTGGGTTGCTGCCGTTGAGGTCCTGACCCCACAGGAGGAATTCGATGGCGTGGTAGCCGGTGGCGACGTTGGCTTCGGAGCCGCCCAGTTCATTCAGGCTGGCCAGCAGTTCCGGGGTGATGGCGCTGGCATCGAGCTGGTCTTCGCCGACCTGGATCTGCGTGTTGGCGATGATGTTGGCGGTGGCACCTGGGTTTCCCAGCGCGTGCGGGTAGTTGCTGGCCACGTAGTCGATCAGGCCTTCATCCAGGGGCCAGGCGTTGAGCTGACCTTCCCAGTCGTCGACCACGCCGTTGCCGAAGCGGAACACTTCACTTTGCATGTAGGGCACACGAGCGGCCAGCCAGGCGCTGCGGGCGGCGCTCATGGTGGTTTCGCTAGGTGCGGCCAGCAAGGCGTTGACGGCTCTCTGCAGCACTTTGCCGGTGCTGGCAGCATCGTTGAACACTGCCGAGGCGAGGGCGGCGTAATGGGCAACCACGGCCTTGCTGGCCGCCGGATCGAGCGCGCTGGCGCTGCTGGCTACGGGCGCCGTAGCCGCTGGCGGAGTGGCTTTATCTTCGCCGCAGCCGGCGAGAGTGATGGCGAGAGCGAGCAGGCTGGCGCTGGCCAGGGGCATACGAAGCATGGCGAAGTCCTTAGCGGCAAGAAGATGACGGCGGCGATAGTAGCTGAAACTACAACGTAATGCGAAGGATTTGCATTTTGATATGCGCGGTGCGACGTCGACAATTGCACTACTGAGCCTCAGCGCAGCGGCGTGACTGTGGTTAGAATCCCCCGTCATTACCCCGGTTTTCTGGAGAAACCTGTATGAGCCTGACCGCCGTTGCTCTTGTTGTCGTGCTGTTCTTGCTGGTGGCCTACCTGGTCAACCTCTACAACGGCCTGGTGCGCCTCAAGCACGGGGTGAGCAAGGCCTGGGCGAACATCGATGTGCTGCTGCGTCAGCGCCATGAAGAACTGCCCAAGCTGGTGGAGACCTGCAAGCAGTACATGCAGCATGAACGCAACACCCTGGAGGCGGTGATCGCGGCGCGCAATGCAGTGGCCAGTGCGCGTGACAAGGGCGATGTCGGTGCCTTGGGACAGGCCGAGAGCGGGCTGCGCGCGGGCCTGGGTCAGCTGTTTGCGTTGGCGGAAAATTATCCGCAACTGAAGGCTAACGAGAGTTTCCAGCACCTGCAGCAACGCATCAGTGGCCTGGAAAATGGCATTGCTGATCGTCGCGAGTTGTACAACGAGGCGGTCAATCTCAATAACGTGCGGATTGAACAGTTCCCCGACGTGTTGATCGCCAGCCGCTGCGGCTTCAAGGCCGCCGAGCTGCTGCAGTTCAGCGAGGTCGAGAAGGCTGACGTCGACCTCAAATCGCTGTTCAGCTAAAGCATGGAAATCGATGGGCTAGTCGCGGCCCTGGCCGCCAGTGTGGGGGCTTGTGTAGGCGGTGGCTGGTGGTCGCTGAAGCGGATGGCCGAAGCGCGCTATCTACAGGATACCCCGACCTCGAAGATTCGCTCGGCAGCCCAGGGCTATGTCGAGCTATACGGCGTGCTGCAGGAGCATCAAGCCAGTCTGCAGGCGCGGCTGACTGGTAAACCCTGTCTGTGGTGGCGCTTCAAGGTCGAGGAATACAGCAGCGGCGAAAAGCGTAACTCTTGGCGGGTGGTGAAAAGTGGTAGTAGCGAGGCGTGCTTCCTACTGTCCGATGGCACTGGCGAGTGCCTGATTGATCCCAAGGGTGCGGAAATACGTCCGGCGACCAAGGAGGTCTGGCAGAGCGACCAAGCGCCACTGACGATGGGCGGAGGTGGATTGTTCGATTGGTTCTCCAGTGGCAAGCAATACCGCTATACCGAAGAGCGTTTGCATCAGGGCGAGCCGTTGTATGCCATCGGTGGTTTCCGCACCACCGGTGCCAGTCAGCAGGGGCTTGATATGAATGCGGTCCAGGGGGCGGTTGTGCGCGAATGGAAGGCCAATTATTCCGAACTGTTGGAGCGGTTCGATAGTGACCACAATGCGCAGCTGGACGAGTCAGAGTGGGGGCGAGTGCGTCTTGCCGCACAGCTTGAAGCTGAGGATCGCCACCGCGTGCAGAGCCTGCAGCCGGCGCAGCATCAGATGGGCAAACCCAATCAGGCGCAGCCGTTTATCCTCTCCAGCCATGGTGAAGATCAGTTGGCGCGGCAGTTTTACTGGCAGGCACTGGCCG
>JAIERF010000350.1 GCA_019747075.1 Pseudomonadaceae bacterium
TTGAAGCTGCCCGGCCGCTCGGGGATGGTCACCGCGATGATCGCCTCGCGCTTCTCGCCCAGTTCGGCGCGCTCGGCGACGTGGCGCAGGCGGTCGAAGTTGACGTTGGCGCCGGAGTCGATGCCGACCAGCACTTTGCCGCTGCAGCCTTCGCGCTCGACGTACTTCTTGATCCCGGCCACCGACAAGGCGCCGGCCGGCTCGGTGATCGAACGGGTGTCGTCGTAGATGTCCTTGATCGCCGCACAGATCTCGTCGGTGCTGACGGTGATCACCTCATCGACATGCAGGCGGCACACGTCGAAGGTGTGCTGGCCGATCTGCGCCACCGCCACGCCATCGGCGAACAGCCCGACGCTCGGCAGCACCACGCGCTCGCCCGCCGCCATGGCCGCCTGCAGGCAGTTGGAGTCGTCCGGCTCGACGCCGATGATCTTGATCTCCGGGCGCAGGTATTTGACGTAAGCGGCGATGCCGGCGATCAGCCCGCCGCCACCGCAGGGCACAAAGATCGCATCCAGCTGGCCGGGCTGCTGACGGAGGATCTCCATCGCCACGGTGCCCTGGCCGGCGATGGTGTCCGGGTCGTCGTAGGGGTGCACATAGACGTAGCCCTTTTCTTCCACCAGCTTCAGCGAATAGGCCAGCGCCTCGGGGAAGCTGTCGCCGTGCAGCACCACCTTGCCGCCGCGCGAACGCACGCCGTTGACCTTGATCTCCGGGGTGGTCTTGGGCATCACGATGGTGGCCTTGACGCCCATGTGCTTGGCCGCCAGCGCCAGGCCCTGGGCGTGGTTGCCGGCCGAAGCGGTGACCACACCGCAAGCGCGCTGCTCGGCCGTGAGGTGGGCGAGTTTGTTGTAGGCGCCACGAATCTTGAACGAGTACACCGGCTGCAGGTCTTCGCGCTTGAGCAGAATCTGGTTGCCGGTGCGCTCGGAGAGCTGGCGGGCCGGCTGCAACGGGGTTTCCACGGCGACGTCGTAGACGCGCGAGGTGAGGATCTTCTTGACGTACTGTTCGAGCATCGGACTGATCTTTGGCGGCGGTGCGGAACGGGCAAGTCTACTCCAGCGATTCCTGCGCCGACCACAGCGACTGCTGGTTAATAACACGGGCTATAATCGCCGACCTCGCTCTTCATCCTTTATCCGGTGCCGCATGACCCAAGACCAACTCAAGCAAGCCGTGGCCCAAGCCGCCATGGACCTCATCCGCCCACAGCTCGACCAGAAGAGTGTGATCGGCGTTGGCACCGGCTCCACCGCCAACTTCTTTATTGATGCCCTGGCCCAGCACAAGATGGATTTCGACGGCGCCGTGGCCAGCTCCGACGCCACCGCCGCGCGCCTCAAGGCCCATGGCATCCCGGTGTACGACCTGAACAGCACCAGCGACCTGGAGTTCTACGTCGACGGCGCCGATGAAAGCGATGAACACCTGAACCTGATCAAGGGCGGCGGCGCCGCCCTGACCCGCGAGAAGATCGTTGCCGCCGTGGCCAAGACCTTCATCTGCATCGCCGACGAGAGCAAGCTGGTGCCGGTGCTCGGCGCCTTCCCGCTGCCAGTGGAGGTCATCCCCATGGCCCGCAGCCACGTGGCCCGCCAACTGGTGAAACTGGGAGGCGACCCGGTGTACCGCGAAGGCGTGGTGACCGACAACGGCAACATCATCCTCGACGTGTTCAACCTCGAAATCACCAACCCGCGTGAGCTGGAAAGCCAAATCAACGCCATCGTCGGCGTGGTCTGCAACGGCCTGTTCGCCGCCCGCCCGGCCGACGTGCTGCTGCTGGGCACCGCCAACGGGGTGAAAACCCTCAAGGCCTGAGGCCTGCTGGCGCACGCCTTGGTAGGCGCCAGTTTGCTGGCGATCTGGTTAATGCCCTTTCCGCTGGCCTTCGAATATTCGTAGGAGCGGCTTTAGCCGCGAACAATCGATAAGCCCGCAAAAGCTTCGCGGCTGAAGCCGCTCCTACGGGCTGGTCTGTTCGCGAGCCGACCTAAGGCGTCGGCTTGGCGAACACGTAGAACAGGTTCGGCTCGCTGACCAGGTACAGCGTGCCCTGTTCGTCCATGGCCAGACCTTCGGCCTGCGGTACGCTGCGTTTAAGGCCGTGCATGCCGCGCAGCAGTGACAGGGTGCTGATCGGCCGGCCGTCGAGATCCAGCTCGATCACCAGCCGCGACTCATCCGACAGCGCCAGCAGATGGCCGCTGCGCTCATCGAACTGCAGGCTCGACAGGTCGCGGACAAACAGCCTGCGATCACGCCGCTGGTCGTCCGTCACCTGCAGGTTGAGGCGCTGTTCATCACCAGGAAAGCCGGTGATTTCCAGGATCCGCAGCGGGTCGCGCTCCTTGGCCACGAACAGGCGTCGGCCCTGGCTGTCGTAGGCCAGGCCCTCGAAGCCCTTGTTGCCATTCAGGCCCAGCCCCAGGGACAGCTGCTCGCTGTCGGCGGCATCCAGCCAACGGGTGTTGTCGTCCACGTGCACCTTAAACAGACGCTGGGCGCGCTCGTCGCTGATCACATAGATACCCGGACTGATGTACTCCACCGCCTCGGCATCGCCAAAGCCAGTCAGGGGCATGCGCCGCAGAATTTTCCCAGCCAGGGACAGCTCGATCAGTTCGGCGCGCTGGTTGGTCACGGTAAACAGGCTGCGCCGGTCGGGGTCGTAGGTCAGCGCCGAAACGTCATCACTGAGGCCGTCGATCACCTGGGCCTCGACCGTCACCCGATAGTCCGGCAGCCACAGCGAGCGGCCCTGCCACTCGGCCGCATGGCGCCATTCTTGCACTGAAAACCAGGCCCGTTCGAACAGCCGCCACTCCTGCCCAGCCAGTGCCAACAGCACCAGCAGCGGCAACAGCACGGCAGGCAAGAGAACACGAGGCTTGAGCAATCGACGCATGGGGCCCGACTTCCGCAAACAGGGCCCGCATCAATAACACAGCAACGCGCGCCGCGGCATGGCCGGGCAATTTGCAGTTACCAAACACCACCGCACGGGAGCCTTAGGAGCATGTCACTGTTACCGCAGCAGCGCATTCTCACCACCCTGCACACCGTTACCCTGGCCACCCAGGTGCTCGGCCAGCAAGGTGTGGCCGTCGAACGCCTGCTGGAAGGCAGCGATATTGCCGGCAGCGACCTGGACAATCCGGCGCGGCTGATTTGTCACGCCCAGGAGTTGCAGGTGCTGGCCAACGCCCTTGCCTGCAGTAATGACAGCGCCCTGGGCCTGAGCCTGGGTCAGCGCATGCACGTTTCGGCCTACGGCATCTTGGGCTACAGCATGCTCGCCAGCCGCACCCTAGGTGATGCGCTGCAGTTGGCTTTCGAGCACCCGGCGCTGTTCGGCAGCTACTTCAAACTGACCCTGCAACAGGTGGATGACGAGGTGCGCCTGAGCGCCAGCGGCTACGGCTACGCCCCGGAGCTGACAGTGTTCAACACCGAGCTGTGCCTGAGTTCACTGCTGACCGTGATCCAGGACCTGCTCGGCGAAGCCGTGCGGCCACGGCGTTTGCTGCTCAACTACCGCAGCCCGCTGCATGGCGCCCGCTATGCCGAACTGCTGGGCTGCCCGGTGGAGTTCGGCGCCGGCAGCAATGCCCTGTGCTTCAACCCGGCCCTGCTCAGCCGGCCACTGCCGCTGGCCGACCCGGTCAGCTGCCAGCACGGCCTGCAGCAGTGTCTGCAGCTGGAGACGCAGTTCCATCGGCGCCAGGACCTGCGCGAACAAATCCGCCAACACCTGGCCAGCAACGACCCGTGCACCAGTCTGGAGCAGGTGGCCGGCCGCCTGCACCGCTCGGCCCGCACCCTGCGCCGCCACCTGCAGGAGTTGAACACCAGCTTCCAGCAGTTGCTCGACGAGGTGCGCTTCGACCGCGCCCGCCACCTGCTGACGCAGACCGAGCTGCCCATCTACCTGATTGCCGAACAGCTCGGCTACAGCGAAACCGCCAGCTTCCGCCATGCCTTCCAGCGCTGGAGCGGGCAAACCCCAAGCCTGTATCGACGCTGATCGCCACGGCCAACAAAACTTGGCCGCATTTATCCCCTTTTGACCGCATCTATCGTTCTTGCCCTGGCCGCCGACTGCCACAATCAAAGTCACCCAGGGCTCTCACGATGCTCCAATGAGCAGATAAAAGCCTAATAAAAACAACTAGTTAGAGCTTTGATCCAGATGACCAGCGCGATCAGCATCGAACACCTGTGCATGGAGTTCGGCGAACCCGGACAGACCCTGCGCGCCCTCGACGAGGTGTCGCTGGAGATCCGCGCCAACGAGTTCTTCACCCTGCTGGGCCCCTCCGGCTGCGGCAAGACCACCCTGCTGCGGCTGATTGCCGGCTTCGAGCAACCCAGCAGCGGCACCATCCGCCTGTACGGCGAAGCGATGCAGGACCTGCCGCC
>JAIERF010000163.1 GCA_019747075.1 Pseudomonadaceae bacterium
TTCGTGGTGTTCCAGCCGGTGAAATCGGTTGGCGTGGTCGGTGACGGCCGTCGTTACGCCTGGGTCGTGGCCCTGCGTGCAGTGGAAACCATCGACTTCATGACCGCCCGTTGGGCGCACCTGCCCTACGAGCTGTTGGAGAAGGTTTCCAACCGCATCATTAACGAAATCGAAGGCATCTCCCGCGTCACCTACGACGTGTCGAGCAAGCCGCCAGCCACCATCGAGTGGGAATGATGTAACGCACAAGGGCAGCTCAGGCTGCCCTTGTGCTATCTGCACTCTTTGTTTTCAGGCTCTTGGTGTGGTCTTGCTCGCGGGCACCGTGTGCAGGGTCGCCAGCCATTGCGGGTCGTTGGCAAACCAGTCGAGCAGAAAATCCAGCATGCTGCGCAGCGTCCTCGGTAACTGCTTGCGTGAGGTATAGATGCCGTAGATGCCCATTTCTTGCGGCTGATAACTGGGCAGCAACTCGACTAATTGACCGCTGGCAAGCAACGGGGCCGCCGAATAGCGTGGCTGCAGGGCGATGCCCGCGCCTTGCAGGGTGGCGCTGAGCAGTACCAGCGAGTCATTGGCGCTGAGGTTGCCGCTGACCGGTACCGAGTAGTTTTCCCCTGCGCGACTGAACTGCCAGAGGCTTTTGCCGAAGTAGGAGTAGGTCAGGCAGTTGTGCACGGCCAAGTCTTCGACCCGCGCCGGCGTACCTTGTGCGGCTAGGTAACTGGGCGCGGCACAGACCACCGAGGCGCAGCTGGCCAATTGCCGGGCAATCAGGTTGGGCTCCAGGGCGTTGGTGATGCGCACCGCTAGATCGATCCGCTCCTCGATTAAATTGACCGCATGGTTGCTGGTTTGCAGGTCGACGGCGGTCTGCGGGTAGCGGCGTAAATACTGGCTGACAGCACCCGCCAAGACGCTTTGCGCCAGCGACTGAGCGCAACTGATGCGCAGCAGTCCATGGGGCTCATCGGTGCTGCTGTTGGTGCTGACGGCCATGTGGGCGGTGATTTCCAGCAGTTGCCGACAGCGGCTCAGGGTTTCGTCACCGGCGGCGGTGAGGCTCAGTTTGCGGGTGGTGCGGTGCAGCAAGCGGGCCCCGGCCCAGTCCTCCATTTGCGCCAGGTAGCGCGTCACCATGGCCCGTGACATGCCCAGCGCTTGAGCGGCGGCGATCATGCTGCCGCGCTCGACGATGCTGATAAAGACTTCTGCTGCGATGAGTCGGTCCATTAAGTCGGCCTGCGAATTCGTCCGATTTAAGCAATCAATAATTGCAGTTTAGCCGGTTTTTCGTGCGGATTACGCAGCATAAGATGGCCTCACGTTCTTCACTGACTTGAGGTTTATCGCCATGTTCAAACCCACTTTGCTGTCTGCCACCTTCGCCGCTATCACTACGCTGAGCCTGTTTGCTAACCCTGTGGCAGCGGCCGAGCCGCTTAAGTTGCAGGTCTATAACCCAGGTGAAAAGTCGCTGTTTCCGGTTTCATCCGAGCTGGTCACTGGCGCCACTGAGGCGGTACTGATCGATGCGCAGTTTCAGGCCAATGATGCCCAGGCCCTGGTCGAGATGATCAAGGCCAGCGGCAAACGCCTGACCAGCATCTATATCAGCCACAGTGACCCGGATTCCTACTTCGGTCTTGACGTGCTGCACGCGGCCTTCCCGCAGGCAAAAATCGTCGCTACGGCGCCTACCATCGCCGCGATCAAGGCCAACAAGGACGCCAAGTTGGCTTATTGGGGGCCGATCCTCAAAACCAATGCGCCGAAAGCGCTGCTGGTGCCGGAGTTGCTGCAAGGCAATCAGCTCACCGTTGATGGTCAGCCGTTGGATGTGCAAGGTCTGCATGGCGTGGCGTCTGCGCACAGCTATGTATGGATTCCATCTCTCAAGGCAGTGGTCGGTGGGGTGTTGGTGTACGGCAATATGCACCTGTGGACGGCCGATGCGCAGACGCCGCTGGCTCGCGCCGACTGGCAGCAAAGCCTGCAGCAGATCCAGGCGCTCAAGCCGCAGACCGTGGTGCCAGGGCACTACCTGCCAGGGGCGAGCATGACGCTCAGTTCGGTGAGTTTCACGGCCGACTATCTCAAGGTGCTTGAGGCTCAATTGTCCAAGGCCAGCAACGCCGGCGAGTTGGTCAAGGCGATGGTTAAGCGCTACCCGCACCTGACCGGCACCGCCGATCTAGAACTGAGCGCCAAAGTACTCAAAGGCGAAATGCAATGGCCGCAGTAAAGCGCTTGCCGCAGGAGGGCATAGCCATGGGCAGCCGTTTGCATTACCTGTTCGATCCGCTCTGTGGCTGGTGCTATGGCGTCGCGCCGCTGATAGCGGCCGCGGCTGGGGTGCCAGGGCTGGAGATCGAGTTGCACGGCGGCGGCATGCTGACGGGGTCCAATCGCCGGGCGATCAACCCGCAGTGGCGCGCCTATGTGTTGCCCCATGACCGGCGAATTGCCGAGTTGTCCGGCCAGCCGTTTGGCGACGGCTATTTTAATGGCTTGCTCAATGACCTGGGCGCGGTGCTCGACTCCGAGCCGCCAATCAGCGCCATCCTTGCCGCGCAAGCCGTCACCGGGCAGGGGCTGGCGATGCTGCAGCGCATCCAGCATGCGCACTATGTCGAGGGGCGGCGGATCGCTGATGTGCAGGTGCTGACGGCATTGGCCGGTGAGTTGGGGTTGTCGCTGCTGCCGTTCAGTAACGCCTACCAAGCGGCGTGCGGGCGGCAGACCCAAGCCCATATCGCCGCCAGTCGTGTGCTGCTGGCGCAAGCCGGCGCCCAGGGTTTTCCGACCTTGTTGCTGGAGGATGGTCGGGGGCATATGCGGGTGCTGGAGCTCAGTCATTATCTGGGGCATCCGCAGCAGTGGCTGAGCTATTTACGCGCAGAGTTGGTACGGCAGGCGAGCACTTCTGAGTAACGGCCTAGGGTCTGTTGCCATTTCTCGCGGCAACGCGGCTCACGATGAAACGGCAACAGACCCTAGGGGCTCGGCATCGCTCTGGCGGGTGTTTTCTGGCAGTATTGGCGGCAGTTTAAATCGCTAAAGCCTTTGATTTACTGGTGCGTTTGCCCGCTAGAGGCGAACCACCATCAGCCTGATGGGCCCGCGTTTTGTGCTTGCTCAGGAGTCCTTACCCATGTCGTTTACTCGCAGAAAAGTACTCGCCGGCTTGCTTGGTCTTGGCGTTGTTGGTCTCGGTGCCGGTGGCGTGCGCTATTGGTTGGGGCGCCCGGACAATGTGGCGACCCATGACTATGAACTGATCGCCGCGCCCTTGGATGTCGAGCTGGTGCCAGGGCATATGACCCCGGCCTGGGCTTATGGCGGTCAGGCGCCGGGGTTGGAGCTGCGCTGCCGTCAGGGTGAGCGTTTGCGCGTGCGCTTTATGAATCAGTTGGATGTTTCCACCACGATTCACTGGCACGGCATTCGTCTGCCGCTGGCGATGGACGGCGTGCCCTATGTGTCGCAGTTGCCGGTGCTGCCGGGCGAGTACTTCGACTACGACTTCATTACCCCGGATGCCGGCAGCTATTGGTATCACCCTCATCTTGGTAGCAGCGAGCAGCTAGGTCGCGGCCTGGTCGGTCCGCTGATTGTCGAGGAGCGTGAGCCGAGCGGTTTTGCCCATGAGCGCACCCTGTGCCTGAAGAGTTGGCACCTGGACGAGCAGGGCGCCTTTACCGCGTTCAGTGTGCCGCGCGATGCGGCCCGTGGCGGCACGCCGGGGCGGCTGTCGACGATTAATGGTGTGCATGCGCCGACCCTGGACCTGCCAGCCGGCCAGGTGGTGCGCCTGCGGGTGCTCAATCTGGACAACACCCTGACCTATCGCCTGAACCTGCCGGGTGCTGATGTGCGCATCTATGCCCTGGATGGCAATCCGGTGGCGCCGCGGCCGCTGGGCAAGGAATACTGGCTGGGGCCGGGCATGCGCATCGACCTGGCGTTGCGAGTGCCGGCTGCCGGCATCGAGTTACCGTTGCGCAATGGCCCGCTGCGCCTGGCTACCCTGCGCGGTCAGGCCGGAAATGCAGCGCCGGGCGAGTGGCCTGCGGCCTTGCCGGCCAATCCGGTCAGCGAGCCGGATTTAGCGGGGGCACAAACCCTGCGCTTCAACTTCGAATGGACGGCGACCTTGGCCGAGAATCTGCCGGCCGGTGCCAAAGCCAGCTATTGGCAGATCAACGGCAAGGCCTGGGACATTGCTGACAAGAATTGCGCGGAAAAGCCCATCGCCAGCCTGGAGCTGGGCAAGAGCTATATCTTCGAGCTGCGCAACATGGCCCAGTACCAACACCCGATTCACCTGCACGGTTTGAGTTTCAAGGTGCTGTCGTCCAATCGCCACAGCGTGATCCCGTACTTCACCGACACTTACCTGCTGGGCAAAAATGAAGTCGCGCGCATCGCGCTAGTGGCGGATAACCCCGGCGTGTGGATGTTCCATTGCCATGTGATCGACCACATGGAAACCGGCCTGATGGCCGCCAT
>JAIERF010000170.1 GCA_019747075.1 Pseudomonadaceae bacterium
GTCCACCAGCCAGTCGGCGGTCTTGATCACGTCCAGGTTGTGCTCGATCACCACCACGGTGTTGCCGTGATCGCGCAGGCGGTGCAGCACATCAAGCAGTTGCTGAATATCGGCAAAGTGCAGGCCGGTGGTGGGTTCATCGAGGATGTAGAGGGTCTTGCCAGTGTCGCGCTTGCTCAGCTCCCGTGACAGTTTGACTCGCTGCGCTTCTCCGCCGGACAGGGTGGTCGCTGACTGCCCCAGTTTGATGTACGAGAGACCGACATCAATCAGGGTTTGCAGTTTGCGCGCCAGCGCTGGTACGGCCTCGAAGAACGGCCGGGCCTCTTCAATGGTCATCTCCAGCACTTCGTGGATGTTCTTGCCCTTGTATTTGACCTCAAGGGTTTCGCGGTTGTAGCGCTTGCTCTTGCACACGTCGCAGGGCACGTAGATGTCCGGCAGAAAGTGCATTTCTACTTTGATCAAGCCGTCGCCCTGGCAGGCTTCACAACGGCCGCCCTTGACGTTGAAGGAGAAACGCCCTGGGCCGTAGCCCCGCGAGCGCGACTCCGGTACGCCGGCAAACAGCTCGCGGATCGGTGTGAACAGGCCCGTGTAGGTGGCCGGGTTGGAGCGTGGCGTGCGGCCGATCGGGCTCTGGTCGATGTCGACCACCTTATCCAGGTGTTGTAGGCCATCGCAGCTGTCGTGGGCCGCCGCTTCCAGAGTGGTGGCGCCGTTCAAGGCAGTGGCCGCGAGGGGGAACAGGGTGTTGTTGATCAGAGTTGATTTGCCTGAGCCGGACACGCCGGTTACACAGGTCAGCAAGCCAATCGGGATGTCCAGATCAACATTGCGCAGGTTGTTGCCGCGTGCGCCTTTGATCTTCAGCGCCAGCTTGGGATTGCGCGGCGTGCGCTTGGCTGGATAGCGAATCTTCTCGCGCCCGGACAGGTACTTGCCGGTCAGCGAGTCTGGGTGGGCCATCACCTCGGCAGCGGTGCCTTCGGCGACGATGCGGCCGCCGTGCACGCCCGCACCCGGGCCGATATCGACCACGTAGTCGGCCATGCGAATGGCGTCCTCGTCATGCTCGACCACGATCACCGTGTTGCCGATGTCGCGCAGGTGGCGCAGGGTGCCGAGCAGGCGCTCGTTGTCGCGCTGGTGCAAGCCAATGGATGGCTCGTCGAGGATATACATGACGCCGACCAGGCCGGCGCCGATCTGGCTGGCCAGACGAATGCGTTGGGCTTCGCCGCCGGACAGGGTGTCGGCGCTGCGGTCGAGGGTCAGGTAGTCGAGACCAACGTTGACCAGAAACTGCAGACGCTCGCGAATTTCCTTGAGGATCTTCGCAGCGATTTCACCGCGGCGTCCGGTCAGCGCCAGGCTGGCGAAGTATTCGGTGGCATCGCCAATCGGCAGGCTGGTCACGGCGGGCAGGGTGCGTTCACCCACCCACACATGCCGAGCTTCGCGGCGCAAACGGGTGCCCCGGCAATCCGGGCATGGCTGGGTGCTGAGCAGTTTGCCCAGCTCTTCGCGCACGCTTTGGGATTCCGTCTCGCGGTAGCGTCGTTCCAGATTGGGGACGATGCCCTCGAACGGGTGGGCGCGTTTGACGATATCGCCGCGGTCGTTGAGGTAGCGGAAGTCGACATTCTCGCTGCCGCTGCCGAACAGGATCATTTTCTGCTGGCTGGCGCTGAGTTCTTCGAAGGGCACTTCCAGGCTGAAGTCGTAATGGGCGGACAGCGAGCCGAGCATCTGGAAGTAATAGACGTTGCGCCGGTCCCAGCCGCGCACGGCGCCCTCGGCCAGGGTCAACTCACCGTTGACCAGGCGCTTGATGTCAAAGAACTGCTTGACCCCCAGGCCGTCGCACGTGGGGCAGGCGCCGGCGGGGTTGTTGAAGGAAAACAGCTTGGGTTCCAGCTCGCTGATCGAATGGCCGCAATGGGGGCAGGCGAAGCGCGCGGAGAAGATCATCTCCTCGCCAGGCTCGTCATCCATGGGCGCAATCAGAGCGATGCCGTCGGCCAGGTTGAGGGCGGTTTCGAAGGATTCAGCCAGGCGCTGCTGCAGGTCAGCACGCACCTTGAAGCGGTCCACTACCACGTCGATGGAGTGCTTCTTCTGTTTGTCCAGCTTGGGCAGTTCGTCCAGCTCATAGAGCTTGCCGTTGATGCGGGCGCGGACAAAGCCTTGGGCGCGCAGCTCTTCAAAGACCGACAGGTGTTCGCCCTTGCGTTCGCGAATCACCGGCGCCAGCAGCATCAGCTTGCGTCCTTCGGGCAGGGCCAGGGCTTGATCGACCATCTGGCTGACGGTTTGCGCCTCAAGCGGTACGTCGTGTTCCGGGCAGCGCGGAATGCCAACGCGGGCGTACAGCAGGCGCAGGTAGTCGTAGATCTCGGTGATGGTGCCGACAGTCGAGCGCGGATTGTGCGAGGTGGACTTCTGCTCGATGGAAATGGCCGGCGACAGGCCTTCGATGGTGTCGACGTCGGGTTTTTCCATCATCGACAAAAACTGCCGGGCGTAGGCCGACAGGGACTCGACATACCGTCGTTGGCCCTCGGCATACAGGGTGTCGAAGGCCAAAGAGGATTTGCCCGAGCCAGACAAGCCAGTGATAACGATCAGCTTGTCGCGCGGCAGGGTCAGGTCGATGTTTTTCAGGTTATGGGTTCGAGCCCCACGAATCAGAATCTTGTCCACAAACAGCGGCCTCGCATGGCGGGCGGAAACCGATGAGTATACGGGCCGCAGACACGCAGCGGCAAAGCATCACGCCTGTGATGGAGAGTGCGGTGCTGATAGAATCGCCGCCGGTTAAATGAGGGCTTGTTGATGCACGATCCGCACAGTGGGCGCATGAGTGCTGGCGAAACGCGCGCCGCCGGCGGGCTGGCGTTGGTCTTTGCCTTTCGCATGCTGGGCATGTTCATGGTCCTGCCCGTGCTGGCGACCTATGGCATGGACCTGCAAGGCGCCACGCCGGCACTGATTGGCCTGGCCATCGGTGCCTATGGCCTGACTCAGGCGGTATTGCAGATTCCGTTCGGCATGCTTTCCGACCGCATCGGCCGCTTGCCGGTGATTTATGTCGGCTTGCTGATTTTTGCTGCTGGCGCGGTACTCGCCGCTTCGGCTGACTCTATTTGGGGCGTGATTGCCGGCCGCGTGCTGCAGGGCGCCGGGGCCATCTCGGCGGCAGTGATGGCGCTGCTCTCGGACTTGACTCGCGAGCAGCATCGCACCAAGGCCATGGCCATGATCGGCATGAGCATTGGTTTGTCGTTTGCCGTGGCGATGGTGGTCGGCCCGCTGCTGACTCGCGCCTATGGTTTGTCCGGGCTGTTTCTCGCCACGGCCGCCATGGCTATCGTCGGGCTGCTGATTGTGGCCTTGGTGGTACCGCGCGCCAGTACGCAGTTGCAGCACCGTGAGTCGGGTGTGGCCAAGCAAGCCCTGAGCGCGACCCTGCGTCATCCCGATCTGTTGCGTCTGGACCTCGGTATTTTCGTTCTACACGCGATCCTGATGGCCAGCTTCGTTGCCTTGCCGCTGGCGCTGGTGGCCAATGGCGGCTTGCCCAAGGAAGAGCATTGGTGGGTCTACCTGACGGCCCTGCTGGTGGGCTTCTTCGCCATGATTCCGTTCATCATCTATGGCGAGAAGCAGCGGCAGATGAAGCGCGTGCTGCTGGGTGCAGTCAGCGTGTTGCTGCTGTGTGAGTTGTTCTTCTGGGCCTTCGGCGACAGCCTGCGCGCGCTGGTGCTGGGCACCATCGCGTTTTTCACCGCCTTCAACCTGCTGGAGGCCTCCTTGCCTTCGCTGATCAGCAAGGTCGCACCGGCTGGCGGTAAGGGCACGGCGATGGGTGTGTACTCCACCAGTCAGTTTCTCGGCGCCGCCGTTGGCGGTATTTTCGGCGGCTGGTTGTTTCAGGTTGGCGGGTTGAGTTGGGTGTTTGTCGGCTGTGCGGCGCTCTGTGCACTGTGGCTGGGGTTTGCTGTTACTATGCGCGAACCGCCGTATGTGACCAGTCTGCGCTTGCCGTTGACGCCTGCTGCGGCGGGCGATAGCGGGCTGGTCGAACGTCTTAAGGCGCTGTCGGGCGTGACCGACGCCGTCATGGTGGCCGATGAATCGGCCGTCTATATCAAAGTAGATACTGAACTATTGGACCGTGCGTCCCTTGAGCGCCTCATCGAGCAGGCGCCGGAACGCGCGGCAGCCTAGGAGAGCGATATGGCCCGTGGGGTTAACAAAGTCATTTTGGTCGGAACCTGTGGTCAGGATCCGGAAGTTCGTTACATGCCCAACGGCAATGCGGTCACCAACCTGAGCCTGGCTACCAGCGAGCAGTGGACTGACAAGCAAACCGGGCAGAAGGTCGAGAAGACCGAATGGCACCGTGTGGCCATGTTCGGCAAGGTCGCCGAGATCGCCGGCGAGTACCTGCGCAAAGGTTCGCAGGTGTACATCGAAGGCAAGCTGCAGACCCGCGAGTGGGAAAAAGACGG
>JAIERF010000266.1 GCA_019747075.1 Pseudomonadaceae bacterium
TTTGGTGGCGGTGGTGGTGGCTTCGGAGGCGGTGGCGCCTCGGGTGGCTGGTAATGGAATACGCACAGGAGCAACAGCCATGAGCCTACTCAGCGCGAATGAGCAACAGCAGGTGGCAGACGCCATTGCCCAGGTCGAACGCGACAGCGATGCGGAACTGGTCACGGTACTGGCCGCCCAGGCCGATGATTACCGCGACGTCGCCCTGCTCTGGGCCAGCCTGCTGGCCTTGCTGCTGCCGGGGGCGATCAACTACTACCCGGCCTGGCTGGATAGCGGCCAACTGCTGCTGGTGCAATGGGCGAGCTTTATCGGCCTGGCCCTGCTCTTCAGTCGCCCGCGCATCAGCGCCCGTTTGGTGCCACGGGCGGTGCGCCACTGGCGGGCCGGCAACCTGGCGCGGCGGCAGTTCCTCGAACACAACCTGCACCATACGGCGGGCGAAACCGGCATGCTGATTTTCGTCGCCGAGGCCGAGCGTTATGTCGAGATCCTGGTCGATCGCGGCATCTCCCGACACCTGCCGGATAGCACCTGGCAAACGCAGATCGACGCCTTCACCCGCCAGGTGCGGCAGGGCCAGACGTTACAAGGGTTTCTCGACTGCATTCAGGGTTGTGGCGCGCACCTCAAGCAGCACCTGCCAGCCAGCCACAGTCGCAACGAGCTGCCCAACCGCTTGGTGTTACTGCCTTAGCTAGCCGCGCGCTTTGCTAAGGGCTTCGGCAATCTTCGCCGCCGGCACCTTCTGCAGGCGGCACAGCAGCCCATGGGAAATATCGCGAATGGCATGCCGTTCGCGCAGTTGCGCGACCATAAACAGCATCAGGTTGGCGGCCATTTCCGCATCGGCCATGGCCCGGTGCGCCTGGCCGGTGTGGGGCAACTGCGCCCAACTGTTGAGAGTGCCAAGCTTGTGATTGGGCGCCTGCGGCAGCAGGCGGCGGGCCAGCAGCATCGAGCAGGCAAAATCCTGTACGCGCTGGCGCTGGATCAGGCCCAGCTCGGCATCCCAGAACTTCTGGTCGAACGAGGCGTTGTGCGCCACCAGCGGCGTGCGCCCGACAAACTCAGCCACCTCGGCCATCACCTGAGCCGCCGGCGGGGCCTTACGCAGCATCGCGTTGCTGATGCCGGTGAGGCTTTCGATAAACGGCGGCACATAGGCGCCGCTGTTCATCAGGTTCTGGTAACGGGCAACGATGCGCCCGTCTTCGACGATCACCGCAGCGATCTCGGTGGCACGGCAGGTATGGCCGGGTGACATGCCGGTGGTTTCAAAGTCGATGACTGCGATGGGTTCCACGAACGATCCGTTTTATTCAGGTAAGAGGTCGGCGGTTAGACAAGCGGCTCAGTTTTTCAGCAGCAAGCTGCCTTCGACCGGCACATAGCGACTGGCCGCGCGCATCAGCGCCTGGGCGGTCAGGCCCGGCACACCGTAGGCCACGGCCTCGACACCGTAACTGGCGCGGATCTTGTCGAGCAGGATGGCAAAGTCGCCGTCACCGGAGGCCAGCACCACTTCGTCCACCCGTGGCGCAGCATCCAGCACGTCGATGGTAATGCCCACGTCCCAGTCGCCCTTGGCCGAGCCATCGCTGCGCTGGATATAGGGCTTGAGCTTCACGGTAAAACCGAGGTTGCGCAGGATCTGCTGGAACTGCTGCTGCTTGGCATCGCCGCGCTCGATGGCATAGGCGTAAGCCTCGACGATCTGCCCGCGCTGGCTGATGTCCGCCCACAGGGCGGCGTAATTGAAGTGGCAGCCATGGGCCTGGCGCACCGTGTAATAGAGGTTCTGCACATCGGCGAATACGGCGATTTTCTTCACCAGGAGTTCCTGCGGGCGAAAGCGGAGGCCGATTATGGGCGAACACCCCGGCCGACGCACCCTCCTCGATCGACGCCGGGACGATTGGAACCGCCACGGGCAACCCGCTACAGTGGACGCCCACTCACCGCTGATGCCCGCCGATGAACCCGCTGATCCCCCTGCGCGACGCCTGGTACTTCTTTCGCCGCCACCTGAGCACCATCGCCCTGCTGTGCCTGCCCTGGGTGCTGCTGGAAAATCTGCTCGCCCAGTTTATCGGTCTCTGGACCGGCGAGAGCGCCAGCGTGCCCTACAGCCTGCTGGCCGGCCTGCTGTTCTATCCGCTGTACAGCGCCGCGCTGATTCTGTTGGTCGATGCCCGCAGCCGTGGTCTGCAGCCACGCATGGCGGACCTGCTGGCAGCGGCCCTGCGCCTGTGGCCGAGTCTCGCGGTGCTAACGGCCCTGACCAGTCTGCTGATCCTGCTCGGGCTTTCACTGCTGGTGCTGCCGGGGCTGTGGGTGATGGTCAAGCTGGCCTTTGCCGAATACCTGCTGGTGCTGCGCGGTTACACGCCGCTGGCCGCCTTGCGCGGCAGCCTGACGCTCAGCGCCGGGCATTTCTGGCCGCTGCTGGCCTGCCTGCTGGCAGTGCTGCTGCCGTTATGGCTGCTGGACTGGTGGGTGTATCAGCTAGTGGGCGAGGCGCCCACCGCCTGGCTGAGCCTGCTGCTGGACAGTGCCAATGGCTTCCTGCAGCTGTTCCTGACCCTGGTGATGCTGCGTTACTTTATCCTGATAGAAACACCCAGCAACGCCCCGGCGCAGCCCTAGCGCCCACCCCGGCCCGGCTTGATCCCGGAGATGCGCGGCAACAGCGCGCGCTCAAACAGCCAGGGGAAATAGCGCGCCAGCAGGCGCGCCCGCCAGTTGACGTTGGACAACACCAGCAGGCGCTTGCGCTTGAGGGCCGCACGGTAGACCTCCTCGGCCACGTCATGGGCCGAGGCCACCCGGCCCATGGCCAGAGGCGGGCTCGGCGCCAGCCCGGCGTCGCCGACCAGGGCATTCTTGCGCAAATCGGTGGCGGTAAAGCCCGGACAGACGAGCATGACATTCACCCCCGAGCCCTTGATCTCGTAGCGCAGCGTCTCGAACAGGCCGTGCAGCGCGTGCTTGCTGGCGTTGTAGGCGCTGCGATAGAGCAACGGGGCAAAGCCCGACAGCGAGCTGAGCACGATGATCTGCCCGTGCCGGGCGATCAGGCTGGGCAATACCGCCTTGGTGCAGTTCAGCGCGCCAAAATAGTTGACCGCCATGACCCGTTGAAACACCTCCAGATCGGTATCGGCAAAGGTGCTGCGGTGACTGACGCCGGCATTGTTGACCAGCACATCGATGCCGCCAAAACGCTCCATCGCCAGCGCCACGGCCTCCTGCACCGCCACCGCGTCGGCCACGTCGCAGCACAGGCCCATGGCCTCTACATGGTGATGATCAGCCAGGTGTTGCAACAGGCTATCCAGCTCGTCCTGCTGCAGATCGAGAATCACCAGGCGCGCGCCGGCCTGGGCAAAACGCAACACCAGCGCCCGGCCGATGCCGGCGCAGCCACCGGTAACCAACACCACCTTGCGCTCATAAACCTTGCTGGCAAAAACCTTGCGATGCATAACCTTACCCCCACTACCGAGTAAAACCGGGCCCGTCCCCACGCGGCCACGGCGAATATCTCCCAGCATAGTTCAGCCCGCCGTGCGGATTAACCGGGTATCGGCGCCGCCGCCCACGCCGGTAAGCAACTATCTGGCACACTGCACTAAACTGCCCGTAACGTCCTGCCGCCTGGTTACCGAATGTCCTCACCGTCGCCTTCGTCACGCTCACGCCGCCTCGGGTCACTGTGCCTGATGCTGGCGGGGCTGTGCCTGTCATCCCTCGGCGTGGCCAGTGAGCGCCCGCTCGTGCGCTTTGCCTATCTGGAGTTTCCGCCGTTCAGCTACACCGACGACCAGGGCCAGGCCCGCGGCGAGATCATCGTCATCATCCGTCAGCTGCTGCAGCAGGCTGGCTACCCCGCCGAGTTCCGTTCGCTGCCGGGGGCCCGGCTGTACAAGGGGCTGGTGGATGGCAGCATCCAGATGTCGGCCGGCGCACCGGGGGTGCCGCAATTGCAGGGGCACATCCTCGAAGGCCGGCACCAGCTGAGCACCGTGAACATCAACCTTTACCACCGCCCCGACACGGCGCCCCCGGCGCTGCCGGAAGGGCTGCGCGGCAAGCGTCTGTTGCTGATCAACGGCTACGCCTACCGCCCGCCGATTTCCGACTGGCTGGTCGATCCCAGCCTCGACTTGCAGATAAGCCGCAGCAGCAGTCACCAGGCCGCGCTGGCCATGCTGATGCGCCAGCGTGGTGATTTTCTGATCGACTACAGCAAGCCCATCGAGCAAGCCTTGCAGGATGCGGATTTACCCGCACTGCCCTATATCACCCTGCGTCACCTGCCGATCACCCTGCAGATTTCCAAGGCCATGCCCGGCGCCGAACAGCTGCGCGACGACCTCGACCGCGCCTATGAACAGCTGCAGCTCGAGGCACCGCCAGCCACGCCACCGGCAGTAGAACCGCAAGCAGCTGACTAGCGGCGCGGCTTGGCCCGCGCAGTGGGCTCGGCAATCAAGGGGTCATCGGGCCAGTAAT
>JAIERF010000251.1 GCA_019747075.1 Pseudomonadaceae bacterium
CTCGCTCAGGAGAACGCAGATGTCTACTCATTACATCAACGCCCAGGGTGTTGACCGGTCAAAACTGGATGCCCTTTCGTTGCATCGGTTTCTCGCCGGTTATCCACTCACCACCAAAACCTTTACCCAGATCGACAGCAATTTGCGGGTCTATTGGCACACGCTGTTTGATCTGTGCCCTGGGCTGCTAAAGCTCGATGGCCCTGATGGCATGAACATGTTTCGCGGCTTTATCAAAACCGCCTGTGCCCAGAACCTGCCGTTGAACTGGACCCTGCACGCCAGCTTTTACCGTTGGTTGCTCAGCTCCGAATTTGCCAGCAGGGTCAATGAAGAGCATCTGGAGGCCATCATGATGGCTGCCGTTTCGCTGTGGTGTAGCAATGACACGAGCGGCAAGGTCGGCATTGCGCTGGCGCATCAACACAGTTCGGTGGTCGTCGTCGGTTGGAAAACCAAGGGCCATAAAACCGCATCGAACCTGGATGTGCTTGAGCCGGAGGGCTTTATTCCGCCGAAAAAAGACTTCGGCTATCTGACCCTCGCGCAGTATCAGTGCGACAGTCCGAGCGGCTTTAAACCGTTGCCCAAGCGCTAAGGCGTTTTGCCCGCCGCGGCCTGGCGGGATCAGCACTAGAACGTAAAAAAGCCACGGCGTCCTTAGGGCACCGTGGCTTTTTTATGCGTGCTCAGTAAGCCGCAGCGATCAGTGCATCGCATGCCTGGCCTGGGTCGCCGGTGCGCTCATAGGCCTGAATCCAGTCTGGGTAGTTGTGCACGACGGGAATATCGTCGGGGTGAAAACCCGGCTTCAGGTAAGCCAGGATCATCCCGCTGAAGGAGCTAAACACGCCGTTACGGCCATACATCCAGGGCAGGTGCGCGAAGAACATGCGCTTGCGCTCAAGCCAACTGAAACCGTCCGCCTTGAGTAACACGTCGGTGCTGCGATAGGTCTCGAAGGTCATTTCCAGGGTGGCGTAGATCATCGCGGCGCTGCGCTTGAAGTAGCCCACCTTGGCCACCGTGGTCATCACGTTGAAGACCACCGCCTTGTGTTCCATTTCTTCAATGGCGTGCCAGGCGAACAGGGCTTTCACGCGTGGGTCGGCGCCGTCCATGACCTGTTTGCGCGAGAAGAACCCCTCTGCGAGCAGGGCCGTGAAGTGCTCGAAGGCGCCCGTCAGCGCCAGGTTGAACTCCTGGGAAAAACGCGTGAGCCAGAAGTTGTTGCGCTTCTTTTGCATGGCCAGCATTTCGTCGACCGGCATGCCCTGGTCGCGCAGCAGTTGGTTGAACTGGGTATGGGCGATCCCGTGCTGGCCTTCTTGGCGGGTGAAGTCTTTGACGTGTTTGGCCAGAATCGGGTCGCTGATTTGCTCACGGAAGGGCCGCACACTGGTGATGAAGTAGCGCTCGCCTTCGGGGAAATACAGCTGCATGCCATCCATCACGCGGGTCTTGTACGGGTCGTTGGCGTACCAGTAGCGGGGGATGCTGGCGTCCAGCCCGAAGTCGATGTTTTCCCGTGGGATGATCCGGTCTGGATCGCTGATTCGATTGTTCATCGGGCTGCCTCGTTGTTGTCTGTGCATGGCCGGGCGGACTCGGCGGTGCGGCGGCGCACCAGGTCGTATTGCCGGGGGTCGAGCATGCTTTTGAGCATTCGGTAGAGCATGCGGTTGCGTCGCTCCAGTGACAGCGCCCAGGACGCCAGCCACAGCTGTGTGGACTGGTGGCCGAGGACGATGCGCTGCTTGCCGCTGCGGATGCACTGAATCACCTCGCGGGCGACGTCGGCAGGATCGGTCTTCAGGTATTTACGGGTGAATGCCTCGCCGTTTGGGGTGCCCTTGGCGATGTTGGTGCGGATGCCGCCTGGATGCACCAGGTGCACCGAGATCGGGCTTTCCTCCAGTTCCACCATCAGTGATTCGCTAAAGCCGCGCACGGCAAATTTGGCCGCGCAGTAGTCCGACGAGTTGGGCGTGCCGACCAGGCCAAACACGCTGGAGACGTTGACGATTGCCCCTTCGCCATTGGCCAGCAGCTGTGGCAGGAACGCGCGGGTGCCGTAGACCACGCCGAAGAAATTGATCTGCAAGGTGCGCTCGTAATCGTTGTCGGTCATGGCCCACACCGGCTGACCACCGCCGCCGATGCCAGCGTTATTGATGATCACGTGGGCATTGCCCAACTCGTGCTGAACGGCAGCAGCGAAGGCATTCATCGCCTCACGGTTACCGACGTCGAAGGCCTGACTGAAGACGGCCGGTGAGGCGGATGACTCCAGCAACTGCACGGTTTCTGCCAGGCCGACGGGGTCATAGTCGTTGAGGGCGAGGCGCGCGCCCAAACGGGCAAACTCCAGGGCATAGGCGCGGCCCATGCCGGAGCCTGCGCCGGTGATGACGATGATTTTGTTGGCGAAGTTTTTCATTGTTGTTGTCCTGGCCAATAAGGTTGTCTGCACTGTTCGCTTGTCAGGCGCTCGCCGGTTGGCGTGTTCCGTCCGATACCGGCGTGATCCGGGTTCCAGCTGCGGCGAATTTCAGGTTCGGGTCGAGTACCGGCCCCTGGCGCAGCACCTTGGCGTCTTCCAGGTAGTTCATCGACATCAGCCAGGGCGCGCCCAGGCCTTGTCGCGGCAGCATCGGCAGGGCGCGTTGCACGTAGCCGGCGCCGAAGTCGAGCAGGGGGCGAGTGGGCATGTCGCTGCTGGGCAGTTGTGGGTAGCAGTAGGCATGGCCGTGCTGGTCCAGGTGCGCCACCAGCCGACAGAAGTGCTCGCACAGCAGGCCGACTTTGAGGGTCCAGGATGAGTTGGTGTAGCCGACCGCGAAGGCAAAGTTAGGCAGGCCGTCGAGCATCATGCCTTTGAAGGCCACCTTGCGAGAGACGTCCACGGCTTCGCCATCGATGGTCATGGTCATGCCGCCGAACAGCTGCAGGTTGAGTCCGGTGGCGGTGACGATGATGTCGGCCTCCAGCTCGCGTCCAGACTTCAAGGCCACGCCGCGCGGGGTGAAGGTGCGGATATGGTCGGTGACGATCGAGGCGCTGCCATCGGCCAGACGCTTGAACAGGTCGCCATCCGGCACCGCGCAAAGGCGCTGCTCCCAGGGGTTGTAAGGCGGGTTGAAGTGCTCGTCCACCGGGTAGTCTTTGGGCAGGCTGCGCTTATTGAAGAAGCGGATCAGGCGCCGGGCAACGCGTGGGTACTTCTGGCACAGCAGCCAGATGCCACGGGCGATGAGGATGTTCTTGCGCCGCGTCAGCGCGTAGGCGCGCTCGCTGGGCAGCCACTTGCGCAGCAGTTTGGCGATGGGGTCTTCCAGAGGCACGTCCAGCACATAGCTGGGGGTGCGCTGCAGCATGGTCACGTGGGCGGCTTTGTCGGTCATGGCCGGCACCAGGGTCACGGCGGTGGCGCCGCTGCCAATCACCAGTACGCGCTTGCCGCTGTAGTCGAGATTCTCGGGCCACTTTTGCGGGTGGATCAGCTGGCCGGTGTACTGCTCCACGCCCTCGAAGTGCGGGGTGAAGCCTTCGTCGTAGCGGTAATAGCCGGCCGCCGAGAACAGCCAGGTGCAGGTCATGCGCTGCTGTTCGCCGCTGTCCAGGCGCTCGATGTCCAGGGTCCAGCGCGCGGTCTCGCTGCACCAGTCGGCACGCTTCACTTTGTGCTGGTAGCGGATGTGTTGGTCGATGCCATTTTCGCTGGCTGTTTCGCGCAGGTAATCGAGGATCAAATCCGCGTCGGCAATCGCCTTGGGGCTGAGCCACGGCTTGAATTCGTAGCCGAAGGTATAGAGGTCCGAGTCGGAGCGGATGCCGGGGTAGCGGAACAAATCCCAGGTCCCGCCGCTGGCCTCGCGCGCCTCCAGAATGGCATAGCGCTTACCCGGCAGATCGCGCTGCAGGTAGTAGGCAGCACCGATGCCAGACAGGCCGGCGCCGATGATCAGGACATCGACATGCTCGATGGGCGGTTGCTGATGGACGCTCAAAGACGACTCCCCGAAGTGGATGGTTAAGTAGTGACAGAGTGTTTTTGACAAGGCCTATGGGCGGCAAGGTATAAAGTGCACCGACAGTTGTCTTGAATGGTGCGTTTCGTATCAATCATGGGGCTGCTTCTGTTTTCCCGTATGCGGAGACCTTGCCATGCAGTTGAGCTTCCCCAGCCCGCCTTCGGGCCAGTGGCCCACCCCCACGCCGCGGGTGCGCGAGCTGCTGCGCCAAGGCGCCGAGCATGTGCTCAATGCCCCGGCCGACTGGCTGGAGGCCATCGACCTGGCGGGCCTGTCGCTCAAAAGCATGATCATCCTGGCGGACGATCCCGTGCTGATGTCCGCCTCGCGGCGGGCGGCGCGTTTCAGCGTGATTCACTGGGCGCGGGCGAATATCGAAAACCCCGGCGAACCGGTGCCGCCTTACCTGCCAGCCGACGAGCTCAGCGTGGCGCGGGAACTGCTGCGGCGTGGCAAAACCGAGCTGCTATTCAATGCCTCGCGGGCGGCGCAAGGCACGGCCTGGCA
>JAIERF010000336.1 GCA_019747075.1 Pseudomonadaceae bacterium
CGCGCCGTCATGGATGACGCTATTGAGCAGATGGCGCCGTACATGGACATCAAATATTCAGGGATTACTTCGTCGTTTGATGGGCGGGTCGGGCTGGAAAAAGTCGTGATCCGCGTCCCTGCATTAAATGATGAACTGCGTGTGGCGCATGCCGAGCTGCGCTTTCATGGGCTGGGGGAGATGCTGCGCTTCAAGGAGCGGTTGGCCGAGGGCAAATTCCCCGAACAGATGTCTATTAAGCTGCAAGGCTTGGCGCTGGACGTGCACGGACCCTTTATGGCTCAGCTGTATAACCAGCCGGCAGAGCGCAGTGTGTTTACCGCCATGAGCGAGGTGGCCTGCGGCAAGGTGCGCAATATCGGCACCGGTGAGTTGCTGGACATGGGCTATCGGACCTTTGAGACCGATGCGGAGTTTTCCTATCAGTTTCAGCCTGGCGCTCAAAAGCTGAGCTTCAACTTGCGCTCCGATACCCGCGATATGGTGGCCATGCAGATGTCCATGACCCTGGCCAATATGTCGGAAAAGCCTGCCGACTTGCGCAGCAATCCGCCCCGCGTATCGCTGGTGACTGTGGAGCTGAGTGACAACCACTACCAGCGCAAGGTGCAGGAATATTGTGCGGGCAAGCTCGGCCAAGACAGCAAGCTGTACGTGCAAACCGCTGTCGATCAATTTGACCGGGTGTTGCGCAGTCAGCGGATTGCCCTCGATCCCTTGGTGCTTGCCGCCTATGGCCGATACTTGCAGGACCCGCAGTCGCTGCGCCTGGAGTTCAACCCCACGGAAGGCATGGTCTGGGATGGTCTGCAGTTCTTTGATGCCAAGGATGTCCTGGCCATGCTCCGGCCTGTAGTGCTGATCAATCAGCAGGTGGTTGAGCCGCTGGGGTTTAGCTGGGTTGACCCTAATCTCTCGCTGGCGGTAAAGAAGGCGTCAGAGCCTGCGGTTGAGGATAAGCCGGCTGCCGGTACGCAAGAGGAGCAGCGCCCGCAGTTCGTCGCGGTCGAGCAATTGCCCAGCTATGCTGGAAAACGACTGCAGTTCATCACCTTCGAAGGTGCCTATTATCAAGGGGTGCTGCATAAGGTGGAAAACGGCAAGGTCTATCTCAGTGTGCAGTTCCAGTCGGGAACGGCGGAGATGTCTTTGCGTTTGGATAAAATTGATCAGGTGAGGGTGCTTTTCTGATGGCTGCTGAGGGATTGCAATGAGCGAAGCTGTATCGGTTCAGCATGATGTGGTCGGTCACCAGTTCGAAACGACGGTGGACGGTCATCGCGCTTACCTGGCGTATATGGATCTGGGCAAGCAGACGCTGGATATCTATCGCACGTTCGTACCCAACGCGTTGCGCGGCCGCGGCATTGCGGCGGCCTTGACCGAGCAGGCATTGGCTTACGCCGAAGGCGCCGGTTATTCTGTGATTCCTTCTTGCTCCTATGTCGAGCGCTACATGGAGCGCCGTCAACGCAGTCAGGTAAAAAGCTAAAATTCACGCGCACAAAAAAGCCGGGCAGTGCCCGGCTTTTTTGTGCGCGAAACAATCAGTCTCGCGAGCGCTTTGGCAGTACATCCTTGAGTTTCTGGTGCATGCCGCGCAAGGCTTTTTCGGTGGTGTCCCAGTCGATGCAGGCATCGGTGATGGATACACCGTATTGCAGCTCACACAGGTCTTTGGGGATGGATTGGCTGCCCCAGCCCAGATGGCTTTCCACCATCAGGCCGACGATCGACTGGTTGCCCTCGACAATCTGGTTGGCCACGTTGTCCATGACCAGCGGTTGCAGGGCCGGGTCTTTGTTGGAGTTGGCGTGGCTGCAGTCGACCATGATGTTAGGGCGAATCGCAGCCTTGTTCAGTGCCTGCTCGCAAACCGCCACGCTGACCGAGTCATAGTTGGGCTTGCCGTTGCCGCCACGCAGGACCACATGGCCGTAGGCATTGCCCTTGGTGGTGACGATGGATACACCACCTTCCTGGTTGATACCGAGGAAGCGGTGAGGGCTGGAAACCGACTGCAGGGCGTTGATGGCCACGGTCAGGCCACCGTCGGTACCATTCTTGAAGCCCACAGCGGAGGACAGGCCGGAAGCCATTTCGCGGTGGGTCTGGGATTCGGTGGTGCGCGCGCCAATCGCCGACCAACTGATCAGGTCTTGCAGGTACTGCGGCGAGATCGGGTCGAGGGCTTCAGTCGCCGTCGGCAGGCCCATTTCGGCCAGATCACGCAGCAGGGTGCGACCGATGTGCAGGCCGTCCTGAATCTTGAACGAGTCATCCAGGTACGGGTCGTTGATCAGACCTTTCCAGCCGACGGTGGTGCGCGGTTTTTCGAAATACACGCGCATGACCAGAAACAGGCTGTCCGAGACTTCAGCCGCCAGCACCTTGAGGCGCTCGGCATATTCGTGGGCCGCCTTGATGTCATGGATCGAGCACGGGCCGACGACCACGAACAGGCGATGATCCTTGCCGTCGAGGATGTTGCGGATGACTTCGCGGCCATGGGCCACGGTCTGTAGCGCCGCGTCGGTCAGAGGGATTTCGCGCTTGAGTTGCTCCGGGGTAATCAGGGTTTCGTTGGAGGCAACGTTAAGGTCGTCGATGGGTAAATCAGCCATGGTGCTATTCATCAGGTCAGAGTCGTCAGGTCACAGGTGCCGGCCGCCAGCGATCCCCTGGGCGGTATGCAGCAAGATGGGCGCAGTGGGGAGGCTGAACCTTAGCGCGTTAGGCCTTGGCTAGACAATGGGCACGGCCGGGTTTAATCCCACCGCCGGGTGCTGATAAAGGCGGCTAGCCGAAGCTGGCGTTGGAGAATTCGTCGGCGTGGGCGGCGATCCATTCACAGGCTACCGCCTCGATTGGCAATGCCTGGCCCAGCTCCAGCTCCCGTTGATGGCGGTAATGTTCGATCTGACAGACTTGCTCGACCATGCGCGCGCGAAACAGGGTGTCTTCATCCATAAAGGCAATGCCGACCAGATAGTCGTCGGCCTGCTTGCGGCACCAGGCGACAATGCCGGGGTAGCGTGCCGCCTCGCCGAGTAGAGGGATGCGCATTTCTATGGCGCTGCCGCAGCGGAAGCTGCGTGGCGAATTGCACGCCACGCCGCCGAGGCTGATATTGTGCAGGCGCTGGCGTGGCACGAACGCCTGCCGGCGCAGAACCAATTCCACCGGCATGTCGCTGGGGTGACGCAAGAATCGACGCATGACCAACCACTCCCAATGCCATCATTTTGACATCGCTACAGGCAGTATAGTGGCCGAGCTTGAATTGACCGATTTTGATGCCGATCGTCAATTGCTGGCCTTGCCTGGCGTGTCGCTGGTGATCTTTACCAGCATAGGTTGTGCCAGATGCCGCTGGTTGCGTCAGCAATTGCCTACTTGGCGACTGCCGGTAGCGCGACTGTGCTGGATTGACGCCGGCGATAACGGTGGCCTGGTTGAGCGCTATGAAGTGCGGCACCTGCCGGCCGTATTTGCCGTACGTGATAGTCAGTTTTTCGGCGAGTTGGCGGCGGGCTTTAATCGTGAAGACTGGTGCCAGGCCCTGGACAGGGCGCTGGCTATGGCGGCTGAGGAGCTTCCCTGAATGGCAAATTCACAACGTCCACGGATCGCGATCATCGGTACCGGCGCTATTGGCGGATTTTATGGCGTGATGCTGGCGCGGGCTGGCTTCGATGTGCATTTTCTCCTGCGCAGTGAATACGAGGCGGTGCGCGGCAACGGCTTGCAGGTCAACAGTGCGGTGCATGGCGCCATCACCCTGGACAATGTCCAGGCCTACCGTGATGTGGCGCAGATGCCGCCTTGTGACTGGTTGCTGGTGGGGGCTAAAACCACCAGTAATGCGGCGCTGGCGCCACTGATTACGCAAGTGGCCGCGCCAGGCGCCAAGGTGCTGTTGCTGCAAAATGGTTTGGGCGTCGAGGAGGCCTTGCGTCCGCTGTTGCCGGCGTCCCTGCACCTGCTCGGTGGCCTGTGTTTTATCTGTGTGCACCGTTCGGCGCCCGGGGTGGTTGAGCATCAATCTCTGGGGGCTGTCAGCTTGGGCTATCACTCCGGCCCGGCAACCGAGCAGGGCGCACGTCAGGCGATTCTTGAACAAGGGGCTGGCCTGTTCAGTGCTGCGGGCATTGATGCCACGGTTATGGCCAGCCTGGAGCAGGCGCGCTGGCAGAAACTGGTGTGGAATGTGCCTTACAACGGCTTGTCGGTATTGCTGAGCGCCGGCACCAGCGCATTGATGAGCAACGCCGACAGTCGGGCGTTGATTCAAGCCCTCATGCAGGAGGTGGTGCAGGGCGCTGCCGCCTGCGGCCATGAACTGCCGGCGGGCTTTGCCGACAAGCTGTTTGCCAATACCGAGCGGATGCCGGACTACCAACCAAGCATGTACCACGACTGGCAACAGCAGCGGCCCATGGAGCTGCAGGCGATCTATGCCGCGCCCTTGCTGGCCGCCGCCCAGGCCGGTTGCGAGCTGCCACGCATTCAGGCCCTGTACCAAGCCTTGAGTTTTATCGACAGTCGCAACAGACC
>JAIERF010000046.1 GCA_019747075.1 Pseudomonadaceae bacterium
TACCTGGCCTTCCAGTTCGACAAACTGCTGAATGTGCGCGAGCTGAAAATGCGTGGCGCCCATAACCAGGCCAACGCACTAGCGGCCCTGGCCTTGGGCCATGCCGCCGGCCTGCCGATGGCGCCGATGCTGGCTGCTCTGCGTGAGTTCACCGGCCTGGCGCATCGCTGCCAGTGGCTGCGCGAACTGCGCGGCGTGACCTATTACGACGACTCCAAGGCCACCAACGTGGGCGCCGCCCTGGCGGCCATCGAAGGCCTCGGTGCGGATATCGACGGCAAGTTGCTGCTGATCGCCGGTGGCGACGGCAAGGGCGCGGATTTTTCCGCCCTGCGCGGACCCGTGGCGGCGCACTGCCGCGCCGTGCTGTTGCTGGGGCGCGATGCTGAGTTGCTGGCCAATACCCTGGCTGATAGCGGCGTACCGCTGATTCGCGTAGCGACGTTGGAAGACGCCGTGCAGCGCGCCGCCGAACTGGCTCAGGCGGGCGACGCCGTATTGCTGTCACCAGCCTGCGCCAGCCTGGATATGTTCAAGAACTTCGAGCAGCGCGGTCAGCTGTTCGCCGCTGCCGTCGGGGGGCTTCTCTGATGCTCGCCCAGTTGCTGGCCGCGCCTTCGCCGCTGCGCAGTGCGCGCGGCATCGACCTCGACTTTCCGCTGTTGGCGGGTTGTCTGGGTCTGCTCGGCCTGGGCCTGGTGATGATCACCTCGGCGTCCTCGGAAGTGGCAGCGGTGCAGTCCGGCAACCCGCTGTACCACATGATCCGTCACCTGATTTATCTGGCCATCGGCCTGGGCGCTGGCCTGCTGACCCTGCTGGTGCCTCTGGCACAGTGGCAGCGCTACGGCGGGCGCCTGCTGATGGCGGCCTTTGTCTTGTTGATTCTGGTGCTCATCCCCGGCATCGGCCGCGAAGTGAACGGCGCCTCGCGCTGGATCGGTTTCGGCATCTTCAACGTGCAGCCGTCGGAGCTGGCCAAGCTGTTTACCGTGATCTTCCTGGCGGGCTACCTGGTCCGTCGGCAGACCGATGTGCGCGAGAACCTGATGGGCTTTATCAAGCCCATGGCCGTGCTAGCGCCGATCGCCGCCTTGCTGCTGGCCGAGCCAGACTTCGGCGCCACCGTGGTACTGATGGGCGCGGCAATTGCCATGTTGTTCCTCGGTGGCATCAACCTGCTGCGCTTTATCCCGCTGGTGCTCGCGGTGCTGGCTGCTGGCGTGGTGGTGATGACCGGCCAGTCCTATCGTATGCAGCGCTTGACCAACTTTATCGACCCTTGGGCCGACCAGTACGGCGCCGGCTATCAGCTGAGCCAGGCGCTGATCGCCTTCGGTCGCGGCGAGTGGCTGGGCGTGGGCCTGGGCAACAGCATCCAGAAGCAGTTCTACCTGCCGGAAGCGCACACCGACTTCGTGTTCAGTGTTCTGGCCGAAGAGCTGGGGCTGCTCGGTTCCCTGCTGACCGTTGCACTGTTTGTGTTCGTCAGCGTGCGCGCCCTGTACATCGGCCTGTGGGCGGAGAAGGCCAAGCAGTTCTTCGCTGCCTATGTCGCCTATGGTCTGGCCATCATGTGGATCGGCCAGATCCTGATCAACATCGGTGTGAACGTTGGCCTGCTGCCGACCAAGGGCCTGACCCTGCCGTTCCTCAGCTACGGCGGCAGCTCGCTGGTGATCTGCTGCATCACTCTCGGTTTGCTCTTGCGGATCGAGTGGGAGCGGCGCACGCACCTGGGTAGTGCCGAAGTCGAATTTGACGAGTCGGATTTCGCCGATGAGGAGCTCACCCATGGCCGCTAATGTGCTGATCATGGCGGGCGGTACCGGCGGTCACGTGTTCCCGGCGTTGGCCTGTGCCCGCGAATTCAAGGCGCGCGGCTATGCAGTGCACTGGCTCGGCACGCCGCGTGGAATCGAGAATGAGCTGGTGCCGGCCGCCGGTTTGCCGCTGCACCTGATCAACGTCAGTGGCCTGCGTGGCAAGGGCAAGTTGGCACTGCTCAAGGCGCCGTTCCAATTGCTCAAGGCATTGTGGCAGGCGCGCAAGATTGTTCGCGAGCTGCAGCCGGTCTGCGTGCTGGGCATGGGTGGCTATGTCACCGGCCCCGGCGGTCTGGCGGCGCGGTTGGCGGGTGTGCCGCTGATCATTCATGAACAAAACGCTGTGGCCGGCACCGCCAACCTTAGTCTGGCGCCCATCGCCAGCCGTGTGTGCGAGGCCTTCCCGGACACCTTCAGTGTCAGCAGCAAGCGCCGCACCACCGGCAACCCGGTGCGCGAAGAGCTGTTTCTGGAAACCCCGCGCCAATCCCTGCGCAACCGTCAGCCGCGCCTGTTGGTGCTGGGCGGCAGCCTGGGTGCCGAACCCTTGAATAAGTTGCTGCCCGAGGCTATTGGCCTGCTGACCGCCGAGCTGCGTCCGCAGGTGTTTCACCAGGCCGGCAAGCAGCACGCCGAGGTGACCAGCGAGCGCTATCAGGCCCAGGGCGTGAGCGCCGAAGTGGCACCTTTTATCAAAGACATGGCGCGCGCCTATGGCTGGGCCGACCTGGTTGTCTGCCGTGCCGGTGCCCTGACTGTCAGTGAGTTGGCCGCCGCCGGCTTGCCGGCTCTGTTGGTGCCGTTGCCGCACGCCATCGACGATCACCAAACCCGCAATGCCCATTACCTGGCGGACGAGGGCGCAGCCTTCCTCCTGCCGCAAGCAACGACTGGCGCCGCCGATTTGGCCGCGCGCCTGACAGAGGTTCTGATGCACACCGATCGACTGAAAACCATGTCCGCGACGGCTCGTCGTCTGGCCACGCCGGATGCCACCTGCAACGTGGTCGACATTTGCCTGGAGGTGGCCCGTGGTTGAGAGCCATAAAGCGTTCCCGCAACCGGAAATGCGTCGTATCCGCCGCATCCACTTCGTCGGCATCGGCGGTGTGGGCATGTGTGGGATTGCCGAGGTGTTGCTTAACCTTGGTTATCAGGTGTCTGGTTCTGACTTGAAAGCCTCGCCGGTTACCGATCGGCTGGCCTCCTTCGGTGCGCAGATCTTTATCGGTCACCGCGCCGAGAACGCCGCCACGGCCGACGTGCTGGTGGTGTCCAGCGCAGTGAATACCTCCAACCCGGAAGTGGCGACTGCCATCGAACGGCGTATTCCGGTGGTGCCACGGGCCGAAATGCTCGCCGAGCTGATGCGCTACCGCCACGGTATCGCGGTGGCCGGCACCCACGGCAAAACCACCACCACCAGCCTGATCGCCTCGGTATTCGCTGCCGGTGGCCTCGATCCGACCTTCGTGATTGGCGGTCGCTTGAACGCTGCCGGCACCAATGCCCAGCTTGGCGCCAGCCGGTACCTGGTGGCTGAAGCCGACGAAAGTGACGCCAGCTTCCTGCACCTGCAGCCGCTGGTGGCCGTGGTCACCAATATCGACGCCGACCATATGAGCACCTACGGCGGCGACTTCAACAAGTTGAAGAAGACCTTCGTCGAATTCCTGCACAACCTGCCGTTCTACGGCCTGGCCGTGGTCTGCGTGGATGACCCCCATGTGCGCGAAATTCTACCGCTGATTGCCCGTCCGACCATTACTTATGGCCTTAGTGACGACGCCGATGTGCGCGCGATAAATATTCGCCATGCCGGTATGCAGACGTATTTCACCGTGCTGCGTCCCGGCCGTGAGCCGCTGGATGTGTCGGTGAAAATGCCGGGTAACCACAACGTGCTGAACTCCCTGGCGACCATCGCCATTGCCACCGATGAGGGCGTCGACGATGCCGCCATCGTCGCAGGGCTGTCGGGTTTTCAGGGTGTGGGTCGGCGCTTCCAGGTGTACGGCGAGCTGCCGGTGGAAAATGGCAGCGTGATGTTAGTGGATGACTACGGTCACCACCCGCGTGAAGTTGCCGCCGTGATCAAGGCTGTGCGTACCGGCTGGCCGGAGCGCCGCCTGGTGATGGTTTACCAACCGCACCGCTACAGCCGCACCAGCGATTTGTATGACGATTTCGTTCAGGTCCTGAGCGACGCCAATGTGCTGCTGCTGATGGAGGTCTACCCGGCCGGCGAAGCGCCGATTCCAGGGGCTGACAGCCGTAATCTGTGCCGCAGTATTCGTCAGCGTGGCCAGCTGGATCCGATCTACATCGAGCGCGGCATCGAGCTGGCGCCGCTGGTCAAACCGCTGCTGCGCGCTGGCGACATCCTCCTCTGTCAGGGCGCCGGCGATATCGGCGGTCTGGCCCCGCAGTTGCTCAAGCACCCGTTGTTTGCTGAAGGTGAGTCGAAATGAGTGCCGTGTTGAAGTCCAATCTCGACCCTAAAGCCTTTGGCCGTGTCGCTGTGTTGTTCGGTGGCAAGAGCGCTGAGCGCCCGGTGTCGCTGAAATCCGGCGCCGCTGTGCTGGAAGCCTTGCAGGCCGCTGGCGTTGATGCCTTTGGTATCGATGTGGGCGCCGATCTGTTGCAGCACCTGAGCCGCGAGAAAATCGATCGCGCCTTTATTGTGTTGCACGGCCGTGGCGGTGAAGACGGCAGCATGCAGGGCTTGCTCGAATGCCTGGAAATTCC
>JAIERF010000061.1 GCA_019747075.1 Pseudomonadaceae bacterium
TGGCGTTCGGTCATCGCCGAGCGAAAGCCGTTGGCGGTGTCCAGGGCTTGCGCCTGCAGGCCGAAGGATTGCAGTTGCTGGCACAAGCGCTGGCCTTGCACGACATCTTGCAGGGCTAGGTACACCGGCTTGCGCAGGGCCGGCAGTGGCGTTTGTTCGAGTTGGTCGCTGTGCCGCAGGCCGGTGCGCGAAAGGCGCTGCATCAGCTGGTTGAGTTGGCTGATCAGCTCGCTGTTAAGGCGTCCGCGGTTGGCTTCCACCGCCGCCAGGCAGGTCTGGATGGCCTCTGCCAGCTGGCTGTGTTCGGCCTGCTCGAAGCGCTGGGCGTAGCGCAGCAGCAGCAGGTTGGCCTCGCTCAGCTCGGCCATTTCCACTGCGTTCCATTCGCTGCATTGCAGGCGTTGCCAGACTTCCAGGGTTTGCCTGGCCTGGTGAATGACGCGCTGGGCGAAGTGGTGCTTGAGGCGGTCGCGACTGGGGTCTTCTGGCTCGATCATGGTTCGCTGGCAGGTGGTTGTGGCGATGGCTGGGCAATGATGGCGCTATGCTGGCACAGGATAGTGGCAGCGATAGTGCCGTCGATCAATTGGCGCCATCCTTTTGTCTGCTTTTGGTGGTCGGCCGGCGCCGAGCATGCGCTGCCAACGCTAAGTTTGCCGTGATGCGCTGCGCATCGGCTGGCGCTTCCCTTATAGTGCCGGGTACGCGCAGTGGCCGATGCCGCCGCTGCCCAAACCCTTTCATGCAGCAAATCAAGGACATGGCCATGCTGGACTGGAAAAACCGCAAGAATGACCTGCGTGGGCGGGTCGATGACTCGGTCGACGATGTGCGCAGTTACCTCGGTGGCCTGTGGCTGAGCCGCGCCCTCGGGGGCCTGCTGGGGCTGTATCTGCTGGCTGCGTTGGTGGTCGGCTGGTACTGGAGCCAGGAGCCGGCGTTGTTCCCGGTGCAGCAAAACGCCAAGGCGGCCGCCGAGTTGGCCCAGCGTCCGCTGGTCAGTGGTTACACCACGGTAGAAACCGTGAAGAGCGTGGCCGGCAGCCTGCTCGACAAGGACGGCGGCTACCTGTCCAACGACCTGGCGCCGCCGGGCCTGTGGCTGGACAACATGCCGAGCTGGGAATACGGCGTGCTGGTGCAGGTGCGCGACGTGGTGCGTGCCCTGCGCAAGGACTTTGCCCGCTCCCAGTCGCAGTCCACCGAAGACCCGGATCTGGCCAAGGCCGAGCCGCGCTTCAACTTCGACAACAAGAGCTGGGCCCTGCCGGCCACCGAGGCCGAGTACCGCGAAGGGATCAAGTCGCTGGATCGCTACCAGCGCCGCCTGGCCGACCCGAGCCAGCCCAATGCACAGTTCTATACCCGCGCCGACAACCTGAATAACTGGCTGGGTGATGTCGCCACCCGTCTCGGCTCGCTGTCCCAGCGCCTGTCGGCCAGCGTCGGCCGCGTGCGCCTGAACACTGACCTCAAGGGCGATGCCGTGCTGGCCCCGGGCGAAGCGCCGCAGGTCAGCGAGGAAGTGGTGCAAACCCCGTGGCTGCAGATCGACAACGTGTTCTACGAGGCCCGTGGCCAAGCCTGGGCGCTGTCGCACCTGCTGCGCGCCATTGAGGTGGATTTTGCCGATGTGCTGGCGAAGAAGAACGCCACCGTCAGCGTGCGGCAGATCATTCGCGAGCTGGAGGCCGCCCAGGAACCGCTGTGGAGCCCAATGATCCTCAACGGCAGCGGTTATGGCGTGCTGGCCAACCACTCGCTGGTGATGGCCAACTACATCTCCCGCGCCAACGCCGCGATCATCGACCTGCGTACCTTGCTGACTCAGGGTTGAGGCATGCCTAACTGCAGCCAAGAGGCGGCCCATCGCGCCGCCTCCGATGCCGAGCTGATCGCCTGGGTCGATGAGGCCGATCAGCTGCTCGGCAGCCTGCCGCGGGCCGAGCTGCGCGCACGTGGGTTGGTCGGCCGCGGCACCTTTATCCTGCTGTTTAATTCCGCCGGTGAGTTGTGCGTGCATCAACGCACCTTCAGCAAGGCGCTGTATCCCGGTTACTGGGATGTGGCCGCCGGCGGCATGGTGCTGGCGGCGGAGAGCTATGCCGAGTCGGCCGCGCGGGAGCTGGCGGAAGAGCTGGGCATCGCCGATGTGGCCCTGCGCGAGCATGGCCGCTTCTACTTCGAACAGCCGGATAACCGCCTCTGGTGCGGGGTGTTTTCTGCCGTGTCCGATGCGCCCTTGCAGTTGCAGGCGGAAGAGGTGCTGCAGGCGCGCTTTGTGTCGATCGAGGCGGCGTTGGCCGATGCTGCCGTACAGCCTTACTGCCCTGACTCGCTGGTGGCGCTTGAGCGTTATCTGGCGCTGAATAACCAGGCCAGATAGCCGCTGTTTGTGCAGGATTTGCGGGCGTTGCGTGCAGCATCCTGCACGTTGCGCGGACGGCGTCGCCAATCCGCTCGGCAATGACGCAATCGGCCTATTAGCACGCGGCTTTTTTGCCGTTACACTGCGCGCCCTCGAACCGCCGACCTTGTCGCGATTCGTTTGCGCTGCCCCTGCCAGAGTGGGGCTTCGCGGTCGGCAACTGCCGGCCAGTCGCTTTCAGATATGCCCTGCCAACGTGAATTGCTGCATATCTTCTGACCCCCGCGAGGACCTGCCCGTGGTCAAGAAAGCTGCCTCCTTCGCCGCCCTCAGCGGCTTGGTGTATTCCACCGACAGCGGCCGGCATTGCCCGGACTGCAGCCAGCCGGTGGCCGCCTGTACCTGCAAGCAAAGCCAGATTCCTGACGGCGATGGCATCGCCCGCGTGCGCCGCGAAAGCAAAGGCCGTGGCGGCAAGACGGTGACCACCATCAGCGGCGTGCCGCTGGCCCTCGATGACCTCACGGCCCTGGCCACGGCGTTGAAGAAACGCTGCGGCTGTGGCGGCGCGCTAAAGGACGGAGTGATCGAGATTCAGGGCGATCACGTCGAGCTGCTGCTGGCCGAACTGACCGCCCGCGGCTTTCGCACGAAGAAATCCGGCGGCTGAACGCAACCTTTCTAAACTTTATTCTGGCGACTGGGTCCATTCGCCAGGAATAGTCATTTCTACTGGTTAATCTGCTGTTGCCGCCTGGCGACAGCCACTGCTTTTTCCTGGGAGACCACGATGCCCGTACGACGCACACGTAAAGATGACGGCAGCCAATGGACAGTCGCGGACAGTCGCAGCGTCTACGGCATTCGCCATTGGGGCGCCGGTTACTTCGCCATCAATGAGGCGGGTCGCGTCGAAGTGCGCCCCAACGGCCCGCAGAGCGCGCCGATTGACCTCTATGAGCAGGTCGACGAGCTGCGTAAGACCGGTCTGTCGTTGCCCTTGCTGGTGCGCTTCCCGGACATCCTGCAGGACCGTGTGCGTCAGCTCACCGGCGCTTTTGATGCCAACATCGCCCGCCTTGAGTACCAGAGCCAGTACACCGCCCTGTACCCGATCAAGGTCAACCAGCAGGAGGCGGTGATCGAAAACATCATCGCCACCCAGAACGTCTCCATCGGTCTGGAAGCCGGCTCCAAGCCTGAGCTGCTGGCCGTATTAGCGTTAGCGCCGAAGGGCGGCACCATCGTCTGCAACGGCTACAAGGACCGCGAATTTATTCGCCTGGCGCTGATGGGCCAGAAGCTCGGCCACAACGTCTTTATCGTGATCGAGAAAGAGTCCGAAGTGCAGTTGGTGATCGACGAGGCCGCCGAACTCAAGGTGGTGCCTCAGGTCGGCCTGCGCGTGCGCCTGTCCTCGCTGGCGTCTTCCAAGTGGGCCGATACCGGCGGCGAGAAGTCCAAGTTCGGCCTGTCGGCGGCGCAGCTGCTGTCGGTGGTCGAGCGCTTCCGCAAGGCCGGTCTGGACCAGGGCATCCGCCTGCTGCATTTCCACATGGGCTCGCAGATCGCCAACCTGGCCGACTACCAGCACGGTTTCAAGGAAGCCATCCGCTACTACGGCGAGCTGCGCGCCCTCGGCCTGCCGGTCGACCATATCGACGTCGGCGGCGGCCTTGGTGTGGACTACGACGGTACCCATTCGCGTAACGCCAGCTCGATCAACTACGACATGGACGACTACGCCGGCGTGGTCGTGGGCATGTTGAAAGAGTTCTGCGATGCGCAGGCGCTGCCCCATCCGCACATCTTCTCCGAGAGCGGCCGCTCGCTGACCGCCCACCACGCCATGCTGGTGGTCCAGGTTACCGACGTGGAAAAGCACAACGACCAGATCCCGCAGATCGAAGATGTCACCAGCCTGCCGGAAACCGTGCGTTATCTGGTTGAGCTGCTCGGCCCGACGGATATCGAGATGGTCACCGAAACCTACTGGCGCGCCACCCACTATATGAGCGACGTGGCGGCTCAGTATGCGGATGGCAAGATCAGCCTGACCGAGAAGGCCCTGGCCGAGCAGTGTTACTTCGCCGTGTGCCGCCGCCTGCACAACTCGCTCAAGGCCCGGCAGCGTTCGCACCGCCAGGTGCTGGATGAACTCAACGACAAGCTCGCGGATAAATACATCTGCAACTTCTCGGTATTCCAGAGCCTGCCGGACACCTGGGCGATTGGCCAGGTGCTGCCGAT
>JAIERF010000304.1 GCA_019747075.1 Pseudomonadaceae bacterium
CTTCTCCAGCTTGCGCAGTTGGGCGCGGAGCATGGCGGCGTCGATCTTGGCTTTCTTTAGGGCGCTGTCGTCGGCAGTTGGCGTGCTGGCTGGCGGAGTTGCGCTTGGTGTTTTGCTCAGTTCGGCAGTGAGTGCCTGTTGTGCGGCCTCGGCGGCGATACGCAGTTCATTCACCTGACTTTGCAACTCGCTGCTGGCGTGGATGGCCAACTGCTTCTCGGCCTTTTTCAGCGCCACCTGGGTCATGCTGGCTTCGATCTTCAGGCGTTTGAGCGGGTCGATCTGCGCTGTTTCGGTGCTGCTGGGGGCACTGCCGACGGCGGCCGAGCTGCTGCCTGCCTCGGCTTGGGCGGCTTTGGCGCGGGCGGCTTTCTCGGCGCGGGCCTGGCGCTCGGCTTCTTTGCGTTCTTCTTCGCGGCGCAGGCGTTCCTGGCGTTGTTCGAAGCGCTGGCGCGACTGCTCGGCCTTCAGTTGCTTGTGTTCCAGCTCGCGGATTTCGCTTTTGGCGGCGCGGTAGTACTGCACCAGCGGGATGCTGGACGGGCAAACGTAGGCGCAGGCGCCGCATTCGATGCAGTCGAACAGGTGGTGCGCCTTGAGCTGTTCATGCTGCTGGCCGAGGGCGAAAAAATGCAGCTGTTGCGGCAGCAGGCTGGCTGGGCAGGCCTCGGCGCAGTCGCCGCAGCGAATGCACGGCAGCGCCTGCGCGGGCGCTGGCAACTCGTCGCGGCTGGCGGCCAGCAGGCAATTGCTGGTCTTGATCAGCGGCACGTCCAGTGAGGGCAGGGTAAAACCCATCATCGGCCCGCCCATCAATAGGCGGCTGAGCTGCTTGCGGTCGAGGCCGGCAAACTCCAGCAACTCGCTAACGGGCGTGCCCAGCAGCGCTTCGACGTTCATCGGTCGCGCCAGGGCGGTGCCGGTCAGGGTGGTGATGCGCGAGATCAGCGGTCGGCCAAGCACCACAGCGTCATGGATGGCCACGCAGGTGCCGACGTTCTGACAGAGCATGCCGATGTCGGCAGGCAGGCCGCCGCTGGGAACTTCATGGCCAGTGAGAATCTGGATCAGCTGCTTCTCGCCACCGGAGGGGTACTTGGTGGGGAAGACTTTCAGGCTGTAGCTGCGCTCGCTGAGGGCGGCGCGCACGGCAGCGATGGCCTCGGGCTTGTTGTCTTCGATGCCGATCAGCACTGCGTCGGGCTGGATCAACTGCACTAGGATGTCGATGCCGCTGATCAGTGCGTCGGCTTTTTTGCGCATCAGCAGGTCGTCGGCGGTGATGTAAGGCTCGCACTCCGTACCGTTGATGATTAGGGTGTGAATCTTCTGCTGCGCGCGGGCGGTGAGTTTGACTGCCGTGGGGAAGCCAGCGCCGCCGAGGCCGCTGATACCGGCCTGGCGGATTTTTTCCAGCAGCTCCGTGGCTTCCAGGTGGCGATAGTCCGGGCAGGGCTGCAAGGTGGTCCACTGCTCCAGGCCGTCGCTGTCGAGCACGATGGCCGGCGCCGGCAAGCCCGAAACATGGGGGAAGGGCTGCGGGCCTATGGCGCTGATGGTGCCGGAGGTCGGTGCATGCACCGGCACGCTGACCAAACCGTTGGCGGCGGCGAGTAGCTGGCCTTTGAGAACCCGCTCACCCACGCTGACGCACGGCTCGGCGGGCGCGCCCAGGTGCTGGCTGAGCGGCAGGATCAGGCGCTTGGGCAAAGGCGCGGGCTGAATCGGCAGTTGATTGGACAACTCTTTATGTTCGGCCGGGTGGATGCCGCCGGGAATGTCCCAGACCTGTTGGGCGTGGTCGATCAGCGCAGTCATGCCGCTTGCTCCCGGTCGGTGGCGATCAGTTGGCTAGGGGGCAGCGGCAACTGCCATTTCCAGCCTTGCAGGTTGCCGTTTACGGGCAGCATGTCGATGCAGTCCACCGGGCAGGGTTCGACGCAGAGGTCGCAGCCGGTGCACTCACTGACGATCACCGTGTGCATTTGTTTCGCCGCGCCGACGATGGCATCCACCGGGCAGGCCTGGATGCACTTGGTGCAGCCAATGCACTCAGCCTCGCGGATAAAGGCGACCATCTGTGGCTTTTCGCCTTCGACCGCGTCCAATGGCTCGGCTTCGACGTCGAGCAAGTCGGCCAGGGCCTGAATGGTCGCTTCGCCGCCGGGTGGGCATTTGTTGATCTTGTCGCCTTTGGCAATCGCCTCGGCGTAGGGCTTGCAGCCGGGGTAGCCGCACTGGCCGCACTGGGTCTGGGGCAGTAGGGCATTGACCTGCTCGGCGATGGGGTCGCCTTCGACGCGAAAACGCACCGCCGCGTAGCCGAGGATTGCGCCAAACACCAGGCACATGGCGAGCAGGGCGAGCACGGCAATCAGGATCAGGCTCATAGCTTGATCAGCCCAGCAAAGCCCATAAAGGCCAGGGACATCAGACCAGCGGTGAGCATGCCGATGGCGGCGCCGCGAAAGGGTACGGGCACATCGGCAATCGCAATGCGTTCACGCATGGCGGCGAACAGCACCAGCACCAGAGAGAAGCCCAGCCCGGCGGCAAAGCCGTTGGCGGTGGCGGTGAAGAAGGTGAACTCGGCCTTGTTGGCATTCAGCAGGGCCACGCCGAGGACGATGCAGTTGGTGGTGATCAGCGGCAGGAAGATGCCCAGCACCCGGTACAGCAGCGGGCTGGTTTTATTCACCACCATCTCGGTGAACTGCACCACCACGGCAATCACCAGAATGAAACTGATGGTGCGCAGAAACTCAATATCCAGCGGTTTGAGCACGTATTGCTGGACCAGATAGCTGCACATGGCGGCCAGGGTCAGCACAAAGGTGGTCGCCAGGGACAGACCAATGGCGGTCTCGATTTTCTTCGAAACGCCCATGAATGGGCACAGACCGAGAAACTGCACGAGGACGAAGTTGTTGACCAGGATGGAGCTGACCAGGATCAGAGCGAATTCGGTCATGCGGGGGTGGCCATGGTGAGTACCGTCGCAAGCAGGCAGAAGGCAGGTTGTATAGCTGCGTATTATCGGCAAGCGAAGCCGCGCAAACAAGCCGACCAGAGGTGTCGGCTTGTTTGCATCATGCGGGGCCTGGTGGCCCTGCGCTGATGGGTCGCAGTCTTACTTGATGCGCTGGCCGGGTTTGGCGCCGTTGTCCGGGCTGAGCAGGTAGATCTCGCTGCCGCCGGGGCCGGCTGCCAGGACCATGCCTTCGCTGATGCCGAACTTCATTTTGCGCGGAGCCAGGTTGGCGACGTAGAGGGTCAGGCGACCTTCCAGCTGGCTTGGGTCCGGGTAGGCGCTCTTGATGCCGCTGAACACGTTGCGCTTGGCGTCGCCGATATCCAGGGTCAGGCGCAGCAACTTGTCGGCGCCTTCAACAAACTCGCATTTCTCGATCAGGGCCACGCGCAGGTCGATGGCGGCGAAGGTGTCGAAGTTGATCTCGGCGGCCAGCGGTTCCTTGGTCAGCTCGCCATTGCCAGCGGCCGGGGCAGGCGCGCCGGTTTCGGCGGCGAGGTCTTCTTTCGATGCTTCCAGCATGGCTTCGATCTTCGCCGGGTCGATGCGCGTCAGCAGCGGATTGAACGGGTTCAGTTGGTGGTTGGCCAATGGCGTACTGAGGTCTGACCAGTTCAGCGCGGGCACATTGAGGAAGGCCTCGGCGTCGCTGGCCAGTTTCGGCAACACCGGCTTGAGCATGATCACCAGCTGGCGGAACAGGTTGACGCTCATGGCGCAGACTTCCTGTACTTCAGCCTGCTTACCTTCAACTTTGTTCAGTGCCCACGGCGCTTTCTCGGCAATCCAGGCGTTGGCGCGATCGGCCAGGGCCATGATTTCGCGCATGGCGCGGGCGAAGTCGCGGGCTTCATAGGCATCGCTGATACTCGGCGCAGCGGCTTGGAAGGCCTCCCACAGTGCCGGCTCGGGGTTGGCGTCGACTAACACGCCATTGTTGCCTTTGTGGATAAACCCGGCGCAGCGGCTGGCGATATTCACCACCTTGCCCACGAGGTCGGCATTGACCTTCTGCACGAAGTCTTCGAGGTTGAGGTCGAGGTCGTCGACGCTGCGGCCCAGCTTGCTGGCGTAGTAGTAGCGCAGGTATTCCGGGTTCAGGTGATCGAGGTAGGTGCGCGCCTTGATAAAGGTGCCGCGGGATTTCGACATCTTCTGGCCGTTGACGGTCAGGTAGCCGTGGACGTTGACCGCGGTTGGCTTGCGGTAACCGGCGCCTTCGAGCATGGCGGGCCAGAACAGGGCGTGGAAGTTGACGATGTCCTTGCCGATGAAGTGGTACAGCTCGGCGGTGGAGTCCTTGGCCCAGTAGGCGTCGAAGTCCAGTTCCGGGCGTTTGCTGCAGAGGTTCTTGAAGCTGGCCATATAGCCAACCGGGGCGTCCAGCCAGACGTAGAAATACTTGCCGGGCTCATCGGGAATTTCAAAGCCGAAGTACGGCGCATCGCGGGAGATGTCCCACTCCTGCAAGCCAGCATCCAGCCATTCGGCAATCTTGTTGGCGACGGCGTCCTGCAGGGTGCCGCTGCGGGTCCAGGTCTGCAGCATGGCCTGGAAGTCAGGCAGCTTGAAGAAGAAGTGCTTGGAGTCGCGCAGCACCGGCACGGCGCCGGAGATGGCCGAACGTGGGTTCTTCAGTTCGGTGGG
>JAIERF010000151.1 GCA_019747075.1 Pseudomonadaceae bacterium
TTGTTACGCCAGTTGCTGGCAATCAGCGGCAGATCACGAATGATCAGGCCGGCGGCCCAGACGCGATTGGACTCGGCATCTTCCGGCGTGGTGCCGGTGTTGCCGATGTGCGGGTAGGTCAGGGTGACGATTTGCTGGGCATAGGAAGGATCGGTGAGGATTTCCTGATAGCCGGTCATTGCGGTGTTAAACACCACTTCACCAACGGTTTGCCCGTCAGCTCCAATGGATTCGCCGCGAAAAATGCTGCCATCAGCAAGGGCGAGAATGGCTGGCTTACTCAAGAAAACCTCCGTCGATCAAAGCGTGAAGCAAACGCAGATTGTAAAAAAGCGGGATGACGTACCAACCGTCACCCCGCTTCTTTATCTGATTCATTCTGCGTAACTTTTAGTGGACATACTAAAGCTGTAGCTTACAGGAAAGCCCTCTCGCGGTCCAACCCAAAGACAAGCAAGTTCAGTGACTCAGCGCAAACCCAGCACATCCTGCATGTCGTAGAGGCCCGCCGCACGCCCATCCAGCCACAAGGCCGAGCGCACCGCGCCCTTGGCAAAGGTCATCCGGCTGGAGGCTTTATGGGTGATTTCCACCCGCTCGCCATCCGCAGCAAACAGCACGGTATGGTCACCGACCACATCGCCAGCACGCACCGTGGCAAAGCCAATGGTCTCGCGCTCGCGGGCGCCGGTCTGGCCTTCACGGCCATACACCGCCACTTTTTGCAGATCGCGCCCCAAGGCATTGGCCACCACTTCACCCATGCGCAGCGCCGTACCGGATGGCGCATCAACCTTGTGCCGGTGGTGCGCTTCGATGATTTCGATATCGACCTCATCGCCCAGCACCCGCGCCGCGGTATCGAGCAGCTTCAGGCACAGGTTGACGCCGACGCTGTAGTTGGCGGCAAACACAATCGGGATGTCCTTGGCAGCCTGCTCCAGCAGCAGCTTTTCAGCCACGGAAAAACCGGTCGTGCCAATCACCATGGCCTTGCCCGCCCGGCGACAGACTTCAAGGTTTTTCAGGGTGACTGACGGATGGGTAAAGTCGATCAACACATCGAACTGCTCGACCACCGCCTGCAAATCACCCGCGAGGATCAAGCCCAGGCGACCGACGCCTGCCAGCTCACCCACATCAGCGCCCACCAGGGTGCTGTCCGGGCGATCGATCGCCGCGCTCAAGCTCGCATCCGCGGCCTGCTGCACCGCCTCGATCAGGGTTTTGCCCATGCGCCCAGCGGCGCCCATCACTGCAATACGTTGCATAACTCTCAGCTCCAAGCCCAAGGCTTAACGCCGCACGCTCCGGGTGACAGGCCGCGACCCACCACCCGCAACCCGCAGCTGCGAATTACAAATCGCCGAAGAAACGCTTCACACCCTCAAACCAGCCATTGGCCTTCGGCGAGTGCGAGCTATCGCCAGCCAGCGACTGACGGAACTCTTCCAGCAATTCGCGCTGGCGCTTGTCCAGGTGCACTGGGGTTTCCACGGCCACCCGGCACATCAGGTCGCCCGCACCACCGCCACGCACCGGCGCCACGCCTTTACCACGCAAACGGAACAGCTTGCCGGTTTGCGTGCCTTCCGGAATCTTCAGTTTGACCCGACCATCCAGCGTCGGCACTTCCAACTCGCCACCCAAGGCTGCATCGGCAAAGCTGATCGGCACGTCGCAATACAGGTGCTTGCCGTCACGCTGGAAGATCGCGTGCTCGCGCACATTGACCACCACATACAGGTCGCCTGCCGGCCCACCCAGCGTGCCCGCCTCGCCTTCGCCGGTCAGACGAATGCGGTCGCCGGTGTCGACGCCTGGCGGCACCTTGACCGACAGGGTCTTCTGCTCTTCGACACGGCCTTGGCCATGACAGCTGGTGCACGGATCGGAAATCATCTTGCCGCTGCCGTGGCAACGCGGGCAGGTCTGCTGCACCGAAAAGAAGCCCTGCTGCATACGCACCTGGCCGATACCACCACAGGTGGTACAGGTCACCGGACTGGTGCCCTTCTTGGCACCCGAGCCATCGCACGGCTTGCAATTGACCAGGGTCGGCACGCGAATGGTCACCGTAGTGCCACGCACCGCCTCTTCCAGGTCCAACTCCAGGGTGTAACGCAGGTCGCTGCCACGCTGGGCACCGCCGCGCTGACCACCGCGCTGACCACCAAAGAAGTCGCTGAACACGTCGCCAAAAATGTCGGAGAAGTTCGCCCCACCGCCACCGCCGCCACCCATTTGCGGGTCGACACCGGCATGACCGTACTGATCGTAAGCCGCACGTTTGCTGGCATCGGACAATACTTCGTAGGCCTCGTTGGCCTCTTTGAACTTCTCTTCCGACGCTTTATCGTCGGGATTGCGGTCCGGGTGATGCTTCATTGCCAGGCGGCGATAGGCCTTCTTCAGCTCCGCCTCGCTGGCGCCGCGCTCGACACCCAGAACTTCATAAAAATCACGCTTGGCCATAAGTTTTTCGCACTCTTAAATCGTCTACCCCAGACACGCCAACGCGGGAGCAAGCTCCCGCGCGGCGAATCCAGCTAATGTCCTTGACCTAAAAAGCCGCTCAAGGCAGCAGCCGCTCCAGGCGGCCTGCCGTATTACCCACGTCCCTGTGGGTCACCAGCCAAGGCTTACTTGTTGTCTTTGACTTCTTCGAACTCGGCATCAACCACGTCGTCCGCGCCCGCTGCTTCTTCTGCACCCTGAGCGGCGCCACCGGCTTGCTGTGGCTGCTCGGCGTACATTTTCTGCGCCAGCGGTGTGGTCGCTTCCGACAGAGCGTTCATCTTCGCTTCGATTTCAGCCTTGTCGTCGCCTTTAACGGCTACTTCCAGGGCACTCAATGCGGTTTCGATGGCCGCTTTCTCATCGGCAGTGGCCTTGTCGCCAGCCTCAGTGATCATCTTGCGAGTGGCATGCACCAACTGGTCGCCCTGGTTGCGTGCGGTCGCCAGCTCTTCGAACTTGCGATCTTCTTCGGCGTTGACTTCGGCATCACGAACCATCTGCTGAATTTCTTCCTCAGACAGACCGGAGTTGGCCTTGATCACGATCGACTGGGTCTTGCCGGTCGCCTTGTCTTTCGCGCCGACGTGCAGGATGCCGTTGGCGTCGATATCGAAGGTTACTTCGATTTGCGGTACGCCACGCGGAGCCGGCGGAATCTCGGCCAGGTCGAATTTACCCAGGGACTTGTTGCCGCTGGCTTGCTTGCGCTCGCCCTGCAGCACGTGAATGGTCACGGCGCCCTGGTTATCGTCAGCAGTCGAGAACACTTGCGATTTCTTGGTCGGAATCGTGGTGTTTTTCTCGATCAGCGCGGTCATCACGCCACCCATGGTTTCGATACCCAGGGTCAGCGGGCTAACGTCGAGCAGCAATACGTCTTTCACGTCACCCGACAATACCGCGCCCTGGATAGCAGCACCCATGGCCACTGCTTCGTCCGGGTTAACGTCTTTACGCGCTTCTTTACCGAAGAAATCGGTTACCAGCTTCTGCACCAACGGCATACGGGTCTGGCCACCGACCAGAATCACGTCGTTGATCGCGCCCACGTCGATACCGGCGTCTTTCAACGCGATACGGCAAGGCTCGATGGTGCGCTGCACCAGGTCTTCCACCAGCGACTCCAGCTTGGCGCGGGAGATTTTTACGTTCAAGTGCTTAGGACCGGTGGCATCTGCAGTGATGTACGGCAGGTTGACGTCGGTCTGCTGGCTCGAGGACAGCTCAATCTTGGCTTTTTCAGCGGCTTCTTTCAGGCGCTGCATGGCCAGCGGGTCACCCTTGAGGTTCATGCCGCTTTCTTTCTTGAACTCGTCGACGAGGTAGTCGATCAGACGAATGTCAAAGTCTTCACCACCGAGGAAGGTGTCGCCGTTGGTGGCCAACACTTCGAACTGGTGCTCACCATCGACTTCAGCGATCTCGATCACCGACACGTCGAAAGTACCGCCACCCAGGTCATAAACGATCACAGTGTGGTCGCCTTTGGCCTTGTCCATGCCGTAAGCCAGCGCAGCCGCAGTCGGCTCGTTGATGATGCGCTTAACGTCCAGACCGGCGATGCGGCCGGCGTCTTTGGTGGCCTGACGCTGGCTGTCGTTGAAGTAGGCCGGCACGGTAATCACCGCCTCGGTCACTGGCTCGCCGAGGTAGTCTTCGGCGGTTTTCTTCATCTTCTTCAGAATTTCAGCCGAGATTTGTGGCGGGGCCATTTTCTGATCATTCACCGCTACCCAGGCGTCGCCGTTGTCAGCCTTGACGATCTTGTACGGCACCATTTCGATGTCTTTCTGTACAACGCTTTCTTCAAAACGGCGACCAATCAAACGCTTCACCGCGTACAGGGTGTTGTGCGGATTGGTTACAGCCTGACGCTTGGCCGACTGGCCAACCAGAATTTCGCCGTCGTTGGCATACGCAATGATCGACGGAGTAGTACGTGCACCTTCGGCGTTTTCGATAACTTTAGCGACGCCGTTTTCCAGAACCGAGACGCAGGAGTTGGTAGTCCCCAGGTCGATACCAATAATTTTGCCCATTCTTAACTCTCCCAAAATTTTGAATTTCCGCGACTCGGGTTTACCGATCGCAGCAGCACTTAATCGCTTGTATTAATAGATGGGGGCCGGCTGGCGAATTTCAAGCCTGCTCATCAATCGACGGTGGCGCCTCAGTCGGTGCCTTGCTGACGACCACCATGGCTGGGCGCAACA
>JAIERF010000106.1 GCA_019747075.1 Pseudomonadaceae bacterium
ACAAGTTCGTCAACGGCATCCTCGACAAGCTGGCCCCCAAGCTGCGTGCCGATGAAGTGCGTGCCAACAAGCGCTAAGTCTTTCGCCCGTCGGCGCTCCTGTCTGGGGGCGCCAGCTCGCCCCGCAACGGGGCGCTGAAGCATGGGTGAGTTCGAGCTGATTCGTCATTACTTCGCTGCCGCGCCCTGTGCGCAGGCGGCCGAAGGCGTGGCTTTGGGCATTGGCGATGATTGCGCCTTGCTCGATCTGCCGGCTGGCGAGCAGCTGGCGATCTCCACCGATACCCTGGTCGCCGGGGTGCATTTCCCCGACCCTTGCGATGCTTTTTTGCTCGGCCAGCGCGCGTTGGCCGTGGCGGCCAGCGATCTGGCGGCCATGGGCGCGACGCCGCTCGGTTTTACCCTGGCGCTGTGCCTGCCGCAGGCTACGAATGATTGGCTGCAGGGCTTTGCCCGTGGGCTCAATCAGATGGCCGAGCAGTGCGGTCTGGCGTTGATCGGCGGCGACACCACCCGCGGGCCCCTGAGCCTGACGGTTACGGTGTTCGGGCGCCTGCCGCGGGGCCAGGCGTTGCTGCGCAGCGGCGCCCAGGTCGGCGATCTACTGTGTGTCGGTGGCAGCCTGGGCGATGCGGCGGCGGCCTTGCCCCTGGTGCTGGGTCAGCAGCAAGCGCCGGCGGAGATGGCGGCTGCGTTGCTAGCGCAGTACTGGTCGCCCAGGCCGCAACTGGCGCTGGGCCAGGCACTGCGCGGCAAAGCCTCGGCGGCGCTGGATATTTCCGATGGACTGCTGGCCGATTGCGGCCATATTGCCGCGGCCTCCGGCGTGGCGTTGCAGATTGAACTGGCGCGCGTGCCTTTGTCGGCGGCAATCGTGGCCTTACTTAGTCTGCCGGCGGCGCAGCACTGCGCCTTGAGCGGTGGCGATGATTACCGCCTGGCCTTTACTCTGCCCCCGCAGTATCTGCCGGGTTTGCAGGCCGCCGGCTGGGCGTTGTCGGTGATCGGTCAGGTGGTGGCCGGGCAGGGCGTGCAATTGCTCGATGAACAGAATCGCGTCATTACGCCGCCACAGCGCGGCTATCAACATTTCGGGAGTTCGGGTGACTGACGCAAACAAGGCGCCACCGTCGGTGTGGCGCAACCCTTGGCATTTTCTCGCCTTTGGCTTCGGCTCCGGCACCTTGCCCAAAGCGCCCGGCACCTGGGGCTCGCTGCTGGCGCTGGCATTTGTGCCGCTGTGGCAGCTGCTGCCGGCATGGGGCTACGGGCTGATGCTGGTTGTAACCACCGTGTTCGGTTGCTGGTTGTGCGGCAAGGTGGCCCGCGACCTTGGTGTGCATGACCACGGTGGCATCGTCTGGGATGAGCTGGTCGGGGTGTGGATCACCCTCTGGCTGGTGCCGGCGGGTTGGCAGTGGCTGTTGCTGGGGTTTGTTCTGTTTCGCCTGTTCGATATTGTCAAACCGTGGCCCATTCGCTGGATTGATCGGCATGTGCATGGCGGATTGGGGATTATGCTGGATGATGTGCTGGCGGGCGTATTTGCCTGGCTGAGCCTGCAACTGATCATTCTCGGGTTGAGTTGAACGGAGTCACCATGCTGGGGCGTTGGCTGGGCATGTTGTTGGGTGGATTGTTGAGCTGCACGGCGGAGGCGGTGGCGCAGACGCTGCCGGCTGAAATCCGTGTGGCCGGCGAAGCCTGGGAAGGTCACAGCAATGCCGATGGTTCCGGCCTGGCTTGGGACGTGCTGCGCGCCGTGTTCGAGCCGGCGGGCGTCAAGTTGCTCGCCAGCAGTGAGCCCTATACCCGCTCAATCGGCCTGGCCCAGCGCGGCAAGGTGGATGCAGCCCTCGGTTTGTATCGGGGTGAGGTGGATGACCTGGACTTCCCGCGCTGGCCCTACGCCGCCGACCGGGTGGTGGCCCTCGGTCTGACCCGTCTGCCCCAGCCGACCCTGCAAACCCTGGCCAATTACCGGCTGATCTGGGTGCGCGGTTACGCCTTTCAGGACCAACTGCCCAGCGTTGGTCGCTACCAGGAAGTGCAGCGCCGTGATGGCATCCCGGCGATGCTGCGCGAGGGGCATGCGGACTTTTATATTGACGACGATGCTGAGGTGGACTTCCTCCTCGCCAGCCTGGAGCAGCACGCGGACCTGCGTGTCACCGAGTTGCAGCTGCTGCCGCTGTACCTGGCCTTTGCCCGCACCGAGCGTGGTCGGGCGCTGAAGCAGCTCTATGAACAACGCATGGACGTACTGGTGCGCAGCGGCAGTCTGCGCGCCATCTTCAAACGCTGGAAGGATCACTACCCCTATGACTCAGCACAGGAACCGCACCATGGGACGCCTTGAACACCTGATCGTTGCCAGCCTGCTGGCGTTTGTCGGCAGCGCCCAGGCCGCCACCCAGGTGCAGGTGGTGGGCCTGTTTCCGGGGGCGGCGGTGCTGAATGTCGACGGCCTGCGCAAGCTGGTCAAGGTCGGCCAGACCGGCCCCGGCGGTGTCCAGGTGATCAGCGCCGACAGCCGCGGTGCGGTGTTGCGAGTGGATGGTGTGGAGCGGCCCTACAGCCTCAGTCGCGAGGCGAGCGCCGGTTTCGCTGCGCCGGGCAAGAGCCAGACCAGCATTGCCCGCGGTGGCGACGGCCACTATCGGGTGGCCGGTTCGATTGGCGGCCAGCCGATGCAGTTTCTGGTGGACACCGGCGCCACCTCGATTGCCCTGAATGAAGGTCAGGCGCGGCGTCTGGGCATCGATTTCCGTACCCAGGGCCGACCGATGGTGGTCAACACCGCCAGCGGCACCGCGCGGGCCTGGCTGGTCAACCTCAATCGGGTCAAGGTTGGCCCGCTGGAGGTGCTCGGCGTCGAGGCTGCCGTGCTGGAGGGCGAGTCGCCCACCGATGCCTTGCTGGGCATGAGCTTCCTCAATCGCGTGCGCTGGCGTGAAGATCAAGGCTTGCTGGTGCTGGAGTCCAAACTCTAATCGGCTATGCCGATGGTTATCCCGCACAATTCAAGCTGCCTGGCCGGCAGATGCTGCTGCTACAATGCCGGCCCTGCGTTTTTCCGCCCTTTGATTATCAGGAGCATCCGGTGTCTGTCGTGTTTGTCGCCGCCTCCCAACTGCCTACGCCATTTGCGCTGTTCACCATGCACGGTTTCCTCGACGAGGCGACCGGCAAGGAACACATCGCCCTGACGCTCGGTGATTTCAGCGATGGCGCCCCGGTACTCGGGCGTCTGCATTCCGAATGCCTGACCGGCGATGCCCTGTTCAGCCTGCGTTGCGATTGCGGTGCGCAACTGCAGGCGGCGCTGCAAGCGATTGCCGATGAAGGCCGCGGCGTGCTGCTGTACCTGCGCCAGGAAGGCCGTGGCATTGGCCTGCTGAACAAGATCCGCGCCTACGAGCTGCAGGATGGCGGCGCCGATACCGTCGAGGCCAATGAGCGTCTGGGCTTCGGTGCCGATCAGCGTGACTACGCCATCTGCCAGCCGATGCTGGAGCACTTTGGCATCAGCGCCATCAAGCTGATGACCAACAATCCGCGCAAGGTCAAAGCCCTTGAGCACTATGGTTTGCGCGTCGCCAGCCGGGTGCCGTTGCAGGCTGGGCAGAACCCGTACAACAAGAAGTACCTCGCCACCAAGGCCGGCAAGCTCGGCCATATGCTCGGCAGCCTGCACCAGGGCGAGGTCGAGCTGGGGCCCAAGGCGTGACCCGCAATGACGTGCGCCGCCGTCTGGCCCTGGCCTGGTGGTGGCAGGTGCTGGTGACCCTGGCGCCGTTGTTGCTGCTCAATGCCCTGTTTGCCGCTGAGCGCGCCTCGTCACTGCTGGCCATGCCGCTGTTTATCGCCGGCCTGGCCTCAATGTTTGTCAGCCTGCCGCTGTTTCATCGCTTCAAGCATGGCCTGATCGCCACCGAAAAAGCCCTGGATACGCCGGACGAACCCGCCGCCTGGGTTGCCTTGGCGCGCATCCGTCGCCTGGCCTTTGTTGGCGCCGCCTTGCCCGCCTGGATCGCCGCCCTGGCGGTCTTTGCCGGTCTGCCGGCCTTGCCGCTGATGCTGCTGGCGCTGTCCAGCCTGGTGCTGCTGTACCTCTACCGCATTCCTCGTCAGCTCGGCTGATGCGCCTGCTTGCGCTGCTGCTCTGTGTGCTGGCCCTGCCGGCGCAGGCGCAGCAGCGGGTGGTCAGTCTGGCGCCGTCGCTGACTGAGCTGATGCTGGAACTGGGCGCGGCCGAGCAGTTGGTCGGCGCCCTGGGTGAGCGGCCGGCGGCGCTGGCGGCCTTGCCCTCGGTGGGTGAACCCGGACAGCTGGAGTTTGAAACCCTATTGAGTCTGCAGCCGGACTTGGTCTTGCTCTGGCCGGACAGCATCAACGCCGCCCAGCGCCAGCAATTGCGCGATCTGCACATTCCCCTCTACGAGGCCGAACCCCATAGCCTGGAGCAACTGGCGAGCCAGGTGGCTGAGCTGGGTGCGCGCGTTGGCCGTGCCGAACGGGGCCGCCAACTGGCCGTGCAGGTGCGTGAGGAGTTGGCCCGTTTACGCGCGCGCTATCAGCGCTCGACGCCGCTGCGGGTGTTCTATCAGGTGTGGGGCAAGCCCTTGTATACCTTGGGGGGTGAACAGATCATTTCCGACGCTTTGCGCGTCTGTGGGGCGCAGAATCTGTTTGCCGACCTGCACCTGGCAGCCCCGCAAATCAGCCTCGAAGCCGTGCTGGCGCGCGATCCCGAGGTGATTCT
>JAIERF010000073.1 GCA_019747075.1 Pseudomonadaceae bacterium
AAGCTGGTGGAGACCTGCAAGCAGTACATGCAGCATGAACGCAACACCCTGGAGGCGGTGATCGCGGCGCGCAATGCCGTGGCCAGTGCGCGCGACAAGGGCGATGTGGGTGCCTTGGGGCAGGCCGAAAGTGGGCTGCGTGCGGGCCTGGGGCAGCTGTTTGCGCTGGCGGAAAATTATCCGCAACTGAAGGCCAATGAGAGTTTTCAGCATCTGCAGCAACGCATCAGTGGCCTGGAAAATGGCATTGCTGATCGTCGCGAGTTGTACAACGAGGCAGTCAATCTCAATAACGTGCGGATTGAACAGTTCCCTGACGTGCTGATTGCGGGTCGCTGCGGTTTCAAGGCCGCCGAGCTGCTGCAGTTCAGCGAGGCCGAGAAGGCTGACGTCGACCTCAAGTCGCTGTTCAGCTAAGGCATGGAAATCGATGGGCTGGTCGTGGCCCTGGCCGCCAGTGTCGGGGCTTGCGTGGGCGGTGGCTGGTGGGCAGTGCGGCGCATGGTGCAGGCGCGCTACCTGCTGGATACCCCGACTTCGAAAATTCGCTCGGCGGCCCAGGGCTACGTCGAGTTGTACGGCGTGTTGCAGGGGCGCGAGGCGCCAGTGCTCGCCCCGCTGAGTCACACGCCATGCCTGTGGTGGCGCTTCAAGATTGAGGAATACAGCTCTAGCGATAAACGCAGCAGCTGGCGCGTGGTGGAGAGCAGCAGCAGCGAGGCGCCGCTGCTGCTGGCCGATGGCACGGGCGAGTGCTGGGTGCACCCGCTGGGCGCCGAGATTCGCCCGGCGACGCGGGACGTCTGGCAGGGCGATCAGCGCCATCCCCAGCGCGTCGACGCAGGCGGCATCCTCGGCTGGCTGTCCAGTGGCAAACGCTATCGCTACAGCGAAGAGCGCCTGCACGCCGGTGAGCCGCTGTATGCCATCGGTGATTTTCACACCCGTGGCGGCGGCCAGCAGGGCTTTGACCTGACTGCGGCCCAGGGCGCGGTGATCCGTGAGTGGAAGGGCGACTATGGGCAGTTGCTCGAGCGTTTCGATAGCGACGGTAATCAGCAACTGGATGAGCAGGAGTGGCAGCGTGCGCGCCTGGCTGCGCAACTGGAGGCCGAGGATCGCCATCGCCAGGTCAGCCTGCAACCAGCGCGGCACGAACTGCGTAAACCCGCTCAGGCGCAGCCGTTTATCCTCTCCAGCCATGGCGAAGACCAGTTGGCGCGACAGTTTTACTGGCAGGCACTGGCCGGCGGTGTGGTTTGCCTGCTGGGTGCCTTGGCGTTGACTTGGTTGTTGCGCAACGCGCTGCCTTGATTCGGTGGCTACATCCACCCACAAAAAAACCGCTCACCTGGGTTAGGTGAGCGGCTTTTTTGTGGGTGTATTGGCGTTGCGGCGAGATTTACAGCGAAGCGGAGTTGGCGGCGCTCAAGCGGCGGGACTGCTTGAGGAACAGGGTCAGTTCCCGCGGCGGCAGCGGCTTGCTGTACAGGTAGCCTTGGCCCTCGTTGCAGCCCTGGGCAACGATGTAGGCTTCCTGCTCGATGGTTTCCACCCCTTCGGCAATCACCTGCATGCCGAGGCTTTTGGCCAGCTGGATGATGGCGCGCACGATGGTGGCGTCGTCTTCGTCTTCCAGCAGGTCCTGGACGAAACTCTTGTCGATCTTGATCTTGTCCAGCGGCAGGCTCTTCAGGTAGCTCAGCGAGGAGTAGCCAGTACCGAAGTCGTCGATGGCAATCAAGACCCCGGAGCGGCGCAGGCTGAGCAGGTGCTGGGCGGCGGTGGTGATGTCTTCCATCAGGCCGGTTTCGGTGACTTCCAGCTCCAGGCTGCGTGGTGGCAGCCGATAGACCTGCAGCAGGTTGTTGACGATGCGCGGCAACTCGGCGTGGTGCAGCTGCACCGAGGACAGGTTGACGGCCATGCGCAGGTCGATAAAGCCTTGGTCGTGCCACTCGCGCAGTTGCTTGCAGGCCTGATCCAGCACCCATTCGCCAATCGCGACTATGGTGCCGTTCTGTTCGGCCAGCGGGATGAAAATGTCCGGCGAAACAAAGCCGTGTTGCGGATGCTGCCAGCGCAGCAGCGCCTCGACGCCGATCACCCGGTGGTCGCTGTAATCGATCTGTGGCTGATAAACCAGGTGCAGCTCGTTGTTGGCGAGGGCTTCGCGCAGGGATTTTTCTAGCTCGCGGCGGCAGCGCATCTCGCTGTCGACGCTGGCAATGTAGAACTGGTAGCGGTTGCGCGAGCGGCTCTTGGCCAGGGTCATAGTCTGTTCGGCTTTCTGCAGCAGCTTCTCGGTGCTGTCGCCGTCTTCCGGGAACAGGGTGATGCCGATGGTGGCGCGCAGGCGGATTTCCTGGTGTTCGAGAACGAACGGCTGCTCTAGGTCGTCGAGAATGGTTTGCGCCAGTTCGGCGGCTTCATAGGGCTGCTCGATGTCGGCCTGGATCAGGGCAAACTGGTCGCCGCCGAGGCGGGCCAGGGCGCCGAGACGGCCGCTGTGGCTGCGCAGGCGGTCGGAGAGCAGCAGCAACAACTGGTCGCCGGTCTGGTAGCTGAATTGTTCGTTGATGCCCTTGAAGTCATCCAGGCCAACGCAGAGTACGGCCACCCGGTGTTGTACGCGGCCGGCATCGCTGAGGATCTGGTCGAGTTGTTCCTGCAGTTGCTGGCGGTTGGGCAGGCCGGTGAGGAAGTCGTATTGCGACATGCGCTGCAGGCTGCTTTCGGCTTCGCGGCGCAAGTGGGTGTTACGTTCGATGGAGGCCAGCAGCTGGTTGGCGGTGTTGATCCACAGGCCCAGTTCGTTCTTCTCGTTGCCCTTGAGCATCGGCAGCTTGTGTTCGCTGGGACGGTCCGGGTTGATGTTGCTCAGGTGCTCAATGATTTTCGACAGCGGCTTGGTCAACAGCCATTGGTAGACCAGATACAGCACCAGGCTCATGGCCAGGGCGCGGAGCATGCCGGAAATGAAGATCACCACCGAGCTGGTGATGAAGTTCTCGCCATAAGGGGCAGTGTCGAGGGTGATGTTGAGGTCGCCGTAATATTCCTTGTACGGCCCGCGGCCGACCAGAGGAATACTGAAGGTCTGCTCTTTGCCGAGGATTACGTCGGTGAGCAGGCGGCTCTCTATATCCAGCAGGGGGCGAGATTTTTCTGCCAGCACCGGCTCGTTCGGATGACCGATGGCGGCGTAGCGCACCGAGTCATTCTGGAACAGGCCTTCGATCACCTGCAGGCCCATTTCCCGGTCCAGACTGTAGACCGCCTGGGTCGAGGGATCGCTGAACATGGCCAGGATGCGCTGGGCATCATTGGCTACGGTCTGGCGGGTCTTGTAGATGTCAAAGACGATTTGCGCGCAGCTCAGTACCAAACCGACGATCAGGGCTGAAAGCAGCACCACACGCAGGAGTTTCAGCGACAAGCTGTGCTTGAGATCAAGCTTCAAATGGATGATTCCTTGTTCGATGCTCGAGGACTCAACTGCTTGTGAGTATTGGCAAAGTCTCGATAACCGTCAAAGCCTGATTTTTATTCAAGGCGCATTTGTTTCGCAAGTTACTGGTTGCGTGGGCGCTTTACAACATCAATGGGGCTGAGCTCAGGGCAGGGCTTTTTCTTCAAGGGCTTGGATGGCCAGACCTTGTTGGGCACGGAAGCTTTCCATGTCGAACATGGTGCAAATTTCCTGGATCTCGCCGCTGGGTGTGAGGGTCCAGAACGCCATGGCCGAAATGCTCAGTACTTTGTCGCTGGGCGGGTAACCGAAGGCCGGTTTTTCGATGGTGCCGATCAGGGTGCTCCAGGTCACCACCTTGTTACCTTCGGCAATGCACTCCTCGACCACCACCTGCAGGTCGGGCATGGCCAGGCGGATGTCATGGACCATCTGGGTGAAGGCGCCGCTGTTGAGCGGGCGACCAATAAACGAACTTCTATACAAGAAGTCCTTGCTGTGCAGGCGTTCGCTTAGGGCCAGGCAGCCTTTATTCCAGGACAGATCGATGTGCTGACAAACCAGGCGTTTCAAGTCATCCAATGACATGTTGGGGCTCCACAGGTTGAGGCTAGAGTGCGCATCTATCGGCGCACTCTAGCTTCTCCGTGGACGCCTGCATTGGCCGCTATGACAGTCAGAGCCGAGTTTTAGAACCGGCTCACACTAGCCCGGCGAGGCTCAGCGCCTGGTAGCCGGCATACAGCGCCAGCAGGGCGAATGCGCACGCGGCGATGCGGCGGATTAGGGGCAGCGGCAGGCGTTCGGCGGCAAAGTTGCCGGCCAGTACCACTGGCACGTTGGCCAGCAGCATGCCCAGGGTGGTGCCGAGAATGACCATGATGAAGTGCGGATACTGGGCTGCCAGCATCACCGTGGCGACCTGGGTTTTGTCGCCCATCTCGGCGAGGAAGAAGGCGATCAGGGTGGTCAGGAACGGGCCATAGCGCTTCAGCCCCGACGCTTCGTCATCGTCGAGTTTGTCCGGCACTAGGGTCCACAAGGCCACGGCCGCAAACGCCAAGGCCAGCACGGCACTCAGGGTGGCGGCGGAGAAAAAGCTGGCGACCCAGCTGCCCACGGCGCCGGCGGCGGCATGGTTGGCCAAGGTAGCGACGATGATGCCGGCGATGATCGGCCAGGGCTTGCGAAAGCGCGCGGCCAGCAGCAGGGCAAGTAGTTGGGTTTTGTCACCGATTTCGGCGATGGCCACGATAAAGGTGGGGACGACCAGGGATTCGAGCATTGGGGTTCCTCGGGGCGGGTTAAC
>JAIERF010000018.1 GCA_019747075.1 Pseudomonadaceae bacterium
AGGTTGTACAGGCCGCCATTCACGCCGACTTCTTCGCTCAGTTGCCAGTAACCCAGCAGGTCGAGGGTGCCGTAGCCCGAGGGCTGATACTGGTTAGCTGTCTGGGTCTCATCGATGCGATCCTTGGCGGCCACCAGGGTCCAGGCCAGCTCACCGCCGTATTGGCTGTTGGGCGCGTCATAGGCCAGGCCTAGCACGCTCTTCAGCGGGTCGATGCTGTTCAGCGGCTGGCCGCTGTCTTCATCCTTGCCGCGGGCATAGGCAATGGCACCGCGCAATTTGCTGCCGGCGGGCAGGCCGATGCTGTCGAGGAACAATTCGCCACGGGCCTCGGCGCCACGGATGGTCACGCGGTCGAGGTTCTGCGCTTGAAAGGTCAGGCGGCCGTTGCCGGTGGGGTCGTCGGCCAGGGTGACCTGCTCGATAAAGTCATCGTACTGGTTGTAGAACAGCGCCAGTCCCCAGTTGCCTGCGGCATATTGGCCGCGCAGGCCGGTTTCGAAGCTGTTGCTGGTTTCCGGCTTGAGGCGGGTGTTGGCGATGGTTTGATAGTTGCTCTGCACGTTGACGAATTCACCGAAGATGTCGATCGCTTCTGGTGCGCGGAAACCGGCGGCGTACTGGCCGTAAACGCTGTGGGCATCATCCAGCCGGTAGGTGGCGGCCAGCTTGGGTGACAGGTGGCTGTCGCTGAAACTATCGGGGTCGCGCTCCAGCGGGTTGCCCTTGAGGTATTCGGCGGTGGCGTCCGGCTTGAGCTGGTAGTAGTCGTAGCGCAGGCCAGCGAGCAGGTTCCAGCGCCCGATGTCGAGGCTGTCCTGGACGAACAAGGCATATTCGTTGCTGCTTGGGTCGGGGAAGTCGCTGAGCGGGAAGGGCTCCGGATTGGTGTACGGCAGGCCGGTGACCGTGTTGATTTCGCGGCCCTTGCGCAGGTCGCTGCTGTCGCTGCGCTTGAGGTCGACGCCGTAGGTCAGCAGGTGCTCGCTGTCGCCCAGGCTGAAGCTTTTTTTCAACTGGCTGGTGAGGCTCCATACGTCTTCTTCATACACCGAGTCGCGGCTGCGTTGGCGCAGCGCTGCGCTGGCCGGCGGTGTGCTGCTGGCGCCCATGCCGACCCAGCTGTAGCGCTGCTGCTCGGTGCGCTGGCGGGTCTGGCTGGTCTGGTAGTTGAGCTGCCAGTTGACCTGATCGGCCAGCAGGCTGCCCAGCTGGAAGCTGTGTTCCAGGCCGATGCGCTGGCGGTCGCTGCTGTCGCGGGCGTCGCTGCTACGGACCAGAGTGTTGCTGAACATCGGTCCGCCGATTGGGATGTTGCTGGCCTTGTCGTATTCGCTGCGCACCTGGGTATTGGCATCATCGGCGAAGCGTTCGTAAACCAGTTGCAGGCGGTCGCCTTCGGCATAGTCCCAGCCCAGTTTGGCTAGCAGGTTGTCGGTGGTGAAGTCCACCGGGTTGGCGCTCTGGCGGGCATCGCCGTTGCCGCCAGTGCCGCCAAAGCTATCAATGGCCTGACCGCTGCGCCGGCTGACGTGTAGCAGGGCGTCAAACTGATCCTGGCGGCCGGCCAGGGTAGCGCTGCGTTGCCAGCTGTCGTCGCTACCGTCGTAGCCGGTTTTCAGCCGCGCGAAGCTGTCATCGCCAGGCTCCAGATAGTCACCAGCGTCCTTGGTGATAAAGCTCACCGCGCCGCCGATGGCGTCACTGCCGTACAGGGTGCTGGCTGGGCCGCGGATGATCTCGACCTGCTTCACCGTGTCCAGGTCGATGTAGTTGCGCTGGGCGCTGAGGAAGGGGCCAAAGGTAAAGGAATCGGGTACGCCGACACCGTCAACCTGTGTCAGCACGCGATTGCCGCCGATGCCGCGGATGCTGAAGCCGGACAGGCCGAAGCGGCTGCCGCTGCCGCCCACTGAAACGCCGGGTTCATAGCGGATCAGATCCTTGCTGTTTTTGATCTGCTGCTGATCGATTTGCCGCGCGTCCACCACGCTGACCGTGCTCGGCACGCTGCCGATGCTTTGTTCGTTGCGGGTGGCGGTCACGGTGACCGTGTCGAACTGGGTGGGGTTCTTTTCGGCGGCCAGGGCCAGGGCAGGCGACAGCATGAGCAGGGCCAGCAGCGGGCGTTGGCGGAACGGGGGACGCAAGGGCATGACAAAACTCCTGAGGGCGTGGGCAAGGCCATCGACGGGCGACCTGCGGTCCTGGGCTTTGCGCCTCTGTGCCGGTTGCAGTGCGGTCGTCGTGGATGGGCGGCGCCGACCTTAAACGAGATTGACACTCAAATGCAAATGAGTATCAAATAGATTAACTCGTTTTAAGTGTGGAGGGCTCATGCTGCGTTTTTCCTGCTTTTGCCTGCTCTCTCTGGCGTTGCACCTGGCCTGCGGCCAACTGCTGGCTCAGTCGCTGGGCGGTGCGTCACGGCCGCTGGCAGCGGCGCCTGCCGCTGCGCTTAGCGTGCAATTGTTGCCGTGGGAGCCTGCGGTGGCTGTGGCCGAAGCCAGTGTTACGCCGCCGCAGCCCGCAGTGCGTCCGGCCGTAAAGGCCGTCGTGCAGAGGCCGCCGGCGCCGCGCGCCGCCCCAGTCAAGCGCTCGGCGGCTAGCCCGTCCGCGGTGGCTAAGGCTGCAGCGCCAACTAAGCCGTCTAGCGCAGCGTCCACACCTGTCGCCCCACCGGCTGCGGTCACGCTGCGCGAGGTCTTCAGTAGCCAACCGCAGTTCGCCCAAGCGCCACCGGCACCGGTTTACCCAAGCCAGGCGCGGCGGCGCAATCAGCAGGGTGTGGTGTTGGTCGAGGTGCGCCTGGGCGCCCGCGGCGAGCAGCGCGAACGACGGCTGCTGCGCTCTTCCGGGGTCTCCAGTCTCGATCAGGCGGCCCTCAGTGCGGTGGCTGGTTGGCAGTTCCGCGCCGAGGTGCGCGATGGCCAGGCGGTGCCTAGCCGGGTGCAGATTCCCATTCAATTCACGCTCGCGGCCAGTCGTTAGACGGCCGTTTCATCTATCAGGAGTACTTCCAATGCAGGCACACGCCCCACGTATTTCGCCCCACAACGACCTTTATCTAGCCTGGCAGGTGTTGCGCCGCGAGCAGCCGGGCCTGCGCGCTCGCGATGCCGCCGAGCAACTGGCAGTCAGTGAGGCCGAGCTGACTGCCAGTCGCCTGCAGACCGATGCGCTGCGTTTGCGGCCGGAGTGGGCGGCCTTGCTGCCGGCCTTGGGCGAGTTGGGTTACATCATGGCGCTGACGCGCAATCAGCACTGCGTGCACGAGCGCAAGGGCTACTACCGCGACGTTACGGTGATGGCCAGTGGGCAGATGGGCCTGGTGGTGTCGGCCGATATCGACCTGCGTCTGTTTCTCGGTGGCTGGGCCAGTGTGTTTGCCATCGAGGAGCAAACCAGCCGTGGCACCCAGCGCAGCATTCAGGTCTTTGATCGTCAGGGCACGGCGGTGCACAAGGTGTTTCTCACTGCCGAGAGTCAGCTTTCGGCCTGGGAGCCTCTGCTGGAGCGCTTTCGTGCCGCAGAGCAAAGCCCGGAATTAGGCTTGCAGGCGCCGGTGGCGGCACCACCGGTCAAGGCCGACAGTGATATCGACCTGGCCGGTCTGCGCTCGGGCTGGGCGGCGCTGCAGGACACTCACCACTTCTTTGCCCTGCTGCAAAAGCACGGTGTGCGCCGCACCCAGGCGCTGCGTCTGGCCGGCGAGGAGTGGGCCGAGGCACTGGCGCCCAGCGAGTTGCCCAAGATGCTGGAGGCGGCGGCTGCTAGCGAGGTGCCGATCATGGTCTTTGTCGGCAATCAGCACTGCATTCAGATCCACAGCGGTCCGGTGCGCAACCTGCGCTGGCTGGACAGTTGGTTCAACGTGATGGACGCCGAATTCAATCTGCATCTGCAGTCCTCGGCGGTGCGTCAGCTCTGGCGGGTGCGCAAGCCCAGCACCGATGGGGTGATCACCAGCCTGGAAGCCTTCGATGCCGACGGCGAGCTGATTTTGCAGCTGTTTGGCGTGCGCAAGCCGGGCGTGGCTGAGCGCGAAGACTGGCGTGCCCTGGCCCACAGCGCCGCGTCGCTGCCGCGCTAAATCTCTGCGCCACGCCGCGCGATTGAGCCTCTCGGTCGCCCGGCGGGTTAACCCTCCGTTGGAGTTTGTCGACGATGAATATGTTGCGTGCCGCCCTGGGCGGCTTTTTATTACTGATTAATAGCGCTGGCGTGCTGGCGACCGAGCCGGAGCCTGGGCGTTGGGTCAGTGCCGGGGGCGCCTTGACTGAGTGGCTGGTGCTGTTGGGCGGCGAGTCGCGACTGGTCGGTGTCGATAGCACCAGTCAGCATCCTGCGTCGCTCAAGGCGTTGCCGGGTATCGGCTATCAGCGTCAGTTGGCCGCCGAAGGCATTCTCGCCCTGCGCCCACAGCTGTTGCTGGGCACCGAGGAAATGGGTCCGCCGTTGATTCTTGAACAACTGCAGGCGGCCGGTGTGCAGGTTGAGGTGTTGTCCGCGCAGCCGCAGCTGCCGGCCTTGCAGACCAACTTGCAGCGCCTGGGGCAATTGCTCGGTGCCGAGCAGCAGGCGCAGCAGCACTGGATGCGGTTCAGCCAGCGCCTGCAGCAACAGGCGCAGTGGATCGCCCAGGCACAACGTCAGCAAGCGGCGCCGGGCGTAGTGTTGTTGCTCGGCCATGCGGGCAGCAGCCCGATGGCCGCGGGGCAGGCGACCTCGGCACAATGGCTGATCGAGCGTGCGGGTGGACGCAACCTCGCCACCCATCAAGGCTACAAGGCGCTGTCCAACGAGGCGTTGCTGGCCCT
>JAIERF010000203.1 GCA_019747075.1 Pseudomonadaceae bacterium
GGCCAGGGTCGAACCCCAGGAGCCGCCGAACAGCACCCACTTGTCGATGCCGAGGTGCTCACGAATGCGCTCAAGGTCAGCAACCAGATCCCAGGTGGTGTTGTTGTCCAGGCTGGCGTGGGGCGTCGAGCGCCCGCAACCACGCTGGTCGAAGGTGACGATGCGGTACAGGTTGGGGTCGAAGAAGCGCCGACTCAGGGCATCACAACCCGCCCCCGGACCGCCATGGATAAACACCACCGGCAAACCATCCGCATAACCGCTTTCGTCGACATACAGCACGTGCGGTTCCGTCACGGCTAACTCGTGACGGGCGTAGGGTTTAATCTCCGGATATAGCGTCTGCATGCTGCACTCCCGAATCGGCGGCTGCGGGCCCTGTTGGACGCCGCTCTGATACTGTTGCGGCCATCATAACCATGAAACGGTGCTTCGACATGCCGCTGCGACTATTTACCCTACCCTTGGTAATGTTTTGCCTGTTGCTTGGCGGCTGTCGTGGTGATGACCCGCAGGCTGCGTTGGAAAAAGCCGTGCAGCAGTTGCAAGACAACCTCGAACACAAACGCAGCAGCGCCGTGCTGGAGCAACTGCACGCGCAGTTCAGTGCCCAGCAGCAATACGACCGCGACTGGGCCAAGCGCACCATGCTGATGCTGTTTATGCGCCATCAGAATGTGCGCGTGCTAGCGCTAAGCCAGAACAGTTATCTCGACCCCACTTACCGCGAACGCGGCCACAGCGACTTGCAAGTAGCGCTGACCGGCGCCGAGGGATTGCTCCCGGACAGCGCCAGTCATTACCAGGTCAAACTGGAGTGGTGGCTGGAAGACGGCCAGTGGCAACTGGCGCGTCTTAACTGGGAGTGAGCCACGAGCTCGCTCAGGGCTGAGCGATTGCTTGATCAGCGACTCGCCAGATCAGTCCTTCAGTGGCATAACCACGCTCGCGGGCGATGCCCAGCAACTGCTCACGGGTCTTGGCCGACACCTGCGGCGTACGCGACAGCAGCCACAGGTACTGACGATCCGGATTACCCACCAGGGCCACACGGTAATCGTCATCCAGGTACAGCACCCAGTATTCGCCACGGGTCAGGTCGGGGAACAGGCGGCTGAACCAGTTATCGAAGCGCACCCACAGTTTATCGGTCTGCCCCGCCTGCTGAGCAAAGGCCTGGCCGCTGGCCTCCTGCCACTCGCCCTGCAGGGTCTGGCAGCGATTACGCACCGCCACCGTGCCGTCGCCCTGCAACGCGTAATGGGCCTCGGACTGGGCGCAGTTGCGCTGGAAGAACATTGGTAGGCGCGCCAGCTCGTACCAGGTGCCCTGGTAGCGGGACAGGTCCACCTGCTCGACCGTCTGCGGCGGAGCAACCGCGCCGCCTGAAGCGACGCAGGCGCTCAACAACAGGGCCGCGCACAAACCGGCAAGCGTACGCATGACAGCTCCTATTTCAGGCCCTGGCCGGAGAACAGCAGCACTTTGTCACCGGCGTATTGCACGCTGATAAAGGTCTTCTCGTCGCCCCAGTTGCAGCTGCTGATGCCGACGGCACCGGAGCACTCGGTTGGCGCGCCGAGCAAGGCTTCCACCTCGGCCTTGGCCATGCCGGCCTGCAACTTGGCGTAGTTTTCCTGATTGATCTTGCTGCAGGCACTCAGGCACAGCACCGCACCCAGCAGCATTAGCGTACGCAGGGACATAACAGACTCCTTGGGGATTCGATTGAGCGCTTGAGCATCGCACACTGCGCGCCCATCTGCCTAAATCGGCAGCGCCCCGGCCTTGCGCCGGGGCTTGCGAGCGGCCATATCAGCCGCTCACGTACAACCTTGCTCAGGCCGAGTGATAGGCCGTGACGCGCTCGACTTCTTCTTTCGAACCGAGGAACACCGCTACGCGCTGGTGCAACGAGGTCGGCTGAATGTCGAGAATGCGCTCGTGACCATTGGTGGCCATGCCGCCTGCCTGCTCGATGATGAACGACATCGGGTTGGCTTCGTACATCAGGCGCAGTTTGCCCGGCTTCTCTGGCTCGCGGGAATCGCGCGGGTACATAAACAGGCCACCACGGGTGAGGATACGGTGCACATCAGCCACCATGGCCGCGACCCAACGCATGTTGTAGTTCTTGCCCAGCGGCCCGGTCTTGCCGGCCAGCAACTCGTCGACATAACGGCTCACTGGAGCTTCCCAGTGACGCTGGTTGGACATGTTGATGGCGAATTCCGCGGTGCTTTCTGGCACGCGGATATTGTCGTGGGTGAGCACGAAGCTGCCCAGTTCGCGGTCCAGAGTGAAGCCTTTGACGCCGTCGCCGAGAGTCAGCATCAGCATGGTCTGCGGGCCGTAGATGGCGTAACCGGCAGCGACCTGCTCGGTGCCTTTCTGCAGGAAGGCCTCTTCGCCCAGATCGCCTTCGTTGCCATTACGATCCGGGCAACGCAGTACCGAGAAGATGGTGCCAACCGAAACGTTGACGTCGATATTGGAGGAGCCGTCCAGCGGGTCGAATACCAGCAGGTAGGCGCCTTTCGGGTACTTGCCAGGGATCTGGTAGGCGTTGTCCATTTCTTCCGACGCCATGCCGGCCAGGTGGCCGCCCCACTCGTTGGCCTCCAGCAGAATCTCGTTGGACAGCACGTCGAGCTTCTTCTGCACTTCGCCCTGAATGTTCTCGGTTTCCATGCTGCCGAGCACGCCGCCCAGTGCGCCTTTGGAAACAGCGTGGCTGATTTCCTTGCAGGCACGGGCCACTACTTCGATAAGAAACCGCAAATCCGCCGGGGTATTGTTACTGCGAGTTTGTTCAATCAGGTAGCGGCTGAGGGTAACGCGAGACATGACGAGGCTCCGGAGAGGGATAAATTGCGCGCAGTTTACCCTTAATGGGCCGGTAGCGCCTCACACTACCGGCCCAACTGACTTACCAGTCCAGCGCCAGGGAAACACTGACCCCTTGCTGGCTTTGCTCATCGGACTGGCTGTAGCTGTAGCCACCACGCAGAGACAGGTCCCGAGTCAACTGATGGCTGACGCCAACGCTGGCACTGTCGAGGCTGTCGCCAGGGGTGTAGCCCTGCAGCTCGAAGCCGATCCCCGGCAGGCTGTTCAGCTCGGAACGCACCTCGCGGATGTCATCTTCGTACTCGCGCTCATGGCTGTACTCGGCAAACAGCGCCGTCACCGGGCTTAGCTGGTAACGCCCTTGAATGCCGGCGCCCAGACGACGGGAGTCACGCTGCTGGTCATCGAAGGTCAGGGCGGTGGAACGGCTGCCGTCCTCGGCATAGCCATCGACATCGACTTCGACATAGTCGGCGCTCAGGAACGGGCTCAGGTGCCATTCGCTGCCTGGCTGAGCGATGTCATACCCCACACGACCGCTGGCACCCCAAAGATTGCCATCGGTATCGCCTTGCTCGGTGCGCGTAACCTGGCCAAGTTGGATGGAGCGCTCAAGATTGTCGTAATCCAGGCTGCCGGCACTCAGAGCCAAATCCGCCCACCAGCGATTGTCCTGATACTGGGCAAACGCCGTGGCCAGATAACTGTTGAGGTTGTAGTCAGAGTTGGCAGCGCCCGCCTCTAGGTCCTGACCATACAGCCCCAGCGCCACGCCAACTCGCCAGGCGTCATCAAGGCGATAGCTGCCACCCAGATTGAGGCTGTAGCCATCGCCGTCGGCACTGCTGGAATTATCCTGGCTGTCGAAATCCTGCTGCTGCCCACCGGCTGTGACAAAGCCACGCCACTGGTCGATCGCCTGCCAGGCACTCCAATCGGCCTGCCACTGGCTACGCAACTGACCCTGATGCGCGCGCAGATTACCCAAAGCCATTTCCGGCAGCAGGCTTAGCTCTTGTGCAGCGCTGAGCAGCGAATACGCATAATCGGCAGCAATCTGCTGCACCGCTGTGGTCGGGTGCACGCTGTCGTTGAACAACAGCTTGCTAGGATCCGGCGTCGCGCTGTTGATGCCCCAGGTGGTGTTGACGTTGGCGCAACCGTTGAAGCAAGTGCCCGTCAGGTTCTGAGTGGCATCAAAGCCGTACGCGCCGGGGGTGGCGAGCACCTCAGTCACCAGCAGTGGCAGATTTAGCGGAATGATATTGGCGTCAATGCCGCGCAATTGGCTGACCAGCTCGGTATTCAGGTCGCCGGCCAGACCGCCGATAAAGCTATTACCGCCCCCCAGGGCCGGGGTATTGCCGACGTTGGGCAGCAAGGAAACCATGATGTAGCGCGCGCCCACGGCTTGCAGGGCCTCGACACTGTCAACCAGCCGCCCCGCTGCAGCCTGGGCTTGCGCGGTGCTCAGCACCTGGCCCTGGAGGAAGTCGTTACCGCCGCCATTGACGTAATACAAGGCGTTGGCGTCGAGGCTCAAGCCGCGATTGGCCAGATCGACCAGAAAACCATCACGGGTGCGAGTGCCGGCTACCGAACCGCCGGCCTCGGTGATCGAGTCAAGAATCTGATCAGTCCGATAACCACCCACCGCCCAGTTGTTGCCGTCCGCCCAGCCATTGCTCTCGAACACGGACGAAGTCGAAGGCGACTGCGCACCCAGCCCCAGCAACTCACCGATCAACATGGGTGAGGTCTTGCCATACACCTCACCACTGGCATCGGTAAACAGCGGGCCGATGCGGTTGGTGAAGCGTCGGGTTTGGGTCGTCGAATTGACCGAGTCAGGGAATTGTCCGGCATCGCTCAAGCTATCGCCGAACACATACAGCCCGCTATAGGGCGCCGCTGACAGGGAGGGAGCAACGGTAGCCATGCAGCAGGCTACCGCCAACGGAGAAAGAAGGCGTTTCATGGGCAGTCCTTATTG
>JAIERF010000222.1 GCA_019747075.1 Pseudomonadaceae bacterium
CGCAGTTGCTGCAGCTGCTCACGGGTGTTTTCGAGGTTGTGCATCAGCGCGCTTTCGGTGACTTCCAGCTCCAGTTGCGCCGGGGCCAGCTGGTGCAGGTCCAGTACCCGGCGCAGGTCATCCAGCAGCGAGGGCATGCTGAACTGCACCGGACTGACATTCAGGCTGAGAATCTGCTGCTCGCGAAACGCCGGCGGTAACGTGAGGAATTGGCTGACCCCGGTATGAAAGACCCAGTCGCCCACCTGATTGATCAGCCGGGTTTCCTCCAGCAGCGGGATAAACAGCCCTGGCGATACCGTACCGACGCCCGCCCGCTGCCAGCGCAGCAAGGCTTCGAAGCCGCGCAGGCGGCCCGTCTGCAAATGAATCTGCGGCTGGTACACCAGCTGAAAATCATGCTGCTCAATGGCCGTGCGCAAGCTCTCTTCCAGCATCAGACGGGAACGGGCGCGGCCGTTCATCTCTGGGGAGAAGAAGCGGTACTGCTGGCGCCCCGCGCGTTTGGCCTCGTACATGGCCATATCGGCAGCCCGCAGCAAGCCTTCCAGGTCCTGGCCGCACTCGGGAAAGCTGGCAATCCCGACGCTGGCGCCCAGGGTCACCTCGACACCGTCGACGCGGTGGCGCACGGAAATCATCTGGATCAGCTTTTCCGCAATCTTGGCGGCGTATTCCGGGTGCACCAGGGAGTCCAGCAGAATGGTGAACTCATCACCACCCACCCGCGCCAGAATGTCGTAGGGGCGCAGGCACACGCGCAGCTGTTCGGCCACGTGCTGCAACACCTGGTCACCGGCGGCATGGCCGAGGGAATCATTGATCCGCTTGAAACCGTCCAGGTCCAGGTACAACACGGCAATCCGCTTGCCACTGCGCACCACCCGCGCCAGCAATGACTCCAGCGCCTGGTTGAACCCTCGGCGATTGAGCAGGCCGGTCAACGGGTCGGTAATCGCCTGCGACGCCAGCTGAGCATGCAGGGCACGTTCGATGGACATATCGAGAACGATGACCACCATCGAGCGCTGCAAGCCCGTCAGTGGTGAAAACGACAGGGTCACCGGCAGCAACTCGCCGGTAAAGGTGTGCAGATTGATGTCATGCACGCGGCGGGTTTCGCCGCGTTGCCAATAACGATAGAACTCGCTGTCCTGCCAGCGCACCGGCAAGCCGGGTTGCTGCAGGTAGGACATCAATGCCGTGCCTTCCAGGTCCGCGGCCACACCCTGGAGCATCTGCGCCACAGCCGGGTTGGCGAACTGGATGCAGCCCTGCTCGTCGACCACCAGAATGCCTTCGGCGGCATTGGCCAATACCGAGGCATTGAAAGCCTGGGCGCGCTCCAGCTGCTGGGTCAGTTGCTGCAGTTCACGCCGACTCTGTTCGTGCACCAGCAAGGCACGGATCTTGTGCCGCAACACTTGCGGGTCGAAGGGTTTGAGGATGAAGTCCACGGCACCGCTGGCATAGCCTTTAAGCACGGCATCCTGGGTTTGCGCGATGGCCGAAACGAAGATGATCGGGGTAAAACGGGTTCGCGGCGTACCACGCATCAGGCGCGCCACCTCGAAGCCATCCATCTCCGGCATCTGCACATCCAGCAGCACCAGCTCGACTTCGTTCTCCAGCAGGCAACGTAAAGCCGCCTCGCCGGAGCCGGCGCTACGCACCTGCCAGGCACTATTTTCCAGCAAGGCCTCCATGGCCACCAGGTTTTCCTGACGATCGTCCACCACCAGCAAGGTGGGCGCCTGATAGGGGGCTTCAGTTTGTACCGGCATGGTCATTACCTCCCGGACTGTTCAGCCAGCGACGGAGCAGATCCAGCAGCTCCTGGCGCGCCACCGGCTTGGCCAGGTAGTCATCCGCACCGGCGGCCAGGCACTTCTCCCGGTCGCCCTTCATCGCATGGGCTGTTATGGCAATGATAGGAATGTTGCAGCCATGCTGGTGCTTGAGCAGATGGGTGGCGGTGTAGCCATCCATGTTGGGCATGGCCATGTCCATCAGGATCAGATCAAAGCGCTCGCGGCCATAGCAGGCCAACGCCTCGACGCCATCAGCGGCCGGCGTGACGCGCAGGCCCAGCTCATCGAGCAGGGCCATCAAGGCATAGATGTTGCGCACATCATCGTCCACCAGCAGCACATGCTGGCCCTGTAGCGGCGCCCGACGACGCTCGATGGGCAACACCGGCAACGGATCGATACGCCCCTGCAAAGCCCGCACCTGTTGCTCGCTGAGTACCTCTACCGGCAGCCGCACGCTGAATTGCGAGCCTTGCCCCGGCTGGCTCTGCAGGTGGATATCGCCGCCCAGGGCCTCCAGCAGCTGACGGGTGATGGCCAGGCCCAGGCCGGTGCCGCCATAGCGGCGACTGGTGGAGCCGTCGAGCTGCTGGAACGCCTGAAAAATCCGCGCATGCTGATCGGCGGCAATACCAATGCCGCTGTCGCACACCCGCAGGCACAGTACCGTCAGGCCGCTGTCGGTGACACCCGGCTGAATGCTGACCTGCAGTTCGACCTGGCCCTGATCGGTGAACTTCAGGGCATTGGACAGCAGGTTGCGCAGAATCTGGTGCAAGCGCACACGGTCACTGAGGATGTATTGAGGCACGTCGTCCGCCACCAGATTGAGCAGGCGCAGGCCCTTCTGTTCGGCTTGCGGGCGCATGCTGGCGTCCAGTTCCTGGAGCATCTCGCGCACATTCAGGGGCTCCAGCTTGAGCTGCACGCGCCCGGCCTCGACCTTGGCCAGGTCGAGCACGTCATTGATCAACTGCAACAGATCACTGCCGGCCTTGTGCACGATGTCGGCATGCTTGACCTGTTTGGCGCTGAGGTTGCCGAGGGCGTTCTGTTTCAGCTGATCGCTGAGGATCAGAATGCTGTTGAGCGGCGTGCGCAACTCATGGGACATGTTGGCGAGAAATTCCGATTTATAGCGGTTGGCCAGCGCCAGCTGCTCGGCCTGTTCACGCAGGCGCTGCTCGGCCTCCTTGCGCGCGCTGATGTCGATGATCACCGCCTGCACCAGCACATCGTCACCGCTGCGCAAGGGCGACAGCCCCACTTCCAGCGGAATCAGCCGACCCTCGCAGTGCTGGCCGAACAACTCGCGACTTCCCCCCATCTGCCGCGGCTCCGGCGCCCGCTGGAAGCCCTGGCGCAGGCCAACATGGGCGTGCCGCAGGGCATCCGGCAGGAGCATTTCAACCGGCTGACCGAGCACCTGATCACGGGGGTAGCCAAACATCTTCTCGGTCTGGCGGTTGACCATGATGATCACGCCGTGGCTATCCACCAGCACGATGGCATTGGGCGACGCTTCGACCACCAAGCGAAAGCGCTCCTCGGCGGCCTTGCGGGCGCTGATGTCGATGATCACCGCCTGCACCAGCACATCCTTGCCACTGCGCAGGGGTGACAGCCCCACTTCCAGCGGAATCAACCGACCCTCCTGATGCTGGCCGAACAACTCACGGTTGCCGCCCATGCGCCGGGGCTCGGGGGCCTGCTGAAAGCCCTGGCGCATGGCCACATGGGCGCTGCGTAATGCACCGGGCAACAGCATCTCCACGGCCTGCCCGAGCATCTGCTCGCGGGAGTAGCCGAACATCTGCTCGGTCTGCCGATTGACCATGGCGATCAGGCCGTGGCCGTCCACCAGCACGATGGCATTGGGCGAGGCTTCGACCACCAGGCGGAAGCGCTCTTCACGCTCGCGCAAGCCTTCGTCCAGTTGCTCCTGGCTAGCCAACGCCCGCTCGCGCAGGTACAGGTAGCCACCCACCAGCAAGGCCAGCAACACGGCCGCCAGCAGGCCGACCCACAGGCTGAAGCTGAGGCTGCGGTTATCCAGGCCTTGTTCGTATTGCGGCGTACTGCTGACCGTCAAGTGCCAGCGCCGACCAAACAACTCCAGCTCGCGCTGAACCTGCAGGCGTGGCGCGCGGGCCAGGTCGCTGTGCAGGTCAAGCGCCTGGCCGTCATCACTGAGCGCCAGGTTGAACAGCGCACCGCGCGAACCGAGCAGGCCGCTGAGCAACTCTGGCACCCGAAACACGCCGTACACCGCCCCAAGCAATGCGCCCTGGCGCCCGCTCGCGCTGCTTGCTGCAGGCGCTGGACCGTACACTGGGACAAACAGCAGTACCCCCGGCAGCGGATCGCGGGCATCCATCTGCTGCAATTGCACTGGCGCGCTGAGCACCGCGGCACCACTGCGACTGGCCCGTTCGAAAGCCTCGCGCCGACGGCTTTCGCTGAGCAGATCGAAGCCCAGCACCCGCAGGTTCACCTCCTCGGACGGGGCAATATAGGTCACCACCAGGTAGTCCTGGCGAGCGCCCGCCGGGAACATCCCTTCTGCGGGTTGCTGGCCCGCTAGGTAGCGGCCCCAGCCCAACGCCATAATCCCTGGATAGCGGGCCTGCAATTGCAGCTGGGCGACGGCCCGCTGCCACTCCTCGGGCGAAACCTGCTGGCTGCTGGCGAATACGCCCGACATGCCACGCAGGGCTGTCTCGTAGGCGCCCATGCGGTCATTGATGCGCTGAGTGATGTCATCCACCGCCAGCGCAAAGCTCTGCTCCTGCACCTGCCGGTCTCGGGCTTCCAGCACGTACCACTGCCAACTGACCAGCCCGCTCAGGCCCGCCAGCAACGTCAGCACGACCAGCAGAGGCAGGCGTACAGACGGTCCAGGCACTTCATCCATGGGACCTCCAGGGCAGCGACGCCCCACTCAACCAACATTTGACGCCAGGTTGCCGACATCAACAGAGTTGTTGAGCAGCTTAGTCAGGAATACCCCAAGTTTCCCTCTTTGGCCCACGAAACGACGAGCGGCATCAGGGCATAAACGGAGGACA
>JAIERF010000338.1 GCA_019747075.1 Pseudomonadaceae bacterium
CGGCCATCCTGGCTGATGATCTGTTCGTCGATCAGGCGGCGGATGATGCGCGAGAAGGTCTCTGGCTGAATCGACAAATGGCCGGCAATCAGTTGCTTGGCCATCGGCAGTTCGAAGCTGCTGACCGCATTCTGCAGCGGCGCCATCTGCGTCAGCAGGTAGCGCACCACGCGGTGAGTGGCGTTCTTCAGCGACAGGGTTTCGATCTCGTTGAGACGCTGGTGCAGGCGCACCGACAGCCGGCCGAGCAGGGCAAAGGCCAGGCGGTTGTTGTTCTGCAGCAACTGCATATAGGTGTGGCTGGAGAGCTTGTACAACTGGGTCGGGCCGATGGCTTCGGCGCTGGCCACATAGTTGGGGGTGTCCATCAGCATCATGGCTTCGGCAAACGCCTGCCGTTCGCCGATCACGTCGAAGACCTTTTCCTGGCCGTCGGGGGTCAGGCGGAAGATTTTCACCGAGCCGGAAATGATGAAGTAAAACGCACTGGCCGGTTCGCCTTGGCGAAACAGCGGCGTGCCCTTGTCGACACTGAGCAATTGGCTGCTGCTCATCAGCTCGTCCATTTGCTCCTCGTTCAGAGGCTCGAACAAGTGATGGCTGCGCAGAATTTGGTGATGTACACGGTGCAGCACCATAAAAGGCATCCCTGTGGTTGATGGCATGGCGGGCCTGACGCTGTCAGGCCTAGCGGGCGGTGTGGCAATGCAGTGGGGGCGTGAGGCTGGCGGCGCTGAGGGCTAAACCGCTGGCCAAGGCCAGGGTCGAGGTCAGCAGGCAAAACCACAGCAGCGGCTGCAGGGCGCGTTTGATCATGGTGGTGGCTCCTTACGCGGCCGTTGCCGGGCGCGGCTTGGCTTACACCGGGCTCAGGGCCGGGGCATGCAGGGCGTTGGCGAACAGCACGTTGTTCTCCAGGTGGATGTGCTGCATCAGGTCGTTACGCAGTTCATCCAGGCCGCGATAGAGCGCCCGCCAGGTGTTGCAGGCGTTGCTCGGCGGGGTGATGTTGTTGGTCAGGTCGAGGATCCGCTGCAGGGCTTCGCCGTGCTGGTCGTGCTCCATGCGCATCACCGAGATGGGCGCGGCAGCGCGTGCGCCGAGGCCGTCGAGCAGCACCGGGAAGAGAATCTGCTCCTCTTTGAGCATGTGGCTTTCCAGCTCCTGCTGCATCTCGCGCAGGTGATCGGCGAGGCCGTTGGGGCAGTTGTCGCGCTCGCCATGCACCTGCTCGACGCGGCTGGCCAGGCGAATCAGCTCCGGCAGTTGTTCGCGGTGGCGGGCGTGGAAGCGGCTGAGAATATGGGCAATCAATTGCTCCGTGGGGGCCTGGCGCCAGTCTTCGCTGTTGCCGGGTTGACCGCGCAGGGCCTGCAGTTGCGCCGCCACTTGTTCCGCCTCGATGCCACGGCGTTTGGCGGCTTCGCTCAGGCTCAGTTGTCCACCGCAGCAGAAGTCCAGATTGAAGGCGTGGAATACTCGGGTGGCGCCGGGAATCTCGCAGGCCAGGGCGCCGAGGGACTGGTCCAGTAGCTGTTGAGTCATGGCAGGGTCCTTGTAAATCGATCAGTAGTGAAGGGTTACTGGTCAATAGCAGTACTCGTGCCAATCTCAACTCATTGAAATTAAACGATTATTTATAAATTGTGGTTAATTTGACCTTGATCGAATAAGGTTCTTTTGACCATATAAGGTGAAAAGAACCATGCTGGAAGCCAGTCTGCTTGCCGACCTGATCGTCGAACTGCCCAACGCCGTGCGCTTGCAGCGTCTGGTGCATACCTTGCGCGAGCACTTTCGCTGCGGCGCTGTGGGCCTGTTGCGCCTGGATGGTGACAGCCTGCGCCCGCTGGCGGCGGTGGGCCTTGTGCATGAGGCCCTGGGCCGGCGTTTTGTGGTGGCTCAGCATCCGCGATTGGCGGCGATCATGGCGACGCGCGAACCGACCTGGTTTGAGCCCGACAGCCGCCTGCCGGACCCGTACGACGGTCTGCTCGATCAGCATGTCGGCGAGCCCTTGCCGGTGCATGACTGCATGGGCATGAGCCTGTTTGTCGACGGCCAGCCGTGGGGCGCCCTGACCCTGGATGCGCTGCATCCCGGCACCTTCGACAGCAACGCCCGGCGCGATTTGCAGCACTACAGCCTGCTGATTGAGGCGGCGGTGCGGATTACCCGTCTGGAGCAGGAGAACCGCAGCCTGCGCCTGTCGCGCAGCGACGTGCAGCATCCCCAGGTGCTCGCCGAAGAGGGCGAAATCCTCGGCCAGAGCCAGGCCCTGCGGCAGATTCTCAGTGAGCTTGAAGTGGTCGCCGACTCCGAGTTGCCCGTGTTGTTGCTGGGTGAAACCGGGGTCGGCAAGGAGCTGTTTGCGCGCCGTTTGCACGGCCTGTCGCGGCGGCGCAACAAACCGCTGATTCAGGTCAACTGCGCCGCGCTGCCGGAGTCGCTGGCCGAGAGTGAGTTGTTTGGCCACGTCAAAGGCGCGTTTTCCGGGGCTACCAGCGACCGCCCTGGACGCTTCGACGCGGCCAATGGCGGCACCTTGCTGCTCGATGAGGTCGGCGAGTTGCCCCTGACGGTGCAGGCCAAGCTGTTGCGCGTGCTGCAGAACGGCGAGATCCAGCGCCTGGGCGCCGACAAGCCGCTGCATGTGGACGTGCGCATCATCGCCGCCACCAACCGGCACTTGCCCGACAGCATCCGCGACGGGCATTTCCGCGCCGACCTCTACCATCGCCTGTCGGTGTACCCGGTGCCGATCCCGCCGCTGCGCGAGCGCGATCAGGATGTGTTGCTGCTGGCAGGGCATTTTCTCGAACTCAACCGCGCGCGCCTGGGCCTGCGCAGCATGCGCCTGTCGCCGGCGGCGGAGCGGGCCATGCTGGCGTACCCCTGGCCGGGCAATGTGCGCGAGCTGGAGCATGTTATCAGCCGGGCGGCGGTCAAGCTGCTTAGTCGCGGCGCCAGTCGCACGCAAATCCTCACCCTAGAGCCGGAGTTGCTCGACCTTGAGGGTTCGAGCGGTTTTGTCAGTGCCGTCGAACCCGCGCCGGTCAGTGTGCAAGACCCGGCGCTGGGTAGTTCGCTGCGCGAAGCGGTGGAAGCCTGCCAGCGGCAGAACATCCTCAAGGCCCTGGAGCTGTGCGCGGACAACTGGGCCAATGCAGCCCGCCTGCTCGACCTCGACCCGAGCAACCTGCATAAGCTGGCGCGGCGTCTGGGCTTGAAGTAAACCAGCGGCAGGCGTTTGAGTTGATTGTGATCAATAGGTTTTTCTCGCCGTGCCCTGACACTGCAACGTGTAGCCCAGCCAGGATCGCGACATGTGTGCAGCCATTGAATGGAACAGCCAGCTGATCAAGCGCTACGGACACGCCGCGCTGGCGGGTGGCAGCTACCCTGAGAACACCCAGTTTCAACGCGGCATCTCCGCCCTGGACCTGTTGCGCGCGCTGCGCAGCAGTCGTCTGGCGCAGCGTCCGTTGTCTATCGCTGTGCAACTGCCGAGGGCCGGCGAACTGGGTGTGTACCTGGAGCACCTGAAGCGTGAGATCGACATGCTCGGTTGCCACCTCGGTGCGACCCCGCGGGTCGAGCAGTTGCATCTCGCCGGCGGCCTGCCCACTGCCGTCGAACTTAATCGCCTGATGGAGCATTTGCAGCGGCGCTGCAACTTCCAGCCCTACGCGGGGGGCGACAACAGTATCGACATTGATCTGCCTAACAGCTCCTGGGCGACCATGGGCCTGCTGCGTCAACTGGGCTTCAATCACGTTAACATCGGCGTGCCGGACATCAACCCGGCAAATGGCGAGACCCAGGTGGATTTCCAGAGCCCGCGGCAGACGCGCTCGCTGATCGATGCGGCGCGGGCCCTGGATTTTCGTTCGGTGAACATCGACCTCGGCTATGGCCGGGCCTGGCAGACCACCAGCAGCTTCGCCCGCAAGGTGGCGGCCATCATCGAGTTGCAACCCAGCCGCGTACGGATCTTCGACTATGCCCATCCACCGCGCCGCTACCGTGCCTTGCAGCGCCTGGTGGCTAGCGGTTTTGCCGCCCAGGCGGACAAGTGGATCATGCGCCGCCATGCGGTAGAGCAACTGCTGGCGGCCGGCTACGGCTATATCGGCCTGGGCCAGTTCGCCCTGGCCGATGATGACCTGGCCGTCGCCCAGGAAAACGGCCAGCTGCATTACAACTGTCAGGGCTTCAGCCGTCACGCCTGTGACCACCTCGGCCTTGGCTTGGCTGCCAACAGCCAGATCGGCGAGCTGCATGTGCAGAACATCGGTGACGTGCAGCACTACCAGCAACAGCTGGCCATCGGCCAGTTGGCGCTGTTCCGCGGTTTGCGTTGCAACCCGGATGAGCAGCTGTTGCGCGCGGTAAGCGAACGCTTGCTGTGTGATTTTCAGCTGGATTTTGCCGCCCTGCAGGCGCGCTTCGGCGTCGATCTGCGCACGCATTTCGCCGGCGCCTGGCCACGGCTGGAGCAGATGGACCGCGACGGTCTGATCGTCCTCACCCCTCATACCCTGCAAGTGCCGGCGGCCGGTCGCTTGCTGGTCGGCGCCGTATGCAAGGCGCTGGAGCACGGCCACGCGGCGCACCGCGATCATGGTCTGCAACGCTCCCTGCGATAGCGCAAATGGCCTGAGGCTGTCCGTGCCGGGTACGGATGGTCGGGCTGGCATTGCCTATTACCGGTTGTCTGTTTCTGAAAGTCTCCATGCCTCCGCATGTTTTTTTCCGGCGAATGATTTTGGTCAAGCGCGGATGCTCTGCCGCGGGCGCTTAATCGGCTCAGACGTAAAACATCATGAGTGTTTCAACCCGTAATGGATGAGGGCTGGGCGATGAAAGAGCGCAATTACACACGGGCAAAACAGGTAC
>JAIERF010000333.1 GCA_019747075.1 Pseudomonadaceae bacterium
GACTCATGCAGGGCTTCCAGCACGGCGGCGGCCATGGCGAACACGCCGGGGTCGCCGGACGACACCACCACCACGCGTCGGCCGCTGGCGGCCAGCTCGAAGGCATGGCGGGCGCGCTGCATTTCTTCGCGGTTATCGGTGCAATGGCGCACCTGCTCCGGGCGCAGCGGGCCGGCCATCTTGATATAGGTTTCGTAGCCGAGCAGGTCCTGCGCTTCATCCAGCGCCTGGCGCGCGGCGGGCACCATAAATTCGGCGGCACCGGGGCCGAGGCCGATCACGGTCAGGCGGCCACGGGGGCGGCCGAGCTGATTGGCGTCGATGGGTGCAGCGGCCAGCAGCAGGCGCAGATTGGTGTGCTGGCTATGCAGCGGCGGCAGTTGGCTGGCGTCGTCGATAAAGCGCAGCGGCAAGTTGAGTTGTGCGGCGGCGTGGTGCAGATCGGCATTGGCCATCAACTGCGGCGCGGCCAGTAGGCAAGCCAGGCTTTGCGGGGCCAGGTTGCTGGCTTGTAGCGCTTGCCGCAGTTCGCTAAGCAAGTCGGCGCTGGCGTGTTCGACCCATACGGCGACCTGCTGCGGGTGGATCAGCAGTTCATCGGCATTGGCGGCGCGGTTATGGGGGGTGATATGGATCACCCGTGTGGCGTCATCAGTTACCGGCAGCTTGGCTTGCATCAGCCAGGGCGCGTCGCCATCGATGCGCACGGCCTGACCGCCGAGCAGGTCGCTGACAAAGCCTTTGCCTTGCTCAAGATCGGCCAACACATAGCCGGCCGGCGGCTCCAGCAGGCAGGTGCCAAAACGCAGTTCGCCGCTGGTGGTGATCGCCGCGCTGACCTGCAGGTGCGCGGCAAGCTCTCGCGCCATGCGGTTGACCCCGCCCAAGCCGCCAAGCAGCGGCACCACGGCGCTGCCATCTTCGGCCACGGCCAGTACTGGTGGTTCGCTGTCTTTCTCGCCGAGCACGGCGGCCAAACTGCGAATCACGATGCCGGCGGCGCACAGCACGATTAGCGGCGTGCCGGTGCGGTAGAGCGCACGCAGGTTATCGCCGAAATCCTCATAGGTGCGCTCAACGTCCGTCACTCGGCTGCCCAGACCGTGGATGTCGGCCTGCGGATACAACGCCTGGATGCGCCGGGCGCAGGGCAGGGCGGAGGGGCCGAGGATGATGATGGCGGGAGCGGCGGTCATAAGGTGTTCCATAGTGGGCGGGGGCGCGGTTGGCGGATCAACCGCGCCATTTCTCGCCAGGAATGACGATCATTGAGAAGTAGGGCGAGGACATCGGTTCCACTTCGTCCAGCGGCACGATGCGTTGGTTGCCCATGGTGGCGCGTTCGACGTAGTGGGCGCGGTGATCGATGCCCAGCTCCTGCAGCACGCGGCGGACTTTCTCGAAGTTGCGCCCGAGCTTCATGATCACGGCGGCTTCGGCGCTGTGCAGGCGCTGCTTGAGTTCGTCTTCGGGGAGCACGCCGGAGAGCACGCTTAACGATTGGTTGCGGTACACCAGCGGGGTGCCGAGCACCGAGGCGCAGCCGAGCATGGAGCACACGCCGGGTACCACTTCCACGTCGTACTGGCCGGCCAAACGGTCGTGCAGGTACATGTAGGAACCGTAGAAGAACGGGTCGCCTTCACAGATCACCGCCACATCGCGGCCGGCGTCGAGCTGGGCGGCGATCTGCACCGCGCAGGTGTCGTAGAAGTCGCTGATCACATCTTCATAGCTGAGCGGCGCGGCGAGTTTTTCCGTGGTCACCGGGTACACCAACGGCAGGCGCTGCTGGGCGTCCGTCAGGTGCTGCTCGATGATGCCGAAGGCATTGCCGCCATGGCCTTTGTTGGCTTTGGCCTTGGCTACGAAGTAGCCGACCACCGCCGCCGATTGCAGCAGACGCAGGGCCTTGAGAGTAATCAGCTCTGGGTCGCCGGGACCGACGCCGAGCCCCAGCAGGCGGCCTTTTTGTACCGTCATCATTCCACCTCCGTGGCCAGGGCGTTGACCGCTGCCACCGCCATGGCGCTACCGCCGCGCCGGCCGCGCACGATCACATAGGGCACGCCACGGCTGTCGGCAGCCAGTGCGTCTTTGGATTCCGCCGCGCCGATAAAGCCCACCGGCATGCCGATGATCAGCGCCGGTTTCGGTGCGCCGGCATCGAGCATTTCCAGTAGGTAGAACAGCGCGGTGGGCGCGTTGCCGATCACCACCACGCTGCCTTCCAGGTGCTCGCGCCAGTGCTCCAAGGCGACTGCCGAACGGGTATTGCCCAGTGCGCGGGCCTGCTCAATCACGCCGTCGTTATGCAGGGTGCAGATCACCGGGTTATTCGCGGCCAGGCGCGGGCGGGTGATGCCTTCGGCGACCATCCGCGCATCGCAGAGAATTGCTGCACCCTTGGCCAGCGCCGCGCGACCGGCAGCGCCGGCGCCAGGGGAGAAGCGCAGGTCCTGCACCACATCGACCATGCCGCAGGCGTGGATGACGCGCACCGCGAGCTTTTCCAGATCCGCCGGGATCGCCGACAAGTCAGCCTCGGCGCGGATGGTGGCGAAGGATTGGCGGTAGATTTCCTGACCGTCGCGGATGTACTCAAGCATCGCTGTTTCCTGTTGCGCAGTGGGCGGCGAACCAGTCGCCGGCCTCGTCGATAGTCATGGCGGCGACCAGCAGTTGGCCGAAACCAGCCACGCCGGGCGTGCGTTGATAGAGCTGGTAGTGGTCGTTGTTGCTGGCCAGCAGGGTAAAAGGCGCGGTGTGCGCGGCGGCGCAGGAGCGCGGGCAGGCGCTGATATGCACGTGCGGGCGCGCCGTGCTGGCGCGCAAACGCTCGGCCAAATGCAGGGCATCGGCCTTGCTGTCGGTCAGGCCTTTGGCGCAGCCTGCTGAGCCGCTGCAGGCGATCAGATGGCCGAGTGGCTCACGGGCGTCGGTGAGCAGGCCGATTTCGGCCAATGCCAGCAATACGGCGTCGGCTGCAGCGCTGGGGATGTTTGGTAGCAGCAACCCTTGCCAGGGTGTCAGACGCAGGCTGGCATCGCCGTATTGCTCGGCTAGATCGGCCAGGGCCAACAGTTGGTTGGCGCTGATTCGCCCCAGGCGCGCCGCTGCGGCAACCATCTGCAAACCCGCTTGCTGCTGGGCAATGAGGCCCATGGGCGCGCGGCACGGCACCTCAGGACGGCGCCAGTGGCTAACGGCCTGGTCGCGTCGCAGCGGGAAGGGCAGGCGCGCTTGCAGGTGCTCGACAAACGCGGCCACCGGTAAGCTGCTGAGTAATTGCCGCATGCGGTTTTGCCCGGGGCCAGCGAGCTGCAAAAACACGCTTAGAACCCCGTGCACCAGATCTAGGCCATGTTCGACAGGCACCGCCGCCAGGGCCGGATCGCTAAGGCTGCCGGCCAGGCCAAACGCCAGCCACTGCGGTTCGCCGGGCAGGGCGCTGAGCCATAGATCATGGGGGTGTTGCAGCATCGCCAACGACTCGCCGCCATCCAGTTGCAGGGCAAACTTGGCCGACAGCGCGTGCAGCTCAGGGCTGTTTTCCAGTAGGGCGAGAATCTGTGTGGCCAGCGGCCGGGTGTCCCACAGCGCGGCGCGGTCGAGGCCGGCAGCGGGGCTGAGCATTAGGTTGCGCACATCATCGGCAGCGAGGTTGCGCGGGCCCAGGCCGGCGTCCAGCAGTTGCGCGATCAGCGCGTGTTCGCAACCGCTGCGCACGCCACGAATCTGCAGGTTGCTGCGATTGGTCAGCTCCAGCACGCCACTGGCGCAGTGGCTGGCAGCCTCGGCAATGGCGCGTGCCTGGTGGCTGTGCAGTTGCCCGCCCGCCAGTTTGACGCGGCAAATACCGCCATCCAAGGCGTGCACAATGCGCAGTAAACCGGGGCAGGCGGATGAACGCGTGGCCATGGGTTGTGGCGTGGCGGGTGGGTGGTTCAAACGGTCACCAAATACAAAGGGTGCGGCGACCAAACCCACTCGGTTCTGCAATAGCAGAACGTCAGCGATCTGTGGGGTGCGCCTACACGCACCCCACAGATCGCCAAGGCATCGGTACACCCCGCCCGATGATGGCACTCGCGACCAGCGTCGTCGGCAGGTCTCCTGGCTGTCAGGTCAACATCGTTGTGCGGCCTTCCCGGTTACCCAGTGACACGTATGCACATCGACTCGCTGATTACAGTTGCGGGGGCAGCCACGGCTGACAACACTCGGTTGTTTCCGTGTTCCCTCTTAGGCCAATGGGCAGAGCCCATTAAGCACCGACGAATAATGGCGCTATTATGCCCGCTTTTCCCTCGCCGCCGGCAAGCAAACTTGTCTGCCCGCCGGCAAGCGGACGACAGATAAGGACAGCGCATGGCACCCTGGCTGACGGTGGTGGGTATCGGTGAAGAGGGCTATGCCGGCTTGGGCAAGGCGGCCCGGCGGGCCTTGTTGGCTGCGGAGGTGATTGTCGGTGCGCCGCGTCAGCTGCAGTTGTTGCCACGCTGCATTCGCGCGCCACAGCAGACCTGGCCAAGCCCGTTCAGTCTCGATGGGCTACTGGCGCGGCGCGGCACGCCGGTGTGCGTGCTGGCCAGTGGCGACCCAATGCTGTTTGGCGTGGGTGCCAGCCTCGCCCAGCAGGTGCCCGCTGATGAGCTGCACGTGCTGCCGGCGCCGTCGTCGGTGTCCCTGGCCGCGGCACGCATGGCCTGGCCGCTGCAGGAGGTGACTGTACTGAGCCTGGTGGCGCGGCCCTTGGCGGCGTTGCACGCGCAGGTCCATCACGGCGCGCGGCTGTTGCTCCTCAGTAACGATGGCAGCAGCCCGGCGGCGATTGCCCAGTTGCTGCGCGAGCGCGGTTTCGGCCCCAGTCGGCTGACCGTGTTGGAGTATTTGGGCGGCCCGCAAGAGCGGCGCATCGATGGGCTGGCGGCCAGTTGGGATCTGACGGACGCTGCGGCGCTGAAC
>JAIERF010000390.1 GCA_019747075.1 Pseudomonadaceae bacterium
ATGTTCTTCATGCACTGGTCGATGATCTTGATGCTCTGGCGCATTTCTTCTACGCGCACCATGCAGCGGTCATAGGCGTCGCCATTGACTGCCAGCGGCACTTCGAACTCGAAGTTTTCGTAGCCCGAATACGGCCGCGCTTTACGCAGGTCGAAGTCCAAACCGGTGGAACGCAGGCCCGCGCCGGTGATGCCCCATTCCAGGGCTTCTTTGGTGTTGTACTGCGCAACGCCGATGGTGCGGCCACGCAGGATGCTGTTCTGCAAGGCGGCTTTCTCGTACTCGTCGAGGCGCTTGGGCAGCCAGTCGACGAAGTCCTTGACCAGTTTTTCCCAGCCACGCGGCAGGTCGTGGGCAACGCCACCGATGCGGTACCAGGCCGGGTGCAGGCGGAAGCCGGTAATGGCTTCGATCACGGTGTAGGCGCGCTGGCGGTCGGTGAAGGTGAAGAACACCGGCGTCATGGCGCCGACGTCCTGGATGTAGGTGCCGAGGAATAGCAGGTGGCTGGTGATGCGGAAGAACTCGGCCATCATGATGCGGATGACGTCGACCTTCTGTGGCACCTTGATGCCCGCGAGTTTCTCTACGGCGAGCACGTACGGCAGGTTGTTCATCACCCCGCCGAGATAGTCGATGCGGTCGGTGTAGGGGATGAAGCTGTGCCAGGACTGACGCTCGGCCATCTTCTCGGCACCACGGTGGTGGTAGCCAACTTCCGGCACGCAGTCGACGATCTCTTCGCCGTCCAGTTGCAGGATGATGCGGAAGGCGCCGTGGGCGGAGGGGTGGTTAGGGCCGAGGTTGAGGAACATGTAGTCCTCGTTCTCGCCTTTGCGCTTCATGCCCCAGTCTTCCGGATTGAAGCGCGCGGCTTCTTCTTCCAACTGTTGTTTGGCCAGGGTCAGGCTGTACGGATCGAATTCGGTGGCGCGCGCCGGGTAGTCCTTGCGCAGCGGGTGACCTTCCCAGGTCGGCGGCATCATGATGCGAGTCAGGTGCGGGTGACCTGTAAAGGTGATGCCGTACATGTCCCAGACTTCGCGTTCATACCAGTTGGCATTCGGCCAGATGCTGGTAACGCTCGGCAGGCTGAGATCGCTCTCGGATAGGGCGACTTTGATCATGACGTCGCTGTTACGCTCGATCGACAGCAGGTGGTAGAACACACTGAAGTCGGCGCCCGGCAAACCACGACGCTGGGTGCGCAGGCGTTCATCGACGCCGTGCAGGTCGTAGAGCATGACGTAGGGACGCGGCAGGTTGCGCAAGAAGCGCAGCACATCGACGAGTTTTTCGCGGGCGACCCAGATCACCGGCATGCCGGTGCGGGTGTCCTGGGCAGTGAATGCCTCAGCGCCAAAGCGCGAGTTCAATTCAACGACGACGTCTTGGTCGTCAGCCTTGTAGGGCGGGATGTACAGAGCGGTGTCTGCAGTCATAGTCTCGGTCGCTATCGGTCAACGTAAAGAATGGAGTGGGCTTTGTTGTGCAAAGACCGCGTCAGACTTCGTCGGGGCTGCGTAGGTTGGTGACCTGAATCCGCTGTTCGCGGCGCTGTTCCTTTTGTGACGGCATATCGGCGCGGTACACGCCTTGCTCGCCAACAACCCAGGACAGCGGACGACGCTCCTGGCCGATGGACTCTTGCAGCAACATCAACGCTTGCAAGAAGGCCTCAGGACGGGGCGGACAGCCGGGCACATAAACGTCCACGGGGAGGAACTTATCCACCCCCTGAACGACCGAGTAAATGTCGTACATGCCGCCGGAGTTTGCGCAGGCACCCATGGAGATGACCCACTTGGGCTCCAGCATCTGCTCGTAAAGGCGCTGAATGATCGGCGCCATTTTCACGAAGCAGGTTCCCGCTACGACCATGAAGTCAGCCTGACGCGGCGATGCTCGAATCACTTCGGCGCCGAAACGGGCGATATCGTGGGGTGCGGTAAAGGCTGTGGTCATTTCCACATAGCAGCACGAAAGGCCGAAGTTGTAGGGCCAGAGGGAGTTCTTGCGACCCCAGTTGACCGTCGAATTCAGCACGTCCTGCAGTTTGCCCATGTAGATGTTGCGGTGGACCTGGCCTTCTAGCGGATCGGCTACGGTTTCCCGTTCGCCGATCGGATACTGCTCATTGGGCGCGTCCGGGTCGATCCTGGTGAGTTTGTATTGCATCGCCAAAGCCTCATTGTTTTAGCTTTGCCTGCCGCTTGCGGCGACTCTCGGGAGCCCAATCAAGAGCACCGATTCGCCATAGATAGACAAGGCCAGCCAACAGAATTGCTATAAAAAGCGTAGCTTCGATAAAGCCGGCCCACCCGCTTTCGCGAACAGACACCGACCAGGCGAAGAGAAAGAGGGCTTCAACGTCGAAGATCACGAAGAGCATCGCGACCAGATAGAACTTGGCGGACAGGCGCAGGCGCGCACCACCGGTGGGCAGCATGCCGGACTCGAAAGGTTCGTTTTTACTGCGTCCGAACGCCTTGCTGCCGAGCAGGCTGGATACGCCGAGCATGAAGCCGATCAGGCCAAATACCCCGAGTAAAAAGAATGCAAATCCCCAATTGTGTGACAAAAGGTTTGTGGCTTCGCTCATCATGCTGCCCCTCGCGACCCTGCTCTATCTTGCGCCAAGCGTTACAAGATTGCTGTAACTACCTGTGCGGTAACGGAAACGGGTCGTCAAAAAATTTGCGCAATTCTACCCGCGACAAGAGTGGTAAGTAAATTTATCTATAGAGGTAATTAATAGGCTTTTAGTCGAAGAAACCCTTGGGGGGTAAGCGTTTCAAGGGCTTTGCTGCCGTTATGCAGTATATCCGGCTTGGGCTGAATAGCCAGAAGCTGATGGTTTTTGTCGGCTTTGTGTAAGGCGGGAGGCTGGCGCAGTGATGTGTGCTGGCCTGCAGGGGAGGGAATTAACGCACAAAAAGAAAAACCCCAGTATCGCTACTGGGGTTTTTCGCACACCGTGCTCAGCCTGGATCGAGATCCCTGCTAAGCCGAAGCAGTCAGTATTAGCTGAACTGGTTCATGGTGTTGTCTTTGCCGCCGGCTTTCAGGGCTGCTTCACCAGCGAAGTACTCTTTATGAGCGTCGCCGATGTCGGAGCCGGACATGTTCTGGTGCTTAACGCAGGCGATACCTTGACGGATCTCCTGACGCTGAACGCCTTTCACGTAGGCCAGCATGCCTTCTTCTGCGAAGTACCCTTTGGCCAGGTTGTCGGTCGACAGCGCGGCGGTGTGGTAGGTCGGCAGGGTGATCAGGTGGTGGAAGATACCAGCCTGAGCCGAAGCGTCGCGTTGGAAGGTGCGGATCATTTCGTCAGCACGAGCAGCCAGGTCAGTGGTGTCGTAGTCAACGCTCATCAGCTTGGTGCGGTCGTAGGCAGAAACGTCTTTGCCTTCGCTAACCATGATGTCGAACATTTGCTGACGGAAGTTCAGAGTCCAGTTGAACGATGGGCTGTTGTTGTAAACCAGCTTGGCGTTCGGGATGGTTTTACGGATTTCGTTAACCATGCCAGCGATCTGACCAACGTGCGGCTTCTCGGTTTCGATCCACAGCATGTCAGCGCCGTTCTGCAGCGAAGTGATGCTGTCCAGTACGCAGCGTGCTTCACCGGTGCCAGCGCGGAACTGGAACAGGTTGGAAGGCAGGCGCTTAGGACGCAGCAGCTTGCCGCCACGGTTCAGAACCACGTCGCCGTTGTTCAGGTCGGCAGCAGAAACTTCTTCGCAATCCAGGAAGGAGTTGTACTGGTCGCCCAGGTCGCCCGGCTCGTTGGTAACAGCGATCTGCTTGGTCAGGCCAGCACCCAGGGAGTCGGTACGAGCAACGATCACGCCGTTGTCGATGCCCAGCTCGAGGAATGCGTAGCGAACAGCGTTGATCTTGGCCAGGAAGTCGGCGTGAGGAACGGTCACTTTACCGTCCTGGTGGCCGCACTGCTTCTCGTCAGAAACCTGGTTTTCGATCTGGATGCAGCAAGCACCCGCTTCGATCATCTTCTTGGCCAGCAGGTAGGTGGCTTCTGGGTTACCGAAACCAGCGTCGATGTCGGCAATGATCGGTACAACGTGAGTTTCGTAACCGTCGATCTGAGCCTGGATTTCGTCTGCTTTGACTTTGTCGCCAGCAGCGCGAGCAGCGTCCAGAGCGGTGAACAGCAGATCCAGCTCACGGGCGTCAGCCTGGCGCAGGAAGGTGTACAGCTCTTCGATCAGGCCGGAAACCGAGGTTTTCTCGTGCATGGACTGATCCGGCAGCGGACCGAAATCCGAACGCAGAGCAGCAACCATCCAGCCCGACAGGTAGAGGTAGCGCTTGTTGGTGGTCTTCAGGTGCTTCTTGATCGAAATCAGCTTCTGCTGACCGATGAAACCATGCCAGCAGCCCAGGGACTGGGTGTAGACGGAGGAGTCAGCATCGTACTCGGCCATGTCTTTGCGCATGATGTCGGCAGTGTACTGAGCGATTTCCAGACCGGTTTTGAAGCGGTTCTGGGCGCGCATGCGGGCCACGGACTCAGGGTCGATAGCGCTCCAGCTGCTGCCGGCGGCGGCTTTAAGGGCGGCAACGGCTTTGATGTCGTTTTGATAAGCTGACATGGTCAATCCTTCAAAGTGTGTATTGGTTGAGCACCGACTTTCCCCACTCAAACCTGTGTGAAGAAGGTTCATTGTTGCGGGTTGCTCACCACATGACGCCGAGGTTTTGACTGAGACAAGGTTGTAGCTGGGAGGAGGGGTGACGAGACATACCGCGTCGACATGCAAGATGTACATCTAACACTTTCCGGTTCGTGGAAACCGTTGGGTGCTGCGTGATGCAATCCAGCAGTGAGCTGTGTACGTAAAACGCTTCCCCGTCCCTCAGGACAACTTCGTTCCAGTCGCAGTCTCGTCGTACAGCCTTATGGGCGGTCTGGACATGAATCGCGCCAAATAGTGTTTGGCGTCGATCCAGAGGCCCTAAACAGGACCCCAGGCTAGCGGGAGCGGCGCCATGATGCGCCCGAAAA
>JAIERF010000012.1 GCA_019747075.1 Pseudomonadaceae bacterium
GAGATGAGCGACACCGAACCCGCTTATCGCATCGTGTTTTACTTCTCTCTGTTCAGCGCCCTGATCTCGGCGATTCCACTGATCTGGGCCTGGCAGCCGCTGCACAGCCACGAACTTTGGCTGTTGCTGATCGTCGGGCTGCTGGCCACCACCAGCCAGATTGTCATGTCCAAGGCCTACAGCCTGGCGCCGCCCGGCGTGATCGGCCCGTTCGCTTATCTGGCCATTGTCTTCGCTGGGCTGATCGCCTGGTTGCGCTGGGGCGAAACACCAGACAGCGCCTCACTGCTGGGCGCAGCATTGATTTTCTCGGCCAGCTTGCTGTCCATTGCCCGACGGCGCGACTGACGGCAACGCGCCAGTCCGGGCTCAGCTGCATTTTTAATGTATGATATGCGCCCTTTTCGTCGCCCGACTGCCCGAGAACACCCCATGCAGCTTTCCTCGCTCACTGCGGTTTCCCCCGTTGATGGCCGTTACGCCAGCAAAACCAGCGCCCTGCGCCCCATTTTCAGTGAATACGGCCTGATCCGTTTCCGCGTCATGGTTGAAGTGCGCTGGTTGCAGCGCCTCGCCGCGCACACCGGCATTGCCGAAGTGGCGCCCTTCTCAGCCGAAGCCAACGCCTTGCTCAACACCCTGGCGGAAAACTTCGAGCTGGCCCACGCCGAGCGCGTGAAAGAGATCGAGCGCACCACCAACCACGACGTAAAAGCCGTGGAGTACCTGCTCAAGGAACAAGCAGCCAAGCTGCCGGAACTGGATAAAATCAGCGAGTTCATCCACTTCGCCTGCACCAGTGAAGACATCAACAACCTGTCCCACGCCCTGATGCTGCGTGAAGGCCGTGACGGCGTATTGCTGCCGCTGATGCGCCAAACGGCCGAAGCTATCCGCCAACTGGCCGTCAAGTTCGCTGCCGTGCCGATGCTCTCGCGCACCCACGGCCAGCCTGCTTCGCCGACCACTCTGGGCAAGGAGCTGGCCAACGTGGTCTACCGCCTGGAGCGACAGATCGCCCAGGTAGCTGCCGTACCGCTGCTGGGTAAAATCAACGGTGCCGTCGGCAACTACAACGCGCACCTGTCGGCCTACCCGGACATCGACTGGGAAGCCAACGCCAAGCAATTCATCGAAGGTGACCTGGGCCTGCAGTTCAACCCCTACACCACGCAGATTGAGCCGCACGACTACATCGCCGAACTGTTCGACGCCATGGCTCGCTTCAACACCATCCTGATCGACTTCGATCGCGATATCTGGGGCTACATCTCCCTCGGCTACTTCAAGCAGCGCACCATCGCTGGCGAAATCGGCTCGTCGACCATGCCGCACAAGGTCAACCCGATCGACTTCGAAAACTCCGAAGGCAACCTGGGCATCGCCAACGCACTGCTGCAGCACCTGGCTAGCAAATTGCCGATCTCGCGCTGGCAGCGTGACCTGACGGACTCCACCGTGCTGCGCAACCTGGGCGTGGGTTTTGCCCACAGCATCATGGCGTACGAGGCCACCCTGAAAGGCATCAGCAAGCTGGAACTGAACGAGACGCGCATTGCCGCTGATCTGGATGCTTGCTGGGAAGTGCTCGCCGAGCCGATACAGACCGTCATGCGCCGCTATGCCATCGAGAACCCCTACGAGAAGCTCAAAGAGCTGACTCGCGGCAAAGGCATCAGCCCGGAAGCCCTGCTGACCTTCATTGACGGCCTGGACATGCCCGCCGCCGCCAAGGCCGAGCTCAAGCTACTGACGCCGGCTAACTACATCGGCAACGCCATCGAGCAAGCCAAGCGCATCTAAGGCGCCTGGACGTTTTGCACGCCCGGCAGTGCCGGGCGTTTTTTATTATGGCCATGACCTGGCAAGGACTTAGCGATGAATCCTGACACTCCCATGCAACTACTGGGCGGCCTCACGGCACGCGAGTTCCTGCGCGACTACTGGCAAAAGAAACCCCTGCTGATCCGCCAAGCCATCAGCGACTTCGAGAACCCAGTCTCCCCAGACGAACTGGCCGGCCTTTCGCTGGAAGACGAAATCGAAGCACGCCTGGTCATCGAACATGGCCAGCAACCTTGGGAACTGCGCCGCGGCCCCTTCACTGAAGATGACTTCAAGGCCCTGCCGGAACGCGACTGGACCCTGCTGGTTCAGGCGGTTGACCAGTTTGTGCCGGAAGTCTCGGAGTTGCTGGAACACTTCCGCTTCCTGCCGAGCTGGCGCATCGACGACGTGATGATCAGCTACGCCGCACCCGGTGGCGGCGTCGGCCCCCACTACGACAACTACGATGTGTTCCTGCTGCAAGCCCACGGCCAACGCCGCTGGAAAATCGGCCAGATGTGCGATGCCGACAGCCCGATTCTGGAACACGCCGACCTGCGCATCCTCGCCGACTTCGCCGAGACCGATGAGTGGGTACTGGAACCCGGCGACATGCTCTACCTGCCACCCCGCCTCGCCCACTTTGGTATCGCCGAGAATGACTGCATGACTTACTCCGTGGGTTTCCGCGCCCCCAGCGCAGCCGAAGTACTGACCCACTTCACCGACTTCCTTGGCCAATTCCTGACCGACGAAGAGCGCTACAGCGATGCCGGCAGCGTTCCCTGCACTGACCCGCACCAAATCCAGCGCGACGCCCTGGATCGCCTCAAAGCCCTGCTCAATGAGCACATGAACGACGAGCGCCTGCTGCTGACCTGGTTCGGCCAATTCATGACCGAGCCGCGCTACCCGGAACTGGTTGCCGGCCCGGAACTGGAAGAAGACGACCTGCTCGCCAGCCTCGAAGATGGCGCCGTACTGGTGCGCAACCCCAGCGCCCGCCTGGCCTGGTCCGATGTTGACGACGACCTGCTGCTGTTTGCCAGCGGCCAAAGCCGCCTGCTGCCCGGCAACCTGCGCGAACTGCTGAAACTGATCTGCGCCGCCGACGCCCTGCACAGCGACAACCTGGGCCAATGGCTTGCCGACGACGAGGGGCGTAATCTGCTCCTGGAACTGGTCAAACAAGGCAGCCTGGAGTTTGCTGATGAGTGACATCCACGTCCGCATTGCCGATTGGCAAAAGGACCACGCCGCCCTGCGCAGCATCCGCGAGACGGTGTTCATAGCCGAACAAGCAGTGCCGCCGGAGCTGGAGTGGGATGCTGACGATGCGAGCGCCGTGCACTTTCTCGCCCTCGCAGGCGAGTATCCGATCGGCACCGCACGCCTGCTGCCGGACGGCCATATTGGCCGCGTCTCGGTACTCAAGGACTGGCGCGGCCTGAAAGTCGGCGATGCGCTGTTGCGTGCAGCCATCAGCGAGGCCGAGAAACGCGGCCTGAAGCAGCAAATGCTCAGCGCCCAGGTGCATGCCAGCTCGTTCTATGAGCGCTTTGGCTTTGCTGTCGTCAGCGGCGAATTTCTTGACGCTGGCATCCCCCATGTCGACATGGTGCGCCACAGCCACTGAGGACCGCATGAACAACCACGACGCCCCGCCTCTCAGTACCGACGAGCCCGCCGCCCACGAGCTGCCCGCCATTGAGTTTGAGTCGCCGGGGCGTTTTGCCATCCATAACCCCGCCCCACAAAACAACCCACCCAGCGAAATCCAGGCAGCCGCCTTTACCCTCGGTGAGCACGCCGAACTGCAAGCCTTCAGCACCCCGGAGCAAGGCCGCAGCCACGCCCTGGCGCTGCTGCAACAGGCCCGCCGTCAGCTTTGCCTGTACAGCTCCGACCTGGAGCCCTGGCTCTACCACCACAGCAGCATCCAGGAAGCCTGCACCCGTTTCCTGCTGGCCAATCCAAAGAACCAACTGCGCATTCTTCTGCGGGACAGCTCCCGCGCGGTTAAAGATGGCCACCGCCTGCTGACCCTGGCGCGCCGCCTGCCCAGCAGCTGCCAGATCCGCAAGCTGCATCCGGATTACCCGAATGAAGAAATCACCTTCCTGCTGGCCGACCACTGTGGCCTGCTGCTGCGCCCAGAGCTGAGCCAATTTGCTGGCTACGCTCTGTATCAAGACCCCGTACGCAACCGCCTGCGCCTGAGCCAATTCGAGCAAGCCTGGGCCACCAGCATTAGCGACGCCGACCTGAGGAGTTTTCTGCTATGACCCTGCGCCCACTGCTGGCATGCCTACTCCTGAGCTTGAGCCTCACTACCCAGGCCGCCACCGAAGCCATCGCCCTCAGTTACCGCAGCGCCGACGAGATGCTCAGCGTCGCCCAATCGGTGCTCGGCAGCGAAGGCCGGGTGAGCGCCTATGGCAACCAACTGATCGTCAACGCCTCACCGGCCAAGATTGCCGAACTGCGCACCCTGCTCAGCCAACTGGACACCGAACCCAAGCGCCTGCTGATCAGCGTCGATACCCGCGACAGCAGCCAACAAAATGACCGCGGCTATTCCGTCAATGGTTCCGCCAGTGTCGGCAACGTCGAAATTGAAAGCGGCCGCGGGGAAGTTCACGGTCAAGATCAGGTGCGCATCATCCGCCGCAGCACCGACAGCCGCAGCGGCGGCGTGCAGCAGGTACAAGCCAGCGAAGGCTATCCAGCCCTGATTCAGGTCGGTCAGAGCGTGCCGCTGACCAGCACTACCACCGGCCCTTACGGACTGATCCAGAACCAGACGCAATATCGCAATGTCACCCAAGGCTTTTATGTCACTGCCAGCCTGACTGGCGATATCGTCCACGTCAGTATCAGCAGCAATAACGACAAACTTAGCCAAAACCACAGCGGCGCCATCGACATCCAAAGCACCGACACCCGCGTCAGCGGCCGAGTCGGCGAATGGCTGACACTCGGCGGTGTCAGCTCTGACAATCAAGCCGACCAGCGCGACTTCCTCCAGCGCCGCAGCACCCAAGGCCAGCAGGACATGACCCTGCGCTTGAAGGTCGAGGTTTTGCCCTAGGCAAGCTGACCGACGAGTCGCCCAGCCAATTATGTAGTGCAGTGAATTGTGCACTACAAAGCATTTGACGAAGGTTCTTTTCGGGCGCATCATGGCGCCGCTCCCGCTAGCCTGGGGTCC
>JAIERF010000150.1 GCA_019747075.1 Pseudomonadaceae bacterium
ACCGTGGGCAGCAAGGGCTACACGCAAAATGCTTACCGCTCGTTGTTTGCCGGTTTTGCTCCGGTCAACAACCCGCGCATCGCTATGGTGGTGGTCATTGATGAGCCCAGCACCGGCGCCTATTACGGCGGTCTGATTTCCGCGCCGGTGTTCGGCAAGGTGATGGCCGGTGCCCTGCGTCTAATGAACATTGCTCCCGACAATCTGCCCCCAGTCGTGGCGCCCGTTGCGCCGCAGGCTGTGGCGCAGACCCCAGGCAAAGGAGGGCGAACCTGATGCCCATGCCGCTCAATCAATTGTTGCCGGAAGCCGGCAGCTCGATCCTGATTCGTGAACTGACCCTGGACAGCCGCAAGGTACGTCCAGGCGATCTGTTTCTGGCTGTACCGGGCACCGCCCAGGATGGCCGCGATCACATTGCCGATGCCATCGCCCGTGGCGCCGCGGCCGTGGCCTATGAAGCCGCCGGTGCGCCGCAGATGCACGACAGCGCAGCGGCCTTGCTGCCGATGCACGGCCTGGCTGCGCAATTATCCGCGATTGCCGGGCGTTTTTATGGCGAGCCGAGCCGCGCCCTGCGTCTGGTTGGCGTGACCGGCACCAATGGCAAGACCAGCGTCAGCCAGTTGCTGGCTCAAGCATTGGAGTTGCTGGGCGAGCGTTGCGGCATCGTCGGCACCCTCGGCAGTGGCTTTCATAACGAGCTGGTGCAGGGTCGCCATACCACCCCCGATCCCATCGGCGTGCAGGCGCTGCTGGCGGAATTGAAAAGCGCGGGCGCCAAAGCCGTGGCGATGGAAGTGTCGTCCCATGGTCTGGACCAGGGCCGGGTGGCAGCGTTGAATTTTGACGTGGCAGTGTTCACCAACCTGTCCCGTGACCACCTCGATTACCACGGCAGCATGGCCGCCTACGCCGCGGCGAAAAGCGCCCTGTTCAGCTGGCCGGAACTGCGTTGCCGAGTGCTTAACCTGGATGACGACCTGGGCCGTGAGCTGGCCGCCGCCAGCGCACCTTCGCGGCTGATCAGCTACAGCCTGGAGGATGCCGCTGCCTATCTGTATTGCCGCTCGGCGGACTTTGATGACAGCGGCGTGCGCGCCGATATCGTCACCCCGCAAGGCGAAGGCCGTCTGTGCAGCAGCCTGCTGGGGCGCTTTAACCTAAGCAACCTGCTGGCGGTGGTCGGTGCGCTGCTGGCACTGGATTACCCGCTGGACGAAATCCTCGCGGTGATGCCCAAACTGCAAGGCCCGGCCGGGCGCATGCAGCGTCTGGGTGGGATCAAGCAGCCGCTGGTGGTAGTCGATTACGCCCATACACCGGATGCTTTGGAGCAGGTGCTGCAAGCCTTGCGTCCACACGTTCAGGGTCGCCTGCTGTGCCTGTTCGGCTGCGGTGGTGATCGTGACCGCGGCAAGCGCGCGTTGATGGCGGCGGCGGCCGAGCGGCTGGCGGACCAGGTGCTGGTTACCGACGACAACCCGCGCAGCGAAGACCCAGAGCAGATTTTTGCCGATATTCGCAGCGGTTTTGCCGACCTGAGCAAGATCAGCCTGCAGCACGGCCGTGGCCAGGCCATTGCCCAGTTGATCGCCAGCGCCACGGCGCAGGACGTGATTCTGCTGGCGGGCAAAGGCCACGAGGATTACCAGGAAGTGAATGGCGTGCGTCAGCCGTTCTCCGATCTGCGTGAGGCCGAGCAGGCCTTGGCTGCCTGGAGTGCCGAGCATGCTTAAAGCGCTGCGCTTGAGTGAATTGTTGGCTGTGTTGGATGCCCGCTTGGTGGGCGCGGATGCCGCGTTCACGGCGGTTTCCACGGACAGCCGCAAGATCGAGCCGGGCCAGCTGTTTATTGCCCTGACCGGGCCGAACTTCGACGGCCACGACTACCTGGCGGCCGTCGCGGCCAAAGGTGCCGTGGCGGCGCTGGTCGAGCGCGAAGTGAGCGGGGTCGAGCTGCCGCAATTGGTGGTGGCGGATGCGCGGGTGGCCCTCGGCCAGCTTGGCGCGCTGAACCGCCAGGCCTATCAAGGCCCGCTGGCCGCAGTCACCGGTTCCAGTGGCAAGACCACAGTCAAAGAAATGCTCGCCAGCATCCTGCGTGCCGGCCTCGGCGGCCCGGTGCTGGCCACCCGCGGCAACCTGAACAACGACCTCGGCGCGCCCCTGACCCTGCTTGAGCTGGCGCCGCAACACGTCGCCGCGGTGATCGAGCTTGGCGCCAACCATGTCGGTGAGATCGCCTACACCGTTGGCCTGACTCAGCCCCAGGTGGCCATCATCACCAACGCCGGGATCGCCCACGTTGGCGAGTTCGGTGGCCCGGACAAGATCATCGAAGCCAAGGGCGAGATCCTTGAGGGCTTATCGGCTGGCGGTACGGCGATCCTCAACCTCGACGACAAAGCCTTCACCGTCTGGCAGCAACGTAACGGCAGCCGCAGCGTGCTGAGCTTCGCCCTGCGCAACAGTGCGGCGGACTTCTACACCAGCGAGCTGGCCCGCGATGCCCGCGGCTGCGTGGCCTTTACCCTGCAGTCGCCGGCCGGCAGTGCGCGTATCCAGCTCAACCTGCTGGGTGAGCACAATGTCGCCAATGCCCTGGCCGCCGCCGCCGCCGCCCATGCCCTGTGCGTGCCGCTGGTCGGGATCCAGGCTGGGCTGGAAAGCCTGCAGCCGGTCAAAGGCCGCGCCGTTGCTCAGTTGGCGACCAGTGGTGCACGGGTGATCGACGACACTTACAACGCCAACCCGATTTCGATGTGTGCCGCGGTTGATATACTCGCCGGCTTCTCCGGCCGCACCGTCCTGGTGCTGGGAGATATGGGCGAGTTGGGCGAGTGGGCCGAGCAGGGCCACCGCGACGTCGGTGCCTATGCCGCCGGCAAGGTCGACACGCTCTATGCCGTGGGACCGCTGATGGCGCATGCCGTCGCGGCCTTTGGCCCGCAGGGACACCATTTCGCTGACCAAGCCAGCCTGATCGCAGCCGTTCTTCACGAATCGGCTGGCAGCAGCATTTTGATTAAAGGTTCACGCAGTGCCGCGATGGAAAACGTCGTCGCGGCCCTGTGTGGCAAAGACCATGGGGAGATCCACTAAATGCTGCTGCTGCTCGCCGAGTATCTGCAACAGTTCTACAAAGGCTTTGCAGTCTTTCAGTACCTGACCCTGCGCGGCATTCTTGGCGTGCTCACTGCGCTGACCCTGTCGCTGTGGCTGGGGCCGTGGATGATCCGCACCCTGCAGATGCGCCAGATCGGCCAGTCGGTACGCAACGATGGCCCGCAGTCGCACCTGTCCAAGTCGGGTACGCCGACCATGGGCGGCGCCCTGATTCTCTCGGCAATCGCCATCAGCACCCTGCTTTGGGCTGACCTGTCCAACCGCTATGTGTGGACGGTGTTGGTCGTTACCTTGCTGTTCGGCGGCATCGGCTGGGTCGACGATTACCGCAAAGTGATTGAGAAAAACTCGAAGGGCCTGCCGAGCCGCTGGAAGTATTTCTGGCAGTCGGTATTCGGCTTGGGCGCTGCGGTGTTTTTGTTTGTCAGCGCCCAGAGCCCGGTCGAAACCACCCTGATAGTGCCGATGTTCAAGGACATCAGCATTCCCCTAGGCGCCGGCCTGGGTATTGGCTTTGTGGTGCTGAGCTACCTAGTGATTGTCGGTTCGAGCAACGCAGTGAACCTGACTGACGGCCTCGACGGTCTGGCGATCATGCCGACGGTGATGGTTGGCGGCGCGCTGGGCATCTTCTGCTACCTGTCGGGCAACGTGAAGTTCGCCGAATACCTGTTGATTCCCTATGTGCCGGGCGCGGGCGAACTGATCGTGTTCTGCGCCGCCCTGGTCGGTGCCGGTCTGGGCTTCCTGTGGTTCAACACCTACCCGGCACAAGTCTTTATGGGTGACGTCGGGGCCCTGGCGCTGGGCGCCGCGCTGGGCACCATCGCTGTGATCGTCCGCCAGGAAATCGTCCTGTTCATCATGGGCGGCGTGTTCGTCATGGAGACCCTGTCGGTGGTGATTCAGGTCGCCTCCTTCAAGTTGACCGGCAAGCGCGTGTTCCGCATGGCGCCGATCCATCACCACTTTGAACTGAAAGGCTGGCCGGAGCCGCGTGTGATCGTGCGCTTCTGGATCATCACCGTGATTCTGGTGCTGATCGGCCTTGCCACCCTGAAACTGCGCTGAGGATTGTATGAGCCTGATCGCGTCTGACCACTTCCGCATCGTTGTCGGCCTCGGCAAGAGCGGCATGTCCCTGGTGCGTTTCCTCGCGCGCCAGGGCCTGCCCTTTGCCGTGGCCGACAGCCGTGCCAACCCGCCGGAGCTGGCCACCTTGCGTGCCGAGTTCCCGCAGGTGGACGTGCGTTGTGGCGAGCTGGATGTGGCGTTTCTCTGTCGTGCCAACGAGCTGCTGGTCAGCCCTGGTTTGGCCCTGGCCACCCCAGCGTTGCAGCAGGCGGCCGCGCGTGGCGTGAAAATGTCCGGCGATATCGAGTTGTTTGCCCGTAACGCCAAGGCACCGATCATCGCCATCACGGGCTCCAATGCGAAAAGCACGGTTACCACCCTGGTTGGCGAGATGGCGGCAGCGGCTGGCAAGCGCGTGGCGGTCGGCGGCAACCTGGGTACCCCGGCGCTGGACCTGCTCAACGATGATGTCGAGCTGTATGTGTTGGAGCTGTCCAGCTTCCAGCTGGAATGCACCGATCAGCTGAATGCCGAAGTGGCCACCTGTCTGAATGTCAGCGAAGACCACATGGATCGCTACAGCGGCATGCCGGCCTATCACCTGGCCAAGCACCGGATTTTCCGTGGCGCTCGCCAAGTGGTGATCAATCGCCAGGACGCCCTGTCGCGGCCGCTGTTGGCGGAAGGTCAGCCATGCTGGAGCTTTGGCCTGAACAAGCCGGACTTCAAAGCCTTCGGCCTGATCGAGGAGGGCGGCGAGAAGTACCTGGCCTTCCAGTTCGACAAACTGCTGAATGTGCGCGAGCTGAAAATGCGTGGCGCCCATAACCAGGCCAACGC
>JAIERF010000053.1 GCA_019747075.1 Pseudomonadaceae bacterium
TTCGACCAGGCCGCCGTATTGGTGGTCGGTGATGTCATGCTCGACCGCTACTGGCATGGCGGCACTTCGCGGATTTCCCCGGAGGCGCCGGTGCCGGTGGTTAAGGTCGAGCAGATCGAAGACCGTCCAGGCGGCGCGGCCAACGTCGCGCTGAACATCGCCGCCCTCGGTGCGCCGGCGCTGCTGGTGGGGGTGACGGGCGCCGATGAGGCCGCCGACAGCCTGAGCAACAGCCTGGCAGCCGTGGGGGTGAAAACCTCGTTTCAGCGCATCGCCAACCAGCCGACCATCGTCAAATTGCGGGTCATGAGCCGTCACCAGCAATTGCTGCGCATGGACTTTGAGGAGCCCTTCAACACTGACGCGGCTGCGCTTGCTGTTGAAGTCGAAGCGCTGCTCGATGGCGTCAAGGTGCTGGTGCTGTCGGACTACGGCAAGGGCGCCCTGCAGAACCACCAAGTGCTGCTGCAGGCGGCGCGCTCGCGCGGCATTCCGGTGCTGGCCGACCCCAAGGGCAAGGACTTTTCCATCTACCGCGGCGCCAGTCTGATCACCCCGAACCTGCATGAGTTTGAAGTGGTGGTCGGTGCCTGCGCCGATGAAGCCGAGTTGGTGGCCAAGGGCGCCAAGCTAATGCGCGAGCTAGAGCTAGGCGCCTTGCTGGTGACCCGTGGCGAGCACGGCATGACCCTGCTGCGCCCCGGACATCCGGCCCTGCATTTGCCGGCCCGTGCCCGTGAAGTGTTCGATGTCACCGGTGCCGGCGATACGGTTATTTCCACCCTGGCCGCCAGCCTGGCTGCCGGTGAGGAGCTGCCTCACGCCGTGGCCCTGGCCAACCTTGCCGCCGGCATTGTGGTCGGCAAGCTCGGCACCGCGGCCATCAGTGCGCCGGAACTGCGCCGCGCGATTCAGCGTGATACCGGCTCCGAACGTGGGGTGCTGAGCCTCGATCAATTGCTGCTGGCGATTGAGGATGCCCGCGCCCACGGCGAGAAAATCGTCTTCACCAATGGCTGCTTTGACATCCTGCACGCCGGCCATGTGACCTATCTGGAGCAGGCCCGCGCCCAAGGTGATCGCTTGGTGCTGGCGGTCAACGACGACGCTTCGGTCAGTCGCCTGAAAGGCCCCGGTCGGCCGATCAACTCGGTCGACCGGCGCATGGCGGTACTGGCCGGCCTTGGCGCGGTGGACTGGGTGGTGAGCTTCAGCGAAGACACCCCGGAAAACCTGCTGCGCGCGGTCAAACCCGACGTACTGGTCAAGGGCGGCGATTACGGCATCGAGGGCGTGGTCGGCGGCGATATCGTGCGCAGCTACGGCGGCGAAGTGCGGGTCTTGGGGCTGGTGGAAAATAGCTCGACCACCGCGATTGTCGAGAAGATCAGGCAGCGATGAGTGGCTGCCAAGGCTGCGAGGCCTTGTTTGGCGCAGTCTTGCTGCACTTAGCGTGGGTAGTAGATTTTTAATGAGTTCCAGCAATTTATCGCCAGCGCCTGGCTTTCGTGCGGACATCAATGGTTTGCGCGCCTGGGCTGTCGTTGCCGTGGTGTTGTATCACTTCGGTGTGCCAGGCCTGGGTGGCGGCTTTGTTGGCGTGGATGTGTTCTTCGTGATTTCCGGTCTGCTGATGACGGGAATCATCATCGAGGCGCTGCAGGCCGAACAGTTTTCTCTGGTTAAGTTTTACCTGGCGCGGGCGCGGCGGATTTTGCCCGCGTTGTTGGTGCTCTGCGTTGTACTGTTGCTGCTTGGCTGGTTTTTCCTGATGCCTGCCGAGTACCAAAATCTCGGGCGGCACGCACGAGACAGTTTGCTGTTTTCGTCCAATTTGCGTTACTTGCGCGAGTCCGGTTACTTCGACGTTGGTTCGCACGAAAAGTGGCTGCTGCATACCTGGTCTTTGTCAGTCGAGTGGCAGTTTTACCTGCTTCTGCCATTGCTGTTGCTTGCGCTATGGCGGCTGCTGCCGACCCGGCGTGCGCTCTTCTGGGTAGTTTCTGCCGTACTGCTCAGCTCCCTGGCGCTGTGCATATGGACCACCCTGGAGGAACCTTCGAAAGCCTTTTTTGTGCTGCAAACCCGAGCCTGGGAGTTGCTCGCCGGCTCACTGGTGTACCTCCTCGGGTCGAAGTTAATCTTGTCGGTACGTGTTCGCGCCACGTTGGCGTGGTTGGGTCTGTTGTGCATTGCTGTCGCGGTTGTATTTTTCTCCGCGCAGATGCAGTGGCCGGGCTGGCTGGCCGTATTGCCGGTCACGGGCGCAGCTATGGTGCTATTGGCGCGCAGCAATACGCTTGGCACCAATAGTGCCCTTGCGCAGTGGCTGGGAACTCGTTCTTACTCTATCTACCTATGGCACTGGCCTGTCGTGGTGGCACTGGCCTATGCCGAGGTGCAGGCGCAGCCACAGTGGTTGGTGCTTGGGCTGTTAGCCAGCTTGCTACTTGGGCATTTGTCCTACGTTTGGGTGGAAGTGCCGAGCCGTAATTTTTTGAACCGCGCCGGATTGGTGGGTGGCGCTGTATGGCTGGTGTGCCTGGTGGCGCTGGTCGGTGGTAGTGCGCAGTGGGTGCGCAAGAGTGATTTTCCCCAGCGTTTGCCGGCAGCGGTCGCACATATCGAGGCCGAACGGCTCAACCATAATCCGCGGCAAAGTGAATGCCTGGATAAAGGTATTGCGTGTGTTTACGGCGGCCAGGACATTAAGGCCGTCGTGCTTGGCGACAGTCATGCCGATGCGCTGGTAACCAGTATCGTGGCTTCCTTGCCGCAACCTCGCGATGGGTTGCTATTTCGTGCGGCTAATAGTTGTTTGATTCTGCCTGGAGCGCGTGCAGCGGCGGGCGGGGATCTTGCTTGCCAGGCGCTTAATCAGTGGGTGTCGACTTCTCTCGGTTCTACCCATCCTGGGGTCCCGGTGATTTTGCTCAATCGTCTGGCAGTCGCGGCCTTTGGCGGCATGCCGGGCGAGGAAGATGATGTTCCCGGCAAGCCCTCGGTGTATTTTTCCCTGCCTTACGCTGCGCCCGTGCCGGCTTTTATTCAGGAGTTCAGCGAGCGTTATCTGGCGAGTATTTGTGTCATAGCCCAAACGCACCCGGTGTATTTGCTGCGGCCCATTCCCGAGATGCCGGTTAATGTTCCAGGCGCCATAGGCCGAGCACTGTTGCTTGGGCGTGCGCGGGATGTATCGGTCACCTTGCAGCAGTATCGGTTGCGCCAGGGATTTATTCTGGCGCTGCAGGATCAGGCTGTCGCGCAGTGTGGGGCGAGAGTTCTCGACCCTTTGCCGTTCCTCTGCGACGGTACTGTGTGTTTTGGTAGTGTGAATGGGCAGCCGCTGTATTCGGATGATGATCACCTCAGCGAGATCGGTAATAAGCGCCTGATACCGATGTTTTCGGAGTTGTTCCGCTCGCGGTGAATCATTGGTGCAGTGACTGGCTGACCTGCCGTAACGGGGCGGCTAGACGGTCATAGGCGGGTCGGGGAGGGCGGTGCATGATCGCAGCACCTCCACCTCCACCTCCACCTCCACCTCCACCTCGTTGAGCTGCTGCCCATGAAATTCGACGTACAAGGCCAGGCCCTGAGCGTGCTCAATCGGCTGGCCCAGGCCCATTGGCCGGACCGGCTGAAACTGCGCAAACCTTTCGAAAAACTCATTTATCGCGGCAGTCGCGCCAGCTTCCGCCTGGCCGCTGAGCGCGCGGCAAAAACCGCCCGTGGCCCGCGGCCACTCGACCCGGATGCGCTGTTCGACCTGTCGTTGTCGGACGAGCAGCAGATGCTGGTGGAGATGCTCGACGGTTTCGCCAGTGAAGTGCTGCGCCCAGCGGCCCACGATGCCGATGCGGCGGCGATGGTGCCGGCTGAGCTGCTCAATCAGGCCCAGGCTCTGGGGCTGACCTTTTATGGTGTCAGTGAACAGCACGGCGGCATGGCTGGTGAGCGCACCACCTTGACCAATGCCTTGATTGCCGAAGCACTGGGCAAGGGCGATTTGTCCCTAGCGGCGGCCTTGCTGGTGCCGTTGTCGGCGGCCAACTGCATTCGTCGCTGGGCCAGCGCCGAGCAGCAGGCGCGCTGGTTGCCGGCCTTTGTCGGCGAGCAGGCTGCACCATTAACGGCGATTGCCGTGAGTGAGCCGACACCTCTGTTCGATCCGCAGCAGCTGCGTACCCGTGCCAAACGCAAGGGCTCCCACTATGTGTTGACCGGTGAGAAATGCCTGATTCTGCGTGGCCTGGAGGCCAGTCAGCTGATCGTCGCGGCGCAGACCAGCCAGGGCCCCGCGCTGTTTCTGTTGGATGCCGCGAGTGCTGGCGTCGAGCGGCGTGCTGAGCCGGGCATGGGCCTGAAAGCCGGTGGTACGGCGCGCATCCTGCTCAAGGGCGTCAAGGTGCCGGCGGAGAATCGCCTGGCTGGCGAACATTTCAATTATCAGAGCTTCCTCGATCACGCGGGCCTTGCCTGGTGTGCCTTGGCGGTGGGTACGGCGCAGGCGGCGTTGGATTACGTGATTCCCTACTGCAATGAGCGTTTGGCCTTCGGTGAGCCAATCAGCCATCGCCAGGGCGTGGCCTTTATCGTCGCCGACATCGCCATTGAGCTGGATGCCATGCGCCTGATGGTCTGGCGTGCTTGCGCGCGGGCCGAGCAAGGCTTGCCGTTCCAACGTGAGGCTTATCTGGCGCGCCTGCTGTGCGCCGAGAAAGCCATGCAGATCGGCACCGACGCCGTGCAGTTGCTCGGCGGTCACGGCTTTACCAAAGAACATCCGGTTGAGCGCTGGTACCGCGATTTGCGCGGTGTGGCCATCATGGCCGGCGGCCTACAGTTATGAAGCGGCTTCAGCGCTGTTGCGCTGGTACGGGCTGCGTTGGCAGTGGACTCGAAATGCTCATTTACCCACTCGTAAACTGCGCTTTCTCGTCCACTTCCGCCTTGCCCGTCCTGCGCTCACGACGCGCTGAACTCCACTTCGAGGAGGAATGATGAATCTGGAAACTCCAAAGAAATTCCGTGGCCTGGTGACCCAGGCCCATCAGGTGGCGGCCAATTATTTTCGG
>JAIERF010000063.1 GCA_019747075.1 Pseudomonadaceae bacterium
TTCGCCCTGCGCCCCTCGGATGTGCGGCGGGTGCAGGAGGTCGAGCTGTTGTACTGGATCGGCCCGGACATGGAGAGTTTTCTGCCGCGGGTGCTGAGCAATCGCACCTTGCCAAATGTGCCGGTGCAAAACCTGCCCGGCTTGCATTTACGCCATTTTGGCGAAGAGCACGGGGCCGAGTCTGAACATGACGGTCACGATGAGCATGGCCATGACGAGCCGGCTCACGACGGCGCCGATGCTGATGCCGAACACGACCATGCCCATCGCCCCGGCAGCCTGGATGCCCACCTCTGGCTGCTGCCGGCCAATGCGCGGGTGATCGCCATGCGCATGGCCACCGACCTGAGCGCCGCCGACCCAGCCAACGCCGCGCGCTACCAAGCCAATGCTCAGGCGTTCAGCCAGCGCCTGACGGCTCTCGATCAACGCCTCAAGGCGCGTCTGACTGGCGTGCAGGGCCAGGCATATTTTGTCTTCCATGAAGCCTTTGACTACTTCGAGGCCGCCTATGGCCTTAAACATGCCGGCGTGTTCAGCGTCGCCAGCGAAGTGCAGCCCGGAGCCCGCCATGTGGCGCAGATGCGCGAGCGCCTGCAGGCCGCCGGGCCGACCTGCGTATTCAGCGAACCGCCCCTGCGCCCCCGCTTGGCGCAAACCCTCAGCGCCGGCCTGCCGGTTACCCTGGCCGAGCTGGATGCCCTGGGCAGTGCTGTGCCGGCGAGCGCGCAAGGCTACGAGCAGTTGCTGGAAAACCTGGCCGGCAGCCTGGCGGGATGTCTGGAAGCGTTGTGAGCGACCTTACAGCGCCAGCGGCAACGGCAGGTGGACCTGCTGACGCTGCAGCAGGCGCTGGCGAAACTCGTCCGGGTCTTTGACCTGCACGCCTAGCGCCGTTGGCTGGTGCGCGGCGATCAAGCGTGACAGCCAGAAGCGCAGGCAGGCGATGCGCAGCATGCACGGCCACAGTTCGGCTTCTGCCGGATGGAAGGGCCGCAGGCTGGCGTAGGCCGCCAGCAGCGCGCGGGCGCGGTTGAGGTCGAGGCTGCCGCTGGCGGTTGAACACCAGTCGTTGAGGGTGATGGCGACGTCGTAGAGCATCGGTCCTGAACAGGCGTTGTAGAAGTCGATCACCCCGCTCAGGTGCGGGCCGTCGAACAGGACGTTGTCGCGGAACAGGTCGGCGTGCAGGTTGGCCCGTGGCAGGGCAAGGACCGCGGCTTGCGCCTGGGCAACCTCTGCCAGGCTGGCGCGCAATAGCTCCAGCGCCTCGCCGTCCAACTGCAAGGCCTGCAGCGGACCTTCGCTGAGCATCCAGTCGAGGCCTCGGTCGCTGCGTCGTTCGAGCGGCTGTGCCTGGGTGCAGAGGTGCATGCGCGCCAGCCAGCTGCCGACTTCGGCGCAGTGGTGGGCGTTTGGCTGCTCAATATGCTTGCCGGCCAGGCGCGGCTGCAGCAGCGCCGGTTTATCCGCCAGTTCGCGCAGGCATTCGCCGCTGCGGGTGGCTACGCCGTAGGGCACCGGCAAACCGGCGGCGTGCAGGCGTTGCAACAGCTCGACAACAAACGGCAGGTCGGCGCGCTGGCCGCGCTCCACCAGGGTCAGCACATACTCGCCAGCCTCCAGGCTGACGAAGAAGTTGCTGTTCTCGGTGCCCGCGGCAATGCCCTGGAAATCCAACAGGCGGCCGAGCCCATAGGGGGCGACGAAGGCCTCCAGTTCCGCGCGCTCAAGCAGGGTGAATACCGACATGGCGGGCGGTCCTTACCAGCTGAAGATTTCCCAGGAGGGAATCAGCATGTCTGGTTGGTCGGAGCGGATAAAGTTGCCTTCGCTGCCGTCAGCACGCACCAGAAAGTACGGCTTGCCGTTCTTCGGGGTGATCTTGATGGCGTACAGGAAGCCGTTCTGGCGGAACTCCTGAATGGTTTTGTCGCCGTCCTGGCGGATGGTTACATCCGGGTCGGCCGCCGGGGCGTCTTCGGCGGCGATGGCATACAGCGGGCTGATGGCCAGCAGGCCGGTGAGCAAGAGGCGGTTGAGTACGCGCATGGTAACCTTGTCCCTTTGTCGTCAATGGTCGGTTTAGTCTAACTCCGACCCTCAGGAAAAGGTTGATCCTGCGCATGTCTAACGCCCCTCTGGTTCTGGTGGACGGTTCTTCGTACCTGTACCGCGCCTTTCACGCCATGCCGCCGCTGACCACGTCCAAGGGCTTGCCCTCCGGGGCGGTGAAGGGCGTGCTGAACATGCTCAAGAGCCTGCGCAAGCAGTACCCGGACAGCCCTTTCGCGGTGGTTTTCGATGCCAAGGGGCCGACCTTTCGCGATGAGCTGTTTGCCGAGTACAAATCCCATCGCCCGCCGATGCCGGATGAACTGCGCGTGCAGATCGAGCCGCTGCACGCCAGCGTGCGTGCCCTCGGCTACCCGTTGCTGTGCATTGAGGGTGTGGAGGCCGATGACGTGATCGGCACCCTGGCTCGGCAAAGCGCGGGCGAAGGGCGGCCGGTGGTGATTTCCACTGGTGATAAGGACATGGCCCAGTTGGTCTGCCCGCTGGTGACCCTGGTCAACACTATGACCGGCAGCGTCTATGACATCGAGGGGGTGAAGAGCAAATTCGGCGTCGGCCCCGAGCTGATCATCGATTACCTGGCCCTGATGGGCGACAAGGCTGACAACATTCCTGGCGTGGCTGGGGTTGGTGAGAAGACTGCCCTGGGCCTGCTGGTCGGTGTCGGCGGCGGCCTGGATGTGCTCTACGCCAACCTCGACAAAGTGCCCGAGTTGCCGATTCGCGGGGCTAAGACGTTGCCGGCCAAGCTGTTGGAACAGCGCGAGATGGCCTACCTGTCCTACGAGCTGGCGACCATCAAACTCGACGTGCCGCTGGCGGTGCAGATCGACGACCTGCACATGGGTGCCGTGGATGTGCCGGCGCTGATCGAGGTGTATCGCGAGCTGGAGTTCAAGAGCTGGGTCGATCAGCTGCAGCGCAGTGCGCCGGCACCGGTGAAGGCGCCCGTGGCGGTGGCGGATAGCGGTTTGTTCGATCTGCAGGCCTCGGCCAGTGCGCCGCAGGTGGTTGCGCCTGCAGTCGATGGGCTGCCGGCGGTGGATGCCCAGGTCGCCGAACCTGAGCCTGTAGCGCCAGCCCGCAGCGAGCACTACGAAACCATTCTCGACGCCGAGCGCTTTGCCGTCTGGCTGGATAAACTGCAGCAGGCTGAGCTAATCGCTTTCGACACCGAGACCACCAGTGTCGACGCCCAGCAGGCCCAGATCGTCGGTGTGTCGTTCGCGGTCAAGGCCGGCGAAGCGGCCTACGTGCCGCTGACTCACTCGTACATGGGCGTGCCGACCCAGCTGGACCGCGACACGGTGCTCAAGGCGCTCAAGCCGCTGCTGGAAGATCCGCACAAAGCCAAGGTCGGTCAGCACGCCAAGTACGACATCAACGTGCTGGCTAATTGTGCCCTCGACGGCGACCCAAGCAACGGCATTAACGTGCAGGGCGTGGCCTTCGACAGCATGCTCGAATCCTACGTGTTGGACTCCACCGCCACGCGCCACAACATGGACGCCCTGGCCCTCAAGTACCTCGACTACAGCACCATCGCCTTCGAGGACATTGCCGGCAAGGGCGCCAAGCAACTGACCTTCGACCAGATTGCCCTGGAGCTGGCCGGCCCCTACGCGGCGGAAGACGCCGACATCACCCTGCGTCTGCACCAGGCGCTGTGGCCGCAACTGCAAGCCATCCCGAGCCTGGCCAAGGTGCTGACCGAGATCGAGATGCCGTTGGTGCCGGTGCTGGCGCGTATCGAGCGTCAGGGCGCGTTGGTGGATGCGCAGTTGCTGGGCATCCAAAGCGTCGAGCTGGGCGACAAACTGGTGCAGCTGGAGCGTGAGGCTTTTGCCATTGCCGGTGAGGAGTTCAACCTCGGCTCGCCCAAGCAGCTGGGCGTTATCCTCTATGAAAAGCTCGGCTTGCCAGTGCTGAGCAAGACGGCCAAGGGCCAGGCCTCGACCGCCGAAGCGGTGCTGGCCGAGCTGGCCGAGCAGGATTACCCGCTGCCCAAGGTGCTGATGCAGTACCGCAGCCTGAGCAAGCTGAAGAGTACTTACACCGATCGCCTGCCGGAGCAGATCAACCCGCGCACCGGGCGCATTCACACCTCCTACCATCAGGCCGTCACGGCCACCGGGCGGCTGTCGTCCAGTGACCCGAACCTGCAGAACATCCCGATCCGTACCGCCGAAGGCCGGCGCATCCGCCAGGCGTTTATCGCGCCGCTCGGCTACAAGCTGGTGGCGGCGGACTACTCGCAGATCGAGCTGCGCATCATGGCTCACCTAGCCCAGGACGAAGGTCTGCTGCATGCCTTTCGGCACAACCTCGATGTGCACAAGGCAACGGCGGCCGAGGTATTCGGCGTCGCGCTGGGGGATGTGAGCACTGATCAGCGCCGTAGCGCCAAGGCCATCAACTTCGGCCTGATCTACGGCATGAGTGCCTTTGGTCTGGCCAAACAGATCGGTTGCGACCGCAAGCAGGCCCAGGCCTATATCGACCGTTACTTCCAGCGCTATCCGGGCGTATTGGCTTACATGGAGCGCACTCGCGAGCAGGCCAGCGAGCAGGGCTATGTGGAAACCCTGTTTGGCCGTCGCCTGTATCTGCCGGAAATCCAGTCGAAGAACGCCGCCTTGCGCAAAGGCGCCGAACGCACAGCGATCAACGCGCCGATGCAGGGCACGGCGGCCGATATCATCAAGCGTGCGATGGTCATGGTCGATCGCTGGTTGAGTGAGTCTAAGGTGGATGCGCGGGTGATCCTGCAGGTCCACGACGAACTGGTGCTGGAAGTGCGTGAGGATCTGGTCGAGCCCGTCAGCGCGCAGTTGCGTGACCTGTTGGGTGCTGCAGCCGAGTTGGCGGTGCCGCTGTTGGTCGAGGTTGGCGTCGGCGCCAATTGGGATGAGGCGCACTGATCAGCGTGGCCGTGGCAGCGATTTTGTTGCCGGACTGAACTTTATCGCGCTGCCAGCGTCAGAGTTACTGAACGGCTGCTGAGGTCGTTCAGTGCTCTTGTGTTTAGTGTTGGCAGATATCTGACTTTGGTTTTCGAGTCAGCGTTGAAC
>JAIERF010000006.1 GCA_019747075.1 Pseudomonadaceae bacterium
CCACCCGCGGCGCCCTCAAGGCTGCTGGCGCCCCCCGTGGCCAGCAACCGACCGTCAGCGGCGGCAAGCAGCGGCAGCGCACTGAAGGCCAGCACAGCAAGGGTATGTTTCATCGTTCGGTCTCGCGTAATAACAGCGGATTGAGCGGTTGGCCGTGCCAGGTTTCAAATGCTTCGGCGCTCAGCGGCCGGCTGATCAGGTAACCCTGGACGGTGTCGCAACCCCAGCGCTCCAGCAGGCGCAGGCTGCGTTCGTACTCGACGCCTTCGGCCACCACCTTCAGGCCGAGGCTGTGGCTCATGTCGATGGTGGAGCGGACGATCACCGCATCCTCGCTGGCTTCGTCCAGATCACGGACAAACGACTGGTCGATTTTCAGTTCCTGCACCGGCATGCGTTTGAGCTGCGACAACGACGAATAGCCGGTACCGAAGTCGTCCACCGACAGGCTGATGCCCAGCCCACGCAGCTGCTGCAAAATCGTCAGGGCCTGCTCCGGGTTGCCCATCACCGCGCTTTCGGTGATCTCGAAAATCAGCTGCGCGGCCGGCACCCGATACTGCTGCAGCAATTTTCCAACCCGCGCCGCCAGCTGCAGGTCGTGCAAATCGTCGGCAGAGATATTCAGTGACAGCTGCAGCCGCAAGCCGCGCTCGGCCCAGGCCTGCAACTGACGCAAGGCCTCCTCAATCACCCAGGCGGTCAACGCCTGAATGCTGCCGGTGCGCTCGGCCAGCGGGATAAATTCCCCCGGCGAAACCATGCCGTACTGCGGATGCTGCCAGCGCAGCAAAGCCTCGGCCTGCTCGACCCGGCCACTGCTCAGGCTCAGTTTGGCCTGGTAGTGCAGTTGCAACTCGCCATTGCCCGGCGCCCGGCGCAAGTCGCGGATCAGGTTGACCTGGCGCTGATGGGCATCATCGCGGCCCTGCTGATACACCTGCAGGCGGCCCGGCAGCTGAGCGGCATCGTGCATGGCGATGCCCGCGCGGCGCACCAACTCTTCGGCAGTTTCGCCGTCCAGGGGATAGGCGGCGATGCCAATCCGGCAGTCCAGCTTCATCTCCACATTGACGATTCGCAGGGGCTGGGCCAGACCCTGTTGCAAGCGGTCGGCAATCGCCACCGCACTGTCGCTGTCGGCATGTTCCAGCAGCAACAGGAACTCGTCGGCCAGCAGCCGCGCCAGGCTGTCACCGGGGCGCAGGCTGCCCTGCAGGCGCTGGCTGAGCTGCTGCAACACCTGGTCGCTGCTGGCCGCACCATAGTGCTCGTTGATGCTCTGAAAGTTGCCGATGCCCAGGTACAGCAGTGCCACCGGTCGCCCGGCGGCAATCGCGCTGCCCAGGCGCTCCAGCAGCAGCGTGCGGTTGGGCAAGCCGGTCAGGCTATCGTGCAGAGCATTGTGGGCCAGCTGCCGTTCACGCTCGGCGATCCCCGCCTGCATGCGGGTGAGGGCCTGGGCCAGCAGCCCCAGTTCATCACGACGCTGCACCGCCGGCACCGCCTGATAGTCGCCCTGGCCCACACGTTCGGCCACCCGTGCCAGCTCGCGCACCGGCTGGGAGACGTTACGGGCCAGCAGCAAGGCGCCGATCAGCGACGCCAGCAACGCGCCCACAGCAATCAGCAGAATGTTCTGGTCCAGCGGCGCAAACGCCTGCATGGCCTGGTTCAGCGAGCTGTGCAGGAACGCCTGCACCTGATAGTCGCCCGCCTCGGCCAGGGGCAATTGTTTGGTCAGGTAATGCTGGCCGGCAAAGTCCAGGTCCTCCAGGCCGCCCGCACTGGTTGCGGGCGTGCTCAACGCGCGCATGCCGGCGCCCTGCTCGGCGTTCAGGGTGGTTACCAACGGCCCTTGGCGGCCCTGGTCGAAGGCAATGAACGACACCTCCAGATTGGTCAGCTCGCGCAGCTCACGGGCGAATGCCTGGTCCATGCGAAACCCCATCACCACCCGAGCAATCGGCAGCGGCGCCAACACGGGGGCCTCGACCAGCAAATGCGGTTCGCCGTTCAGGGCCACGATCAGGTTCGACTGGCCGCGCTGACGCGCCTGCAACAGCGGCTGGCTGTAACGAAACGGGCTGCCGGCGGCGAAGCCCTCGACACTGGAAACCAGCACTCTGCCATCCAGGCCCAGCAACAGCACTTCACTGGCACTGATGCGCGCGCCATGGTTGGCCAGCACCGAGCGGATGGTGGCGCTGTCATCGCTGGCCACCGCATCCTTGAAGCCGAAATCGGCAGACAGCACCTGCAAGGCATCGCGCAGCTGACGGCCGCGGGTGTCCAGCAAGCGCTCGAAAACCCGCGCACCGACGCCCAGTTGCGCCACCGCCTGCTGCTTGACCGCCGCCCCGGTGGCCACCTGCACGGCGAAGTACAGCGAGCCCACCACCAGCAACAGCAGCAGGATCAGCACCGTGGCGATGCGCGTTTGAAAGCTGTCAGCGATCTTCATCGACGGCCTTTTTGAACGCGTCGCCAAAGGCCGACGCGGGCGCGGCCGGCGGCGTGGCGACAGCAGCATTGCCCACCGGCACTGGCAGGCTGAGCTGCAAGCCCGCCGCAGGCACCTCGATATCCGCCCCGGCCTGGGGCAACAAATCGGTCATCTGCGGGTGCCAGAGGGTCATCTGATAACGGCCCGCCGGCAAGGCATCGAGATGCAGCGTGCCGGTCACGTCACTGACGGCGAACCAGGGGTCATCAGTGACGTAGATATAGCCCACCATCCAGTCGTGGATATTGCAGCCCAGCACCACCAGCCCAGGCTTGTCGAACAGCACCGGCTCTGACGGCGTGCCCTTGTACAGGCGCAGCTCAAAGCGCTTGGCCGGGGAAAAGGAATACACCTGATGGCGGATATCATCGCGATTGGGGAAGCTCACCCGCGTGCCGCTGCGCACCGCCAGCACCGCCGGTAGAAACTGCTTCTGCACCTGATCCATGACCGCCGGTGCCGGGCTGGCTGCGCCGCCCTGGGGGCCGTGCAGGCTCAGCACCGCGTTGGCCAGCGGTTGCCCCTGTTGGTCCTTTAGCTGCACCTGCAGGCTGGCGGCGCCAGCCGTGCTGACGCACAACAGCGCACTCACCAGGCCCATTACGCGCCATTGCCATCGATTGAAAAACATATGCAGTACCCAGCAGCGAAACAGCGGGCATTGCGCCCGGTGGAATTTGCCCTTGTCGTCAGATTAGCCGCCCGTCGGCAGAAGAGCACGCACAAAGATCGCGGTCCCTGAATGCACAAAAGGCCGCCCGGCATGCATGCCGGGCGACCTTTTGCTTAGACGCTAAGGCTTAGCTTTGCGCTTGCTGATACTCCAGCTCAGCCGCGGCATAACGCTTGTGCATGGCGGCGGACGGGCCGGCGCCGATGCGGCTGAACAGCAGGATGCCGAGGGTGGCAAGGATAAAGCCGGGGATGATTTCGTACAGACCGGTCCAGGCGAAGAAGTTCTTCCACAGGATCACCGTCAGCGCGCCCAGCAACATGCCGGCCAGGGCGCCGTTGCGGGTCATGCCCTTCCACAGCACCGAGAGAATCACCACCGGACCGAAAGCGGCACCGAAGCCGGCCCAGGCGTAGGACACCAGGCCCAGTACGCGGTTATCCGGGTTGGCGGCCAGACCGATAGCGACCAAGGCAACCAGCAGCACCATGGCGCGACCGACCCAAACCAGCTCGGTTTGGCTCGCACCCTTGCGCAGGAAGGCTTTGTAGAAGTCTTCGGTCAGGGCACTGGAGCACACCAGCAACTGGCAGCTCAGGGTACTCATCACCGCAGCCAGGATGGCCGACAACAGCACGCCAGCGATCCACGGGTTGAACAGCAGCTTGGCCAGTTCGATAAACACCCGCTCCGGGTTCTCGGCCACGGCGCCACCCAGTTCCGGGTGCGCAGCAAAGTAGGCAATACCGAAGAAACCCACGGCGACCGCGCCACCCAGGCAGAGGATCATCCAGGTCATGGAGATGCGTCGAGCCGCAGGGATCGACTTGACCGAATCCGCCGCCATAAAGCGCGCCAGAATGTGCGGCTGGCCGAAGTAGCCCAGGCCCCAGGCCATCAGCGAGATCACGCCAACAAAGGTCGCACCCTTGAGCATATCGAAGCTGGTGGCGTCCTTCAGTTCAATGGCAGCGAAGGTGCTGTCCATGCCACCGGTGGCCACCAGCACCATCACGGGCGCGAGGATCAGGGCAAAGATCATCAAGGTGGCCTGCACGGTGTCAGTCCAGCTCACGGCCAGGAAGCCACCGATAAAGGTGTAGGCGATGGTCGCGGCGGCACCGGCCCACAGGGCGGTTTCGTAGCTCATGCCGAAGGTGCTTTCAAACAGACGCGCACCGGCCACCACGCCCGAGGCGCAGTAGATGGTGAAGAACACCAGAATCACCAGGGCCGAGAAAATCCGCAGCACGCGGCTGTGGTCCTCGAAACGGTTGCTGAAGTAGTCCGGCAGGGTCAAGGCGTTGCCGTTGTGCTCGGTCTGCACACGCAGACGGCCAGCGACGAACAGCCAGTTGAGGTAGGCACCGACGATCAAGCCGATAGCAATCCAGCCCTCCGACAGACCGGACATGTATACAGCGCCCGGCAAGCCCATCAGCAGCCAGCCGCTCATATCCGAAGCACCGGCCGACAAGGCGGTGACAAAACTGCCGAGGCTGCGGCCACCGAGAATGTAGTCAGACAGGTTGTTGGTCCGCAGATAGGCAAATAGGCCGATCAGGACCATGGCTGAGATATACACCACGAAGGTGATCAGCATGGGAGTACTAGCGGTCATCAGGGGATACCCTCGCAATTGTTGTTATGGCGCCGCGGCGGGTTGTCCGCAGGCATTTAATCCACCCGCTTGTGGCAGGTGTTACAGCGGTTGACGCCAGACAACGGCGTCGGATCACGCATGGCACCGCCCCTGCTGCCAGGGGCGGCTACAACGGTTACGCGTCGTTCAACGACAACAGCGAAGCGTTACCGCCCACCGCCGTGGTGTTGACCGAGGTGGTGCGTTCATTGGCAAAGCGCAGCAGGTAGCTTGGCCCACCGGCTTTCGGCCCGGTGCCGGACAGGCCACAGCCGCCGAACGGTTGCACACCGACCACGGCACCGATCTGGTTGCGGTTGATGTACAGGTT
>JAIERF010000132.1 GCA_019747075.1 Pseudomonadaceae bacterium
CTGTTTGCCGACCTGCACCTGGCAGCCCCGCAAATCAGCCTCGAAGCCGTGCTGGCGCGCGATCCCGAGGTGATTCTGGTCAGCGAGGCGCAGCTGCTGCCCGCCTGGCAGGCCTGGCCACAATTGCAGGCGGTGCAGCATGGCCAGGTCTGGGTGATCCCCGACCGCGGCCTTGAGCGTCCCAGCCTGCAGATGCTCAAGGCTACCGCGCAGCTGTGTGAGCGGCTACGTTCGGCCCATTAGTGCTACTGCGGCGTCCAAGTGACGGCCAGCAGCCCGGTACGCCCCGGTTCCTGATAGCCATAGGGTGGGCCTGGAGGTGTAGGCCAAGCGTCAAAGCGCTGGTACAGCGAGGTGTAATAGTCCTTATCCAGCACGTTGTTTAGCTGCAGGTCTACGCGCAGGCTGGCAGTGGCTTGCCAGCTACTGCGCAGGTCAACCAAGCCATAGCCCGGAACGGTCTGCCGTCCTGAGTCAACGATGCCGTAATCATAGCTTTGGCTGACTGCACGCCAGCTGGCCCCAGCGGAGAACACACCGAAAGTTCGATCCAGATCGATAAAGACGGTGCGTTTGGGGGTGAGCTGTAAAGTCTGGCCGTTGTCGCGGTTGCGCGGGTCAACCAGGCTCAAGCCAAGGCTGGTCTGCCAGCCCAGTAGCTCTTGACTGAGACTGGTTTCGAATCCGTTGATTCGAGCTTGCCCGACGTTCTCGGGCTTGCTGCCACTAAAGGCAATCAAATCCTTGATGTCGTTGCGATACAGCGAAGTTTCCAGTTGGCTGGAGCCGAGTTCTGCGCGCCATTGCAGCTCCCAGGTTTTGCTGGTTTCTGCTTTGAGATCCGGGTTGGCAGCACCGTAATACGGGTAATACAGATCGGCAAAGGTTGGTGCGCGAAATCCTTCGCTGTAGCTGAGCAGCCACTGCTGCCCGGATTCAAGGGGCAGGCCTAGGGAGCCATTCCAGCTGTTTTCGGCGCCGTAACGTTGATTGTCGTCGTGGCGCATGCCCAGTTCGCTGAAAAAATGCTCGCCGTTAAAGCGATGCTGAAATAAGGCGGCCTTATTGCTGCGGCTGTCTTCTGGGTAAGGGGCGCTACTATCGAGCTTGTCTTCATACCAGTCGCTGCCGAGGGTCAATTCGTGGGCTGAGGTGAGATTGAGTCGGTTTAACCAGCTGGCGGATTGTCGAGTGGTGGCGGTGAGGCCGTTATTGCTCGGTGTAGCTGCTCCGATAGCCTTGTTGCGGTCATAGCTCTGACCTAGCTCCAGGCGACTATTCCAGGTGTCATTGATCTGGCCTTGCAGGAAGCTGCTAGCGCTGCTGACCCGGAACTGGTCGCTGGGCTGTGCCGGGGCTTGCTCGTAGGCGTCGTCGTACTCGTTTTTGCCGTGTTGCTCGTTGTAGTTGAAGCCGGCCTTCCAGTCGTCATTGAACTGATGATCGAGGTTGAGGTACTGCGCCAGATTGCGTTGACCCTCGGCATCACTGTCGGCACCGACGTTGTCGCGGGTGCTGTCGTGGCCGTTGCTCTCGTCGAGGCTGCCACCGAGGCTGAAGCGAGTGCGCGTATCACCGCCGCTAACGCTGGCGCTGCGTTGGTAAGTTTGCTTGCTGCCCGCGGCAAGACGGACCGACGGATTCAGCCCGGCCTCGCCATGGCGGGTGAAGATTTGAATGACCCCGCCAATGGCGTCGGCACCATACAGCGATGAGCGCGCTCCGCGGGTCACTTCCACGCGTTCAATGTTGTCGATGCTCAGGTAATCCAGGCGTGCAATACCGCTGGCGGCTGAAGCAATACGCTGTCCATCGACGAGGACCAGGGTCTGGGCGGACTTGGTGCCGCGCACTGAATAGGACACCAGACCGCCGCTGCTGCGGGTGACGACGCCGGGCACGCGGTTTAGCAGGTCAGGCACATTGCGCACTTGCAGGCGCTCAATGTCCTGGCGGGTGAATACGCTGGCTGCGCTGATGGCGGCTTTCTTGGGTTCGGCTACACGGCCGGAGGTAATCACCAGCGCCTGGGCCTGCAGGGCTTCGTCGGTGTCGATCGACTCGGCGTGAGTCGTGAACGGCAGCAGGGCAACAGCCAGGGCCAGGGGAGACAGTTTCATTAACAATCCTCAAAAGTAAGCGAAGCTTTCGAGGAGGGCGGTGGCCAGCGATGCGGTGCAGGGAATTCCGGGCAGCCGTCAATGCTTGCCGGTGCTTGCCCTCCGCAATACCAGTCACGTCCACCAAGGCCGGTCTCCGGACTGTCGAGCGACATCTACCAACCTTCCCAGGCGAACCCAGTGGTCTATCAGGCAGACGTTGCAGCGCTGCGCTAGGCAGGCTGCGCTCGGTTACCGTTGCGGGGGCAGTGCTGGCTTTGACCAGCTTCCAGTTTCAGGCTGCAGCATCAGGGCTGGCAGCACACCGTGGCGGATAAAAAACGTCGCGCACCTTAAGGTGCGCGGTGGATCAGGAACAAGTGAAAGTGCTGCAAGCCGACGTGTGGTGCGCTCATGTCACGTCGGCTGCGCCTGCTGTAGCGTTACAGGCCAGGCGCTCACGCACGGCGGCTTCGATGCCGGCTGCGTCGAGGCCACATTCGGCGAGCATCTGGGTCGGTTTGGCGTGCTCGACGTAGTAGTCCGGCAAGCCCAGGTGGAGCATCGGCTTGAGCAGGTTTTCGCTGGCGAGGAACTCGCTGACGGCGGAGCCGGCGCCACCCATGATGCTGTTTTCTTCGATCGTCACCAGCAGCTCATGCTCAGCCGCCAGTTGGCGCAGCAGGGTTTCGTCCAAGGGTTTGACGAAACGCATGTCGACCACCGTGGCATCGAGCAATTCACCGACTTGCAGGGCTTCCGTCAGCTGCACGCCGAACACCAGCAGGGCCGTTTTCTGGCCCTGGCGACGGACCACGCCCTTGCCGATTTCCAGCGGCGTCAGCTCCTGCTCGATCAATGCATTCGGTCCGCTGCCACGCGGGTAACGCACGGCGGCTGGGCCATTGAACAGGTGACCGGTGGTGAGCATGCGGCGCAGTTCGTTTTCATCGCTGGGCGTCATGATCAGCATGCCGGGGATGCAGCGCAGGTACGAGAGGTCGAAGCTGCCGGCGTGGGTCGGGCCGTCTTCGCCGACCAGGCCGGCACGGTCGATGGCGAACAGCACGTCGAGGTGCTGCACGGCCACGTCGTGAATCAGTTGGTCATAGGCACGCTGCAGGAAGGTCGAGTAGATCGCCACCACCGGCTTGATGCCGTCGCAGGCCATGCCCGCGGCCAGGGTTACGGCGTGCTGCTCGGCAATCGCCACGTCGAAGTAACGCTGCGGGAAGCGCTGGCTGAACGCGACCAGATCGGAGCCTTCCTTCATCGCCGGGGTGATGCCGACCAGGCGCGCATCCTGCTCGGCCATGTCACACAGCCATTGGCCGAACACGGCGGAGTATTTCGGGCCGCTGATCTTCTTCGGCACCACTGGGGCATTAAGTGGCTCCAGTTTGGTGATCGCGTGGTAGCCGATCGGGTCCAGTTCGGCCGGGGCGAAGCCCTTGCCCTTTTTGGTGCTGATATGCAGGAACTGCGGGCCATCCAGGTCGCGCATATTGCGCAGGGTGGTGATCAGCGTCGGCAGGTCGTGGCCGTCGATGGGGCCGATGTAGTTCCAGCCCAGCTCTTCAAACAGGGTGCCGGGGACCAGCATGCCTTTGGCGTGTTCTTCGGTCTTGCGGGCAATTTCCCAGGCGCCGGGCAGGCGCGACAGGACCTTCTTGCTACCCTCGCGCATGCTTGCGTAGGTGCGGCTGGAGAGGATCTTGGCCAGGTAGTTGGACAGCCCGCCGACGTTGTTGGAGATCGACATGTCGTTGTCGTTGAGCACCACCAACATGTTGGCGCCCACATCCGAGGCGTGATTGAGTGCCTCGAACGCCATGCCGGCGGTCATCGCGCCGTCGCCGATTACCGCCACGGCCTTGCGCTTGCTGCCTTGCAGGCGGGCGGCAATGGCCATACCCAAGGCCGCGCTGATGCTGGTGCTGGAGTGGCCGACGCCAAAGGTGTCGTACTCGCTCTCGCTGCGCCGTGGGAAGGCGGCGATGCCGTCCTTCTGCCGTAGCGTGCTCATCTGCTCGCGGCGGCCGGTAAGGATCTTGTGCGGGTAGGCCTGATGGCCCACGTCCCACACCAGGCGGTCGTCCGGGGTGTCGAACACATAATGCAGGGCGATGGTCAGCTCGATCACGCCGAGGCCGGCGCCGAAGTGCCCGCCGGTTTGCCCGACCGTGTACAGCAGGTACTGGCGCAACTCGTTGGCCAGGCCTTCCAGCTCGTTTTCACCCAGGCGACGCAGCCCGTCCGGCGTGCTCGCACGGTCAAGCAACGGCGTTACAGGGCGCTGGCGGGGGAATTCGTGGAAGGTCGTCGGCATCAGGCGCATCGCGTTCATGGGGCAAAAGATGCGGCAGTTTACCCGAAGCACCGATATGGCCCAAGCGGCCTGAACGCACAGGCCGCTGTTGCCGTGCAAAGTGACCGCGCGGCGCCAGCTCGGCCGCCGCGCAGGGCGCTTACCAGGTGTCGACGAAGGGCCGTTTTTTGCCCTGGCGCGGCGCTGCCGGCGGTGTGGCGTTGAGGCCGCGCAACAACCAGGCGCGGGTTTCGGCAGGGTCGATCACTGCATCGATCTCCAGATAGCTGGCCATATTCAGGCCCTTACCCTGCTCGTAGGCCTTGGCCACCAGTTTGTCGAACAAGGCTTTTTGCGCCGCGGCGTCGGGCTGGGCGGCCAGTTCCTTGGCAAAACCCAGGCGCACCGCGCCTTCCAGGCCCATGGCGCCGAACTCGCCGCTGGGCCAGGCGATGGTGAACAGCGGCGAGTGGAAGCTGCCGGCGGCCATGGCCTGGGCGCCGAGGCCATAGCCCTTGCGCAGCACCACGGTGAAGAACGGCACCGTGAGGCTGGCGGCGGCGACGAACATGCGCGAGATATGCCGCACGGTGGCCTGTTTTTCTGCCTCCGGGCCGACCATAAAGCCGGGGGTGTCGCACAGCGAGAGCAGGGGAATGTCGAAGGCATCGCACAGCTGCATAAAGCGCGCGGCCTTGTCGCCGGCCTGGGCGTCGATGGCGCCACCGAGGTGCGCCGGGTTGTTGGCCA
>JAIERF010000094.1 GCA_019747075.1 Pseudomonadaceae bacterium
CCCCAGTTCACCAGCGCCAGCACCGCCGGATACAGGTCATGACCTTTCTCGGTCAGCCGGTACTCCTCGCGCAGTGGCCGCTGCTGATAGGCCTGCTTGCTCAACACGCCGGCCTCTACGAGCTTTTTCAAGCGCTCGGCCAGTACATGACGGGTAATGCCCAGGCGCTTTTCGAACTCATCGAAACGCCGCACCCCAAGAAAGCACTCGCGCAGCACCAGCAAGGTCCAGCGGTCGCCAACCACCGACAGCGTGCGCGCCAGTGAGCAGGGTTGTTGCTCAAGTTCTTCCCAACGCATCAGCAATCCTCTGCAAAGCCATGGGCCTACGATAGCTTGACAGGTTCCAAAAAGGAACTGAGTATTTAGCCAAGTTCCAAAAAGGAACCAAGGAGAAAGTGATGACTGAACGTAAAGCGATACTGGTCATGGGCGCTGGCGATGCCACCGGTGGAGCAATCGCCAAACGCTTCGCTCGTGAGGGCTACGTGGCCTGCGTGGCACGGCGTAATGCCGACAAGCTGACCAGCCTGGTGGATGACATCAGCGCTGCTGGCGGCACGGCACGTGCCTTCGGCTGCGATGCACGGGTGGAAGAGCAAGTGCTGGAGCTATTCGCCACCATCGAGCGGGAGGTCGGGCCACTGGAAGTGGTGGTGTTCAATATCGGCGCCAACGTACGCTTTTCGATTACCGAGACCACCGAACGGGTGTACCGCAAGGTCTGGGAAATGGCCGCCCTGGCGGGCTTCCTCACCGGCCGCGAAGCCGCGCGGGTGATGCTGCCACGCCAACGCGGCACAATCATTTTCACCGGCGCCACGGCGTCCTTGCGTGGCGGCAAGCACTTCGCAGCGTTTGCCAGCGCCAAGTTTGCCCTGCGTGCCACCGCCCAGAGCATGGCGCGCGAACTCGGCCCCCAGGGCATCCACGTCGCTCACCCGATCATCGACGGCGCCATCGACACCGCGTTTATCCGCGACACCTTCCCGGAGATGTACCAGCTCAAAGAGCGCGACGGCATCCTCAACCCCGACCATATCGCCGACAGCTACTGGCAGATCCACTGCCAACCACGGGACTGCTGGGTACATGAGATGGATCTGCGGCCTTGGCTGGAAACCTTCTGAGCAAGCTTTTGCGCTCGGTGATGCGTTCTACCCTGCCATCCCTACGGAGTACATATGAGCAAATCCCTGGAATTCTTTTTTGACGTAGGTAGCCCGACCACTTACCTGGCCTGGACCCAACTGCCGAAGATCGCCGCCGACGCGGGCGCCACGATCATCTGGCGGCCCATGCTGCTGGGCGGCGTATTCAAGGCCACCGGCAACCAATCGCCAGTCAACATCCCGGCCAAGGCGCGCTACATGCTCCATGACCTGGCCCGCTACGCCCGCCGTTACGGCGTGCCGATGACCTTCAATCCATACTTCCCGATCAATACCCTAACCCTAATGCGCGGCGCAGCGGGCTATCTGGATACACCGCAATTTGCGACCTATGTGACGGCGATATTCAACGCCCTGTGGGTCGAGCAGAAGAACCTCGGCAAGCCCAAAGTGGTGGCCGACGTATTACGCGCCGCAGGTCTCGACCCCGCCGAATTCGAGCGATTGGTGAATGATGATGGCGTTAAAGAACGCCTGAAGGGCATCACCGAGGAGGCGATACGCCGCGGCGCCTTTGGTGCGCCAACGTTCTTTATCGGAGAGGAAATGCACTTCGGCCAAGACCGCCTCGACTTTGTCGCCGAGGCGTTGCGTAACTGATGCAGGTCGCCCGGATAGAATCCGGGCGACCTGACGGGCCTTAGCCTGGCGTTATAACACCTGCTTAAGGAACGCCTGGGCCCGCGGGTCTTGCGGCCGGGTGAAGAACTGCGCCGGCGGCGCGTCTTCCAGCAGTTTGCCGTGGTCGAAGAACAGCACGCGGTCAGCCACTTCGCGGGCAAAGCCCATTTCGTGGGTAACGCAGACCATGGTCATGCCTTCCAGGGCCAGGGTCTTCATCACGTCCAGCACCTCGCCGACCATTTCCGGGTCAAGCGCCGAGGTTGGTTCGTCAAACAGCATGACCTTGGGCTCCATGGCCAATGCGCGGGCGATCGCCACCCGTTGCTGCTGACCACCAGACAAGCGCGCGGGAAACTCGTTGGCCTTCTGCGCGATGCCGACCTTTTCCAGCAGGGCCAGGGCCTTGGCTTCGCGCTCGGCCTTGCCGCGCTTGCGCACTACTTTCTGCGCCAGGCAGAGGTTTTCCAGCACGGTCATGTGCGGGAACAGGTTGAAGTGCTGGAACACCATGCCGACTTCGCGGCGGTAGGCGTTGACGTCGGTTTTCGGATTGGCCAGGTCCAGGCCATCGATGCTCACCGAGCCGGAATCCAGTTGTTCCAAGCCATTCAGGCAACGCAAAAAGGTCGACTTGCCGGAACCGGACGGGCCGATCACCACCAGCACTTCGCCCTTGGCCACCTGGGTGGTGACATTGTCGACCGCGCGTACCTGCTGGCCGCGGGCGTCGAATACTTTGATCAGCTCACGAACTTCAATCACTTTGCGCCAACCTCCGCTCCAGCCGGCTGGCGATCTGCGACAGCGGCAAGTTGATAACCAGATACAGGGCCGCCACACAGAACCAGATCTCGAACGTCGAGAACGAGGTGGTGATGGCTTCGCGGCCGCTTTTGGTCAGTTCGGTGATAGCGATCACCGAGACCAGCGAGGTGTCTTTGACCAGACTGATGAACTGCCCAGCCAGCGCCGGCAGCGCCCGCTTGAACGCCTGAGGCAATACCACGTAGCGCATTGCCTGCCCGGCCGTGAGGCCCAGGGAGCGCGCTGCTTCGGCCTGGCCCTTGACGATCGACTGCACGCCGCCGCGGACGATCTCGGCCACATAGGCGCCGGTAAACAGCGCCAGCGCCGCCACCCCGGCGAACTCGCGAGACAGGTTAAGCACCGTGCCGATAAAGAAGTAGAAGATAAAAATCTGCACCAGCAGCGGCGTGCCACGCACCAACTCGACATACACCGTCGACAGGTCGCGCAGGGTCGGGTTGCTCGACAGCCGGCACAGGCCGGTCACCACGCCGATCAACAAACCCATGGCACCGGCGGCCAGGGAAATCCACAGGGTGGTCAGCAGGCCCCAGGCCAGCGGGCCAGCGGCCCAGTGACGGGTCACGCCGACCTGATCACCCTCCTCAACCTCGTCACCCAGCGACAGTTGCAGACTGTCGCTGTCCACGGTCAGTACCTGCTCAGCGCCCTCGCTGCTGCGCAGGGTTACCTCGGTTTGCGCGCCCTGCACCGTTAGGGTCGCCACCTCGGCCAACTCGACCGCGCGCTGCGACTCTTCGGCCTGATAGACGAAGTACTGCGGCACGCGGTTCCAGCGCCACTCATAGGCAATCATCGAGGTGGCGAACCACAGGCTGCCAGCCAACACGATGAGAATCAGCCCGGTCAGCAGATGCCAGGGCCATTGGGCTTGTTTCAATTTAGCCACGAAGCAATTCCATAAATGCGAACGCGCAGCCGGGCTGCGCGTTGGGTATCAACAGCGGAGTAAGTCTTGCGACTTATTCCATGTCTTTTAGCCAGGCAGTGCTCTTAAACCACTTAGCGTGCAGGCGATCGTAGGTACCGTCGTGGCGGATCTGCTGCAGCCAGTTGTTGATCCAGTTGATGCTGTCGTAGTCGCCCTTCTTCAGGCCAAACGCCAGCGGCTCGTAGGTGAAGGGTTCGTCCAGGTACACCAGCTTGCCGGCGCCGGCCTTGTTCACCGCCACTACGTTGTACGGGGCGTCGTAGATAAAGGCATCGGCCTTGCCGTTGACCACATCGAGTACGGCTTCCTGCTCGTTGTCGAAGCCGTTGTACTTGGCTTTGCTGATCAGCTTCTTGGCGACCATTTCACCGGTAGTGCCAATCTTCGAGGTGATGCGGTATTGCGGATCGTTGAGGTCTTTGTAGGTCTTGATCTTGCCTTCCAGGTCCTTGCGAATCAGCAGGGTCTGGCCGACGACGATAAAGGGCTCGGAGAAGTTCAGGCGCAGGTTGCGTTCCTGGGTCAGGGTCATGCCCGAGCCAATCATGTCGAACTTGTTGGTCAGCAAGGCCGGGATGATGCCGTCATAGCCGGTGGACACCAGCTCCAGCTTGACGCCCATGGCCTTGGCCATGGCTTTCAGCAGGTCGACTTCGAAGCCGATGATCTCACCGCGCTTGTTGGTCATTTCGAATGGCATATAGGTCGGGTCCATGCCGACGCGCAGGGTACCGGCTTTCACCGCATCATCGATGGCACCGGCCTGAGCGGAAAACCCGGTCAGCGTGGCGGCGGCAAACAGAACTGTCGCAAGAAACTTTTTCATCGGCGTTCCTGACAAAGTGGAGGAAATGGGTTCGACCGTCGACGCGCAAACGCCGGTAGTCCATGGGCGCGCATGCTAACCGCTGAGGCCTGTGCTGGCCAGTCGGTCAACTGCCGTAGCGTGTGCTAAGCGACGACTTGCCGGTTCAGGTTTGCAGCAAAAAGGTCACTGGGCCATCGTTGATCAGGTGCACCTGCATGTCCGCACCAAACTGCCCGCAGGCCACCATGGCATGCTGCTGGCGGGCCTGGGCGAGCAGATAATCGAACAGCTCGGCACCCAGTGCCGGCGTTGCAGCAGTGGAGAACCCCGGACGCAGGCCGCTTTTGGTGTCGGCCGCCAAGGTGAACTGCGACACCAACAACAAGCCGCCCGCCACATCCTTGAGCGACAGGTTCATCTTGCCCGCTGCATCGTTGAACACCCGGTAATTGAGCAGTTTGTGCAGCAGCTTGTCGGCGCTGGCCGGGGTGTCTTGGGGTTCGACACCGACCAGCACCAGCAAACCGCCAGCAATCGCGCCGACACACTCACCGGCCACGTCGACCCGCGCCTGGCTGACGCGCTGCAGCAGGGCCTTCATGCCTCGTCGGGCGCCAGGTCGAGCAGGCGTCGAGCCATGTCGTCGGCACCGCGCACCAGAGCATCGGTGATGCCCACTTCCGAGGCGGCGTGGCCGGCATCGCGGATGATCTGCAACTCGCTGTTGGGCCAGGCCTGGTGCAGCGCATAGGCGTTGTCCAGCGGGCAGATCACGTCATAGCGGCCGTGCACGATCA
>JAIERF010000110.1 GCA_019747075.1 Pseudomonadaceae bacterium
GGATCACGGTGATGGCCGACAAAATCGATAAAGAAGGCGTACGTCCACTTACCACTGCGCGACGGCCGCGTTTCAATGCGCGTCAGGTCGATGCCGCTGGTATGGAACGGCACCAGCAACTCGTGCAGCGCGCCCGGCTTGTTGCGCATGGAGACAATGACCGAGGTCTTGTCGTCGCCGGTAGGCGGCACTTCCTGGCTGCCGATGATCAGGAAGCGCGTGGAGTTGTCCGGGCGATCCTCGATTTTCTCCGCCAGCTTGGTCAGGCCATACAGGCTGGCCGCCATATCACCGGCGATGGCCGCCGAATTCCACTCACTTTTCACCCGCTTCGCCGCATCGGCATTGCTGGCTACGGCCACGCGCTCGACATTCGGGTAGTGGGCGTCCAGCCACTTGCGGCACTGGGCCAGGGACTGGGCGTGAGAGTAGATACGGGTGATTTTGTCGGTCTTGGTGGTTTCCCCGACCAGCAGGTGGTGGTGAATACGCAACTCCACCTCACCGCAGATCACCATGTCGTGCTCAAGGAAGCTGTCGAGGGTGTGATTGATCGCGCCTTCGGTGGAGTTTTCCACCGGCACCACGCCAAAATTCACCGCGCCGGCCGCCACTTCGCGGAACACTTCGTCGATGGCCGCCATCGGCACGCTGATCACCGCGTGGCCGAAATGCTTCATCGCCGCCGCCTGGGAGAACGTCCCTTCCGGGCCGAGGTAAGCCACTTTCAGCGGCTGCTCGAGAGCCAGGCAGGAAGACATGATCTCGCGGAACAAACGCGCCACCTCCTCGTTGTCCAGCGGGCCCTGATTGAGCTCCATGATGTGCTTGAGCACCCAGGCCTCACGCTCAGGACGATAGAACACCGGCTTTTCCCCGGCCGGCAGCGAGAGCATCTTCACCCGCGCCACTTCCTGGGCGCAGCTGGCGCGCTCGCTGATCAGCTCGAGGATTTTCTCGTCGAGGCTGTCAATGCGCACCCGCAGCGCCTTGAGCTGATCGAGATCAGACATCAGCCGTGCTCCTTCTCGAACTCGGCCATGTAGGCGACCAGCGCTTCTACGGCATCCAGACCCACAGCGTTGTAGATGGAGGCACGCATGCCGCCTACCGAGCGATGGCCTTTGAGGTTGAGCAAACCGCGAGCATCGGCACCGGCCAGGAACGGCTTGTCCAGGCGGTCATCAGCCAGGCGGAACGGCACGTTCATCCACGAGCGGGCGTTCACGGCAATCGGGTTGCTGTACAGGGCGCTGCTGTCGATGGCCTTGTAGAGCAGGTCTTTCTTGGCGCGGTTGAGGCGCTCCATGGCTTCGACGCCGCCCTGCTCCTTCAGCCACTCAAACACCAGGCCAGACAGGTACCAGGAGAAGGTCGCCGGGGTGTTGTACATCGAGCCGTTATCGGCGGCGATTTTGTAGTTGAGCATGGTCGGGCAGATGGAGCGGGCCTTGCCGAGCAAGTCTTCACGCACGATCACCACCACCAGGCCACTAGGGCCGATGTTCTTCTGCGCGCCGGCGTAAATCATGCCGAACTGCGACACATCGATGGGGCGCGAGAGGATGTCCGAAGACATGTCCACCACCAGCGGTACGTCGCCCACTTCCGGCACCCAGTCAAACTGCAGGCCGCCAATGGTTTCGTTACTGGCATAGTGCAGGTAGGCCGCGTTCTTGCTCAACTGCCAGTCGTTCTGCCCAGGAATGGCGAAGTAGTCATACGGCTTGGCGCTGGCCGCGACATTGATGGTGCCAAAACGACGGGCTTCTTCGATGCTCTTCTGCGACCAGATACCGGTGTCGATGTAGTCGGCAACGCCGTCTTCCGGCAGCAAGTTCAGCGGAATCTCGGCGAACTGCTGGCTGGCGCCACCCTGCAGGAACAGCACTTTGTAGTTGGACGGAATGGCCAACAGGTCACGCAGGTCCTGTTCGGCTTTTTCCGCGATGGCCACGTAGTCGTCGCTGCGATGGCTCATCTCCATCACCGACAGGCCTTTGCCTTGCCAGTCCAGCAGATCCGCCTGGGCACGCAGCAAAACAGCTTCGGGAAGCGCGGCCGGGCCGGCGCAGAAGTTATGGGCTCGTTTGCTCACATCGACTCTCACTGTAATAGGACCGGCCGCCTGTACGGCGGCCGGTCGATATGACTTGTACTGACAGCGCCATCGCAGCCCGATGGCACCGCCCTGCTGCTGTTACTCGTCGCTGGCGACAACCTCGTCAGCGTCTGCGGCACCGGCCTGCTCAGCCAGAACGCCGTCGCCTGCCTCACCTTCAGCCAGGTCGTCGCCGTCCAGCGCTTCAGCGTCAAGCTCTTCGCCCTCAACTTCCGACGGCTCCTGCACACGCTCCAGGCCGACTAGGGTTTCATCGCTGGCCAGCTTGATCAGGGTCACGCCCTGAGTGTTACGGCCAAGGGACGAAACCTCGTCGACACGGGTACGCACCAAAGTGCCCTGGTCGGAGATCAGCATGATTTCCTCACCATCAAGCACCTGCACAGCACCCACCAGCGCACCGTTACGATCGTTGCTGACCATGGCAATCACGCCCTGACCACCACGACCGCGACGCGGGAACTCGGCCATTGCCGTGCGCTTGCCGTAACCACGGGCCGAGGCGGTGAGTATCTGCGCGCCCGCTTCGGGAATCAGCATGCTGATGATGAACTGGCCATCGGGCAGACGCATGCCGCGCACGCCGCGGGCGGTACGGCCCATGGTGCGCACTTTGCTTTCTTTAAAGCGAATCACCTTGCCGCCGTCGGAGAACATCATCACTTCACGGGCACCGTCGGTGACCGCTGCGGCGATCAGGGTGTCGCCCTCATCCAGACGCAGGGCAATCAAACCGCTGCTGCGCGGACGGCTGAACTGCACCAGCGGCGTCTTCTTCACGGTGCCTTTGGCGGTTGCCATAAAGATGTAGGCGCCGGTTGGCTCATCAGAGCCTTCAGCGTCATCGCCGTCTTCGTCTTCGCCCAGCTCTTCAACTTCTTCCTGCTCGACAATCACGCCTTCGATGTCGTCGCTTTCGTCGCCTTCCGGCGCCTGCTGACGCAGGGCTTCCAGATCGACCTGGAGCATGGCGGTAATCTGCTCGCCCTCATCCAGCGGCAACAGGTTGACCAGCGGACGACCACGGGCGGCGCGGGAGGCCTCCGGAATTTCGTAGGTCTTCAGCCAGTACACCTTGCCCTTGCTGGAGAACAGCAACAGGGTGGCGTGGCTGTTGGCGACCAACAGGTGTTCGATGTAGTCCTCGTCCTTCACGCCCGTCGCCGACTTGCCTTTGCCGCCACGGCGCTGGGCCTGGTAGGCCACCAGCGGTTGCGACTTGGCATAGCCACCGTGGGAGATGGTCACCACACGCTCTTCTTCGGTGATCAAATCCGCCAGGGTCAGGTCCAGACGGGTATCAAGAATCTCGGTACGGCGCTTGTCGCCGAACTCGGCTTTAACGCCTTCCAGCTCTTCGCGGATCACTTCCATCAGGCGCGTGGCGCTGGTGAGGATGCGGATCAGCTCGCCGATCTGGGTGAGAATTTCCTGGTACTCGGCCAGCAACTTCTCGTGCTCCAGCCCGGTCAGGCGGTGCAGACGCAGTTCGAGAATGGCTTGCGCCTGCTCGGGCGACAGGAAGTACTTGCCTTCGCGCAGACCATATTGCGGATCCAGCGTCTCCGGACGGCACGAGTCAGCACCGGCGCGTTCAACCATGGCCACCACGGCCGAGGATTCCCAGGCAGTGGCAATCAGACTTTCTTTAGCTTCGGCCGGGGTCGGCGAGGCTTTGATCAGGGCGATAACCGGATCAATGTTGGACAGCGCAACCGCCTGACCTTCAAGGATATGGCCGCGCTCACGGGCCTTGCGCAGTTCGAACACGGTACGTCGAGTCACCACTTCACGGCGGTGCAGAACGAACGCTTCGAGCAGGTCTTTGAGGTTCAGGGTGCGCGGTTGGCCGTCAATCAAGGCCACCACGTTGATACCGAACACGGTCTGCAGCTGGGTCTGGGCGTAGAGGTTGTTGAGCACCACTTCGGCCACTTCACCACGGCGCAGCTCAATCACTACGCGCATACCATCCTTGTCGGACTCATCGCGCAGCTCGCTGATACCTTCAAGCTTCTTCTCTTTCACCAGCTCGGCGATCTTCTCGATCAACCGCGCCTTGTTCAGCTGGTACGGCAGCTCGGTGATGATGATCTGCTGGCGACCGCCGGCCTTGTCCATATCTTCGATAATGGCGCGGGCGCGGATCTGAATGCGGCCACGACCAGTGCGATAGGCTTCGATGATGCCGGCACGGCCGTTGATGATCGCCGCCGTCGGGAAGTCCGGACCTGGGATGTACTGCATCAGCTCATCGACGGTCAGCTCTGGATTGTCGATCAGCGCCAAACAGCCATCGATCACTTCGCCGAGGTTGTGCGGCGGAATGTTGGTGGCCATGCCCACGGCAATACCGCTGGAGCCGTTGACCAGCAGGTTGGGGATCTTGGTCGGCATGACCGCCGGGATCATCTCGGTGCCGTCGTAGTTCGGCACCCAGTCGACGGTTTCCTTGTCCAGGTCGGCCAGCAGCTCATGGGCCAGCTTGGCCATGCGCACTTCGGTGTATCGCATGGCTGCGGCGTTGTCGCCGTCCACCGAACCGAAGTTGCCTTGACCGTCCACCAGCAGGTAGCGCAGCGAGAACGGCTGCGCCATCCGTACGATGGTGTCGTACACGGCCGTGTCACCGTGCGGGTGATACTTACCGATCACGTCGCCGACCACACGGGCGGACTTCTTGTACGCCTTGTTCCAGTCGTTACCCAGCTCACTCATCGCGAACAGCACACGACGGTGCACGGGCTTCAAGCCATCGCGTGCATCCGGCAGCGCGCGGCCGACAATTACGCTCATCGCGTAGTCGAGATACGACTGTTTCAGCTCGTCTTCGATATTGACCGGTAGAATTTCTTTGGCCAGTTCGCCCATGAGAAGCCTGGTTCCTTTTTCTGGTGAAACTTCGCGCCGACCCTGGAGGCGATGGCGAAGCTCGCCGCTGCGACCCCCAAGGCCTGCAACGACTCACGACAAATCAACGAGTTAAGCTATGGATCTGCGCAGTTTGACGCCCCTTCTGGGGCGTCCTGAAAACTGCCGGAGCTTACCACAATCACCGCCTCGCACCTAGCCCGCAGGACAGGCAAAAAACAGG
>JAIERF010000130.1 GCA_019747075.1 Pseudomonadaceae bacterium
ACCCTGGAAGCCGATCAGCTGAAACGCCAGATTGCCGAACTGAATGCCAAGGAAACCGAGCGTGGCCTGGTGGTCACTCTGGGGGATGTGTTGTTCGAGACCGACAAGTCGGAACTCAAAGGCAGTGCGGCGAGCAATCTCGACAAGCTGGTGGCGTTTCTCAGCAGCAATCCCGAGCGCAGTGTGCAGATCGAGGGGCATACCGATAGTGTCGGCAATGACGATTACAACTTCAGCCTGTCGCAGCGCCGGGCCGAGTCGGTGCGCCATTACCTGATCAACCGTGGGATTGCCGCCAACCGTCTGGACGCTTCGGGTAAAGGCGAGAGTTCGCCGGTCGCCAGCAACAGCGATGCCACAGGTCGGCAAATGAACCGTCGGGTTGAGGTGGTGATTGCCAACCCGGTGGTTAGCACCAAGTAAGCCAGTGCTACAGGCAGCCGGTAGCGTTTACCGGCTGCACGGGTTTTACCGTCGAGTGCTCTACAGGGAGGACAGCGAGTGAATCGAGTACTGATCGTTACCAGTCAAAGCAATGATGCCAAGGCACTCAGTGAAGTACTGCAGGACGCCAGTGACGGGCCCTATGCCATCGAGTCGCTGACTCTGTTGGCGCCGGCTCTGGCGCGCATCGACAGTGGCGATATCGACGTCATCCTGGTCGATCTGAGCCTGCCGGACAGTCAGGGCATTGCCACCTTTGACCAGTTGTTTGCGGTCGCGCCACAGATTCCGATTCTGATTCTCAGCGGCACCGAGGAGGAGGAACTGGCCAACCTGGCGGTGCAGCGCGGAGCCCAGGGCTATTTGTCCAAAGGTTATTTCGAGAGTTATCTGGTGCCGCAATCGCTGCGCAACATCATCCAGCGCAAGGCGGTTGAAGAAAGCGTGTTTATGGAGAAAGCGCGCGCCGAGATAACCCTCAACTCGATCAGCGATGCGGTGATCGGCACCGACATGAATGGCAACGTCGACTACCTGAATGTGGCGGCCGAGAAGATGACCGGCTGGCCGCGCGAAGACGCCCGCGGCAAGCCCATTAGTGTGGTGATGCAGATCATCAATGGCGCCACCCGTGAGCCGCGGCGCAACCCCATCGAGCTGGTGCTGGAGCAAGACCAGGAAATGCAACTGACGGCCGGCACCATCCTGATTCGTCGCGATGGCCGGGAGTGCGCGATTGAAGACTCCGCGGCACCCATTCACGATGCCAATGGTCAGCTCAGTGGTGCGGTCATCGTTTTTCACGACATTACCGATGCCCAGGCCACGGCCCTGAAAATGGCCTATCTGGCCCAACATGACTTTCTCACCAACTTGCCCAACCGGGTGCTGCTCAACGACCGGATCAGCCAGGCGATTGCCGTGGCCGAGCGGCGCCGTAGCCATCTGGGCGTGCTGTTTCTCGATCTGGACAACTTCAAGCTGATCAACGACTCCCTCGGCCACAGCATTGGCGACCGCCTGTTGCAGTCGGTGGCGCAGCGCCTGACGGCCTGCGTGCGCCGTTCGGACACCGTGAGCCGCCAGGGTGGCGACGAGTTTGTGGTGTTGCTGACCGAGGACAATTTCGCCGAAGACGCGGCCCTGACCGCCGAGAAAATTTTGACCGCCATGGCCCAGTCCCATGTGTTGGATGGCCAGCAGTTGCTGGTCACCACCAGCATTGGCATCAGCACCTACCCGGCCGATGGCCTGAATGCCGAGACCTTGATCAAACATGCCGATAGCGCCATGTACCAGGCGAAAGAGCGGGGCCGCAACAATTACCAGTTTTTTGCCAGCAATATGAGTAATCAGGCCGTGGCCCGGCAAACCATCGAAACCGAACTGCGCGTGGCCCTGGAGCGCCATGAGTTTGTCCTGCACTACCAGCCCAAGGTCAATCTGGCCAGCGGCGCCATCACCGGCACCGAGGCTTTGTTGCGCTGGAATCATCTGCAGTTGGGGCAGTTGCAGCCCAGCCGTTTTGTCTCGATTGCCGAGGATTGCGGGCTGATTGTCGAGATCGGTCGCTGGGTGCTGCACGAGGCCTGTAAACAGGCCTGCCTGTGGCGCGACAGTGAGTTGCTGTGCGGGCCGATGGCGGTGAATGTGTCGGCGCTGGAGTTTCGGGACAAAGGTTTCGTCGCCGGCCTTGAGGCCATCCTGGCGCAAACCGGCCTGCCGGCCAGCGCGCTGCAGCTGGAACTCAGCGAGAGTGCGCTGATGCGTGAGGCGCAGTTCAGCAGTCAGGTCTTGCAGCAGCTGCACAGCCTTGGCGTGTTGCTGGCGGTGGACGAGTTCGGCACCGGTTATTCGAGCCTGACCCAGTTGGCGCAGTTTCCGCTGGATGTGCTGAAGATCGATCAGTCCTTTGTGCAAAAGCTCGACGCCCAGGACGACAACCGGGTGATCGTCAGCGCCCTGATAGCCATGGGCAGTAGCCTTAAATTGCGCTTGGTGGCCGAGGGTGTGGAGAATCCGGCGCAGCTGGCGTTTCTCAAGGGCCAGCGTTGCGAGGAAGGCCAGGGCTTTTTGTTCAGCCCGCCCTTGGCGGCTGAGCGGATGTCAGCCCTGCTGGTGCGGGGCATTCGCCCGTTGACCTTTAGTGGTCGTGAATAAACCTCGCTGTGCTGTCGCTCGCGGCGTCAGCAGTTGCTTGTAGGTGTTGGTCACCACGGCGTAACACTCGCAGGCGGTTGCTTCCAGACCCTGGCGTGACAGCACCTGAATGTTGCCGCGGCTGTAGTGAATCAACCCCTGGTGTTGCAAGGCCCCGGCGGCAATGGTCACGGCGCTGCGCTGGACGCCGAGCATGTCGGCAAGAAACTGATGGGTCAGGTGAAAGCTGTCGCTGTGGGCGCGGTCGTGGCTCATCAGCAGCCAGCGCGCCAGGCGTGCCTCCACTTCATGAAAGCGGTTGCAGGCGGCGGTTTGCGCCAGTTGAGCGAACAAGACATAGAGGTAACGGTTGAGCAGGCGCAACCAGCTCGGGTTGTTGCGCAGCTCCTGGCGAAACAGCGCGGCCGACATCCGCAGCGCAGTGCCCGAACCCTGCACGATCGCGCGCAGAGGTACGCGGTTGACGCCGAGGGCGAGCATGCCGCCGAGCATGCCCTCGTTACCGATCAGGCCCATTTCCAGCGGCGGGTGAGCACTGATTACGGTGACCAGGGAGATAAAGCCGTTCAGGGGGAAATACACGTGGCGGAACGTTTGGCCGCGCTCACAGAGCAGGCTGCCGAATTCCAGGTTGACGGTTTCGCAGCGGTGCAGGAAGTGCTCACGGCTTTTGCCGGGTAAACCTGCGATCAGCTGGTTAATCACCAGCAGTGGGTTGGCAAGTGACATTCAGTTGTCCTGCAGCACAAATCCAGCCAGGCATTGGCGCGTGACGGGTGCCAATGCCGTCACGATACTGCAGGGTGCGGTACGGCAAATGCGTGCGTCTGTTCGCTAGGACACGCAACGCTTGTAACCGGCTTAGGCGTTTTCGGTTTCCGTCAGGCCGCTCGCGTGCTGGGGCAGCAAACGGTCGCTTTCCCGTTTGACCACCGCATAGCACTCGCAGCTAAGGGCTTCCAGCTTGCTGCGGTCGAGCACGGTGATATGCCCACGGCAGTAATCGATGACGCCGAGTTTTTGCAATTTGCCAGCCGCTTCGGTGACACCTTCGCGGCGCACGCCGAGCATGTTGGCGATCAGCTCCTGGGTCATGGTCAGCTTGTTGTCGGGCAGGCGATCAAGCGACAGCAATAGCCAGCGGCACAGTTGCTGGTCAATCGAGTGGTGACGATTGCACACCGCGGTTTGCGCCATCTGGGTGATCAGCGACTGGGTGTAGCGCAACAGCAACTGCATCAGCTCGGAGTGGCGATTGAATTCATCTTTGAGCTTTTGCCCGGCCAGACGATAGGCGGAGCCGGCACTTTGCACCACGGCGCGGCTGGAGGTGCTCTCGCCGCCCATAAACAGCGACACACCAACAATGCCATCCTTGCCGACCACCGAGATTTCCGCGGAGGCGCCGCTTTCCATCACGTACAGCAGGGAGACGATGGAGTCGGTGGGGAAATACACATAGCGCATGGTGTCCCCGGATTCGTACAGCACCTTGCCCAGCGGCAGGGGGAACAACTCCAGCATGGGGAACAGCCGTTGCTGGATGGCTGGGGGGAGGGCGGCGAGTAGATGATTTTGCAGCGGGGACATGACGATCACCATCCTGATGAATGCGGGAAACCGCTTCCTGTCGCCCATGGTAAGTCGTGGCAGGGTGTCGGCTATGTACGGTAACGCACATAGGCGGGCGAGTTTGCGCTGATTTCGACCAATTGCTCAGCTTATGTGTGCTGGCGTACCGAACGGGCGGGAAAAAGAGGCCATAGTGCTGGCAATGTGCAGCGCACCTTGCGCCTGCATCGGCTCTACGGAGATCCACGCCATGCTGCAAACACTTGCGATTGTCTTGCTGATTCTCTGGGTCCTGGGCCTGGTTTCGTCCTACACCATGGGTGGTTTGATCCACATTCTGCTGGTGGTGGCGATCGTCATGATCCTGGTGCGGCTGATCCAGGGTCGCCGGATCATTTAGGGAGAATGTTTATGAATGGACTACGAGGCGTGGCGCTTGCGCTGATCATCGCCGGTGTACTGGGGCTGACGTACGGCGGCTTTACCTACACCAAAGAAACCCACAAGGCCGATATCGGCTCGTTGCACCTGTCGGTGGATGAAGAGCAGCGGGTCAATGTGCCGATCTGGCTCGGCATCGGTGCGCTGGTATTCGGCGGCATCTTGCTGCTGGTTGGGCGCAAGAACTAAGGGGCATCGCCGCTTTGCGGTGCAGATGGCCTGATTGGCTTTGGGTGGTTTGGCCCAGGGTCAATGCTCAATGGTTTTAACCTGCTTTATTACTCAAGGATGCACCATGAAAAACCTAATGCTTGTGGCGTTCTGCCTGCTCAGCCTGACCGGTTGCGCCAGCGAATACATCATCGCCACCAACGACGGCAAGATGATCACCACCAACGAGAAGCCTGAGTTGGATGAGGAAACCGACATGCTGCACTACCAGGACGAAGAAGGTCGCGACCAGCAGATCCAGAAGTCTGAAGTGAAACAGATGATCGAACGCTAGAGCGCACGGGCACAGGCGCTGCCTGGGCCTGCGGCAAAAAAAGACCGGACATTGTCCGGTCTTTTTTTGCTCTGAATAACGGCTCTGCCGGTGATTGCCGCTTAGTGCTTGGCGATCAGGTTGCCGGCGTGCAGGCCGCATTCCTTCTGGGTGGCTTCTTCCCACCAC
>JAIERF010000102.1 GCA_019747075.1 Pseudomonadaceae bacterium
GAGGGCCAGACCCTGGCCTGGCTGGTGGACCTGCTGGATGAGCAGGGTCGGCCGGTGTATCGCATTCACTATCAGGATTCGGCGAGCACCCCGCCACAAGGCCTACCGCCGGTGCTCAATGACGGCAAGCGGGTCGATGTGGCGGTGCTCTGCGTCGGTTCCTGGCAGCAAGTGCCGGCCTATCCGCAGGTGCTGCTCAAACGCCTGCAGCCGCGCCTGGCGATCCTCGGCCATTGGGAAGACTTCTTCGGCAACGACCCGCGCCAACCCCAGGGCCTGCGCCTGCAGGACATTCGCGGCATGGTCGCCGTCACCCGCGCCAATCTGCCGGCCGATGGCCAACTGAAGCTGCCGGTGCCTTTCGCGCAGATTCCGTTGCCGCCACTGCAGCCCTGAGTCGTCGCGGCCTTGCCCATGCCGATGGCGGCGGCTACTGTCGCGCCATCGCCACGGACGAGCCCGCCATGACCGCCCACGCCCCACGCCCTGCCAACGCCACATTGATTCTGTTGGCCTCGCTGTATTGCGCCCAGGGCTTACCCTCCGGGCTGCTGGCCCATTCGCTGCCGGTGCTGTTGCGCCAGCACGGCGTCGACTTGGCCTGGATCGGCCTGCTCAAGCTGCTGGCCTTGCCCTGGTTGCTCAAGGTGCTGTGGGCGCCCTGGGTCGACCGCCTGGCCTCACGGCGTCTGGGCCATCACCGCGGCTGGATTCTGCCCCTGCAGTTGCTGGCCATCGGCGTGCTGGCCAGCCTGGCCCTGATGGCGCCGGAGCGGCTGTTCGGTCCGGCGTTGTGGTTGCTGCTGAGCTTGTTGTTGCTGGTCAACCTGGCGGCCGCGACTCAGGACGTGGCCACCGACGGCCTCACCGTGCGCCTGCTGCCGGAGCGCTGGCGCGGCTTGGGCAACAGCCTGCAGGTGGGTGGCTACAAGATCGGCATGCTGGTCAGCGGCAGTGGCCTGTTACTGGCCATGGACTGGTTGGGTTGGAACCTGAGCCTGGGTCTGATCGCCGGTTTGCTGCTGTTGATGACCGTTCCGGTGGCCCTGTTTCGCGAGAATCAGCAGTTGCCGCATTGCCCGAACCTGAGCGAACCGGCCGGCCCGCACCTGTTGTGGCGGCATTACCAGGGCCTGCTGGCGCAGCCGGGGATGCTGTTGTGGCTGGCGGTGCTGCTCAGCTTCAAACTGGGCGACGCGCTGGGTTCGCCGATGATCAAACCGATGCTGGTGGACCAAGGCTGGAGCAACGCCGAACTCGGTCAGCTCACCCTGATCAGCAGCCTGGCCGGCATCGGCGGCGCGCTGCTCGGTGGCGTGCTGTATGCGCGCCTGGGGGCTTTGCGTTCGTTGCTGCTGTTCGGTGCTTTGCAAGCTGTCGGTATTGCCGCCATGGCCATATTGGTCAGCCAGGGCGCGCCGGCGTTGCTGGTGTATGCCGTGGCGCTGTTCGAGCAGTGCGCCGATGGCATGTCCACGGTGGCGCTGTTTGCCGTGATGATGCGCCAGTGCCGCGCCGAGCACGAAGGCGCCGACTTCACCCTGCAGGCCTGTGTGCAACTGCTGCTGGCCGGTGTGGTGGGCGCCCTGAGCGGCGTACTGGCCAAGCTGCTGGGCTATCCGGCGCTGTTTCTTAGCGCCGGGGTGTTGGGCCTGCTGGCGCTGGCGGTGGTCGGCTGTTACTTCGCCCGGCAAGCGGCAGCGCCACATGGGGTTGCTCAGGGGTAGGCTGGCCAAGCCATTTCGGCCTGTGCATAAACCTGGCGCTTATCCCCGCTGCGGGTGGATAGGGCTGTGGATAAGCTGTCGGTGCTCGGCTGCACGCCTGGCGCCCCGTGGCTTGCCGCCGATCGATCAAATTTCATTCAGTTTCAATCGGTTAGCGGAATAGTTAAACACAGCAGCTGTGCAGTCCCCTGTGGATAAGCTGTGCGGCCCTGGCGCCAGGCAGCGGCGGCCAAGGGTTGTAGCGAGTTGGTTGTTTATTGCTCAACTGCTCGACGGCGCGGCTGGCGCTGAGCCGGGCGCAGAGCCCAGATACGCCTGGATATCCACCTCGTCGACCAGCTCTTTGGGCATGTAGCGCTCGGCATACTCGCGGTAGACGCCAGAGCGCAGGAACAGGGCGAAGAGTTCCGCGTCGATATGCCGGTCTTTCTGCATAAAGCCCATGATCTTGATCGCTTCCGACAGGGTCTTGCCCTTCTTGTACGGGCGGTCGACGGCGGTCAGGGCTTCGAAGATGTCGGCGATGGCCATCATCCGTGCCGGTACGCTCATTTGCGCGCCGGTCAGGCGCTTCGGATAGCCGCTGCCGTCCATTTTCTCGTGGTGGCCTCCGGCGATTTCCGGGACTTTTTGCAGGTGCCGCGGGAAGGGCAGTTTCTCCAGCATGATGATGGTCTGGATGATGTGTTCGTTGATCTTGTAGCGCTCTTCCTCGGCCAGGGTGCCGCGGCCGATGCTCAGGTTGTAGAGCTCGCCGCGGTTGTACAGGTGCTCCGGCACGTTGACCTTGAAGCCCCAGGCATTGTCGGCCTTGAGGATATCGCGCGGGCCACGGGGGAACAGGTGATCCGGGCGGTCGGCCAGCAGGGGTTCCTGAGTAGGCAGCTCGACTTCGGCAAGCGCTTGCTTGCGCTGTTGCTCTTCGTGGGAAATGCCGATGCGGTCGGAGAGGGTGCGCCGCCAGGTGCGCTGGGCCAGTGCCTGGATCCGGGCGATGTGTTCCGGGGCCATGAACTCGCCGCCTTCGTTGCACTGGGCGACGAAGGCAAAGTCTGCATCCAGCTGCTGCAGTTGCTCGGTCAGTTGCCCGTGCAATGCCTCGGCGCTGCCGCCGGCGGCGATGGCTTGCCAGTACTCAAGCTCGGCATCGCGCTTGAGCACCTCGAAGCGCATGCGTACTTCGTGGATGCGGTCGTACAGGGTTTCCAGTTTGGTGGCTTTGTCGACCACGTATTCCGGGGTGGTGACCTTGCCGCAATCGTGCAGCCAGGCGGCGATATGCAGCTCTTCCCATTGCTCGTCGTTGAGGGCGAAAGCACTGAAGGGGCCGCTTTGTTCGGCGCAGGCGGCCCGTGCGAGCATCTTGGTCAGCTCCGGCACGCGCTGGCAGTGGCCGCCGGTGTAAGGGCTCTTGGCGTCGATGGCGCCGGCGATCAGCTGGATAAACGACTCCAGCAGAATCTTCTGCTCCTCGATCAGGCGCTGGGTGTTGAGGGCCACGGCCGCGGTGGTGGACAGCGCCTTGACGAAGGCCATCAGCTCCTTGCTCAGTTTGTGTTGGCGTTGATCAATCAGCAGGGCCTGGGCGCCGAGCAGCTCGCCGTTGCGGTTGCGCAGTGGCAGCACCCACAGGGTCAGGCTCTGAGTCTGCGGGCCGAGGGTCGGGAAGGCTGCCTGCAACTCTTCGCTCGACAGCTCCCGGGGTGGCGCCTGCTCGTCCAGTGCGAGGATCAGCGGATGGTTGAGGTCGGTGGCAATGCTCAAGTGCTGGCTGGTCTGTTCGTCCAGCAGGTCGCTGCCCTGGCGCACCCGCGCCAGATGCAACTGGCTAGCGCTGGCATCGGCCAGGTAGATCATGCCGACAGTTGCCCCGGTCACCGCTTGCATCTCGCTCAGCAGGCGGGCCAGCAGGCGGTTGAAGTTGGTTTCGCTGGCCAGGGCGCTGGACAGCTGCAGGAAGCGTTTGATGGTGTCCTTCATATTGCCCATGGCATGGGCGAGGTCGACCACCTCGCTAATCTGCGACTCGACATGCAGCGGTTCTTCGAAGTTGAAACGCTCGATCTTGATCGCTTCACGGGTCAGTTCATGCAGGGGCTTGGAGGCCAGGCGCGAGAGCGCGTAGGCCGCCAGAATGCCCACCAGCAGTAGGGCGATGACGATGTACAGGCTGCGGCGCAGGCTGGCGTAGGCGCTGGCCAGCAACTCCTGATGCGGTGCGGCGATCCACACGGCCAGCTCGCCGTTGGCCATGCTGAAGCGGAATACGCCACCTTCCCAGGTGTTGCCCTGGTCATCGGTAAATGAGCGGGTGCCGGATTGCACCCCGACCGATTCTGCCATGAGTTTTTTCAGCATCGGCAGTTCGAGGTCATCAATGGTCGGCATACGGCCCTTGCCATCGGCGGCCGGAATCAGTGCCGCCGCACCCAGGTGCGAGCTGAGCACCTCGCCGCGGCCATTGATCAGGGCCATTCGGGTATCCGGGGTGACCTTGCTGTTGGCCAGGATCTGGTTGACCGAGCGCAGGGTAATGTCGATGGCCGCCACGCCCAGGCCATTGTCGGTTTGCACCGCAAAGGTGGAACCGACCTCGCCGGTGCTGGCGAAAACATAGGGCGGCTGCACATACAGCCCGTCGCTCAGGCGGGCCTGCTGGTACCACTCGCGGGTGCGCGGGTCGTACGGACTGTCCGCCTGGGCACGCCGTTCGAGCAGCGCCAGGTTGGCATCGAAGAACAGGTAGTCGCCGCTGGCTTTGCCGTCCTGCACCTGGATGCTTTGCACCATCCAGGCCGTCCTGGCGGGCGCGTTAAACAGGGCCTGCAGCGTTGGATCATCGCGCCAGCGTCGCAGCATAAAGAAATCACCGCTCTCGTAGCCCATGTACAGGGCATTGGCATTGGGTTGCGCCTGCAGGGCGGTGGCCATCCAGGCCAGGCTGTCCAGGCGCTGCTCAAGGTTGCTGGCGCGCATCAGGTGTTGCTTGGCCAGCAGCGCACTGGCGGCGGTTGCGCCGCGCACAGTGTTTTCGATGCTCTGGATGGCATTCTGGCCAATCAGGGCAAAACGCGCGGCCACTTCCTCGGTAATCAGCCGGCGGGTTTCGCGGAAATGAAAGCTGTTGGTGATGACCGCAAAGCCCACCAGCAAACCGATAAACAGGTAGGAAATATGCACGGCGAAGGGGATGCGACGTGACGGCACGGGTCTACTCCTTTAGTTGGCGCGCTAACCCATCAACTATAGATAGATGTGCCCGGCAGGCTGTTCGATAAGTGCAATAAACGCGCTATTTAGCAGATTGCCGGCGGTTATTGGCAAGCCCCGCCGCGCTGCGGCGGCGGGCTGCTGGGTGTCAGTCGCTGGTGAGGGGGGGCGGGCGCGTTCTGGACGCTGGGTGCCGACCAGTTTTTCAGCAAACGCCCGACCCGATAACCGCGCCAGCCGAGCATCCGGCTGGCGGTCAGCACGCCGGCCATCAGCGCGCCGCCGACCCCGGCAGTGACGGTGTCGGCACCGGTCAGGTAGAGGCCCTTGATTGGCGTCTGGCTGTGAATCCAGTGCTGGTCGAAGCGCTTGACCGTGTGATCGATACCGTAGATTTCGCCCTGCACGTT
>JAIERF010000286.1 GCA_019747075.1 Pseudomonadaceae bacterium
AGGGTCGCCAGGCCGGCGGCGCAGGCCACCGGGTGACCGGAGTAGGTGTAGCCGTGGCCGAACTCGACCATGTGCTCGGGGATCGCCTGGTTCATAAAGGTGTTGTAGATCTCGCTGGAGGCGATCACCGCGCCCAGGGGAATCGCACCGTTGGTGATCTGTTTGGCGGTGTTCATGATGTCCGGCACCACGCCGAAGTACTCGGCGCCAGTCCACTTGCCCATGCGCCCGTAGGCGGTGATCACTTCGTCGAAGATCAGCAGGATATTGTGCTGGGTGCAGATTTCCCGCAGGCGCTGCAGGTAGCCCACCGGCGGCACGATCACGCCGGCGGAACCGGACATCGGCTCGACGATCACCGCAGCGATGTTCGACGCGTCATGCAGCTCGATCAGTTTCAGCAGCTCGTTGGCCAGCTCGACGCCGCCGGTGGCGGCCATGCCCTTGGTGTAGGCCAGGTGCGACTGCAGGGTGTGCGGCAGGTGGTCGGCGTCCATCATCTGGCCGAACATTTTACGGTTGCCGCCGATGCCGCCCAGGCTGGTGCCGGCGATGTTGACGCCGTGGTAGCCACGGGCACGGCCGATGAATTTGGTCTTGCTCGGCTGGCCCTTCAGGCGCCAGTAAGCCTTGGCCATCTTCACCGCGGTGTCGGCGCACTCGGAGCCGGAGTCGGTGTAGAACACGTGATCGAGGCCGGCCGGGGTCAGCTCGGTGATTTTCTCGGCCAGTTGATAAGACAGCGGGTGGCCGTACTGGAAGCCCGGCGCGTAGTCCAGGGTGCCCAGTTGCTTGGCCACGGCGTCTTGGATTTCCAGGCGGTTGTGCCCGGCACCGCAGGTCCATAGCCCGGACAGGCTGTCGAAGATGCGCCGACCCTTGTCGTCAATGAAGTGGTTGCCATCCGCCGCGACGATGATGCGCGGATCACGCTTGAAGTTGCGATTCGAGGAAAACGGCATCCAGTGCGCGTCCAGCTTGAGCTGGCTGGCCATGGGCGAAGTGGCATTCTGCGGCATGTTCATGTGGCGGCCTCGTGACGAAGGGCGGTGTGCATTTCCGGGGGACTTGGCAAGCCTGTTCCCCCAGCAGTTGCAGCTAAAGGTGCCACAGGGATAAAGTCACTAAAATTCAACTCTTACAAACATTAGATAAGCCAGAGCTAAACAATGAGCAGCCGTCGCCCCACCCCGCTGGCCCAGGTCAGCGACTTCGATATTCGTTTGTTGCGCATCTTCCGCAGCGTGGTGGAATGCGGCGGCTTTTCCGCCGCCGAAAGCGCCCTGGGGATTGGCCGCTCGGCCATCAGCCAGCAGATGAGCGACCTCGAGCAGCGCCTCGGCCTGCGTCTGTGCCAACGGGGGCGCGCCGGCTTTGCCCTGACCGAGGAAGGCCGCGAGGTCTATCAGTCGTCCCTGCAGTTGCTCAGCGCGCTGGAGAGCTTCCGTACCGAGGTCAACGGCCTGCACCAGCACCTGCGCGGCGAGCTGAACATCGGCCTCACCGACAACCTAGTGACCGTACCGCACATGCGCATCACCCACGCCCTGGCACGCTTGAAGGAACGCGGCCCGGACGTGCGCATCCAGATCCGCATGACCCCGCCCAGCGAAGTCGAGCAAGGCGTACTGGACGGCAGCCTGCATGTCGGCGTGGTGCCCCAGGCCGGCGCGCTGTCGGGACTGGAATACCAGGCGCTGTATAACGAGCGCTCGCTGCTGTACTGCGCGGTCGGCCACCCGCTGTTTTATGTCGACGACCGCGAGCTGGAAGACGAACGCCTCAACGCCCAAGAGGCCATTGCCCCGACCTTTCGCCTGCCACCGGAAGCCCAGGCGCACTACCAGGCGCTCAACTGCACCGCCAGCGCCTCGGACCGCGAAGGCATGGCCTTCCTGCTGCTGACCGGGCGTTATATCGGCTACCTGCCGGATCACTACGCCAGCGCCTGGGTGCAACAGGGCCGCCTGCGGGCGCTAAAGGCCGATTCGCGCAGCTATGAAGTCAGCCTGGCGGCGGTGACGCGCAAGGGTCGTCGCCCCCATCTGGTGCTGGAAAGCTTTCTCGACGCCCTGGCCGCCAGCCACTGACAGCGCCCCGCACGACAAAAACCTGACTCCGCTCACAAGCAAGCTACCAATGGTCAGGTTTTTTGACGCCAAGCCTTGCCCCAGCTAGCCGCGTCAGGTATCAATGCGCGCACATTGCCAACCGCCCAGAGCCGCCGCCATGCCTGTCGAAACGCCATCCACCCACACCGCCACGAAGACCACCGGGCGCATTCGCCAGAAGAACGAAGAAGCCATCCTGCTGGCGGCCGCCGAAGAATTTGCCGTGCATGGCTACAAGGGCACCAGCATGAACAGCATCGCGATGCGCGTCGGCCTGCCCAAGGCCAACCTGCACTATTACTTCAGCAGCAAGCTGGGGCTGTATGTCGAAGTGATGCGCAACATCCTCAACCTGTGGGACAGCGCCTTCAGCAACCTGCGCGCCGAGGATGACCCGGCCACGGCCCTGGCCGGTTATATCCGCGCCAAGATGGAGTTCTCCCGGCGCCAGCCGCTGGCCTCGAAAATCTTCGCCATGGAAGTCATCAGCGGTGGCGAGTGCCTGGCCGAGCACTTCAACCAGGACTATCAAGAATGGTTCCGTGGCCGCGCGGCGGTGTTCCAGGCCTGGATCGACCAGGGCAAGATGGACCCGGTCGACCCGGTGCACCTGATCTTCCTGCTGTGGGGCAGCACCCAGCATTACGCCGACTTCTCCAGTTCGATCAGCCGCCTGACCGGGCGCAAGAAGCAGACCAAGGAAGACTTCGCCAAGGCCACCGACAACCTGATTCAGATCATCCTCAAGGGCTGTGGCCTGACGCCTCCCGCCCAGGCTTGATGGCCTTCACGCTCGGGGCGCCCTGCACGTATCAGGAAGAAATTCGCAAGAGTCGCTTCCTCGCCCAGGCCGCGCCCGTCAGCAGCGCGGCCGAGGCCCAGGCGTTTATCCAGCAAGCCAGCGACCCCAGCGCCTCGCACAACTGCTGGGCCTGGAAGGTCGGCAATCAATACCGCAGCAGCGATGACGGCGAACCCGGCGGCACGGCCGGGCGGCCGATGCTCGCCGCCATCGAAGGCCAGGGCTTCGACCGGGTCGCAGTGGTGGTCACCCGCTGGTACGGCGGCATCCAGCTCGGCACCGGCGGCCTGGCCCGCGCCTATGGCGGCAGCGCCGCCAAGTGTTTGCAAGGTGGGCAAACACTGGAACTGCTGCAACGCCTGAGCGGCCACTGCCACCTGTACTTTGCCGAACTGCCGCTGCTCAAGGCGCAACTCGCCCGCCTCGACGCCCTGCTGCTGGCCGAACACTTCGACGGCGAAGGTGCCCGACTGGAGCTGGCCATCCCTGCCGCGCAACTGCCCGCCCTGCAACAGCTGCTGGCCGACCTCAGCCGCGGCCGCGTGCAGCTGCAACTGAATGACGTGGATAACTAGCCGCCGCGTGCTCACGTAACCCGGCTTGCATCCGGGCTAGAGCCTTGCAACCCGCGCGTAGGATGGCGTTGAGCGCAGCGATACCCATCAGCCACAAACCACCCAGCAAAGCGCCCACAAATTCGGTGCACAGTATTGTGGATAACCTTGGGGCAGTCCGCCGACAGGTATAGCTGGCGGGGCTTGCGAGACGCTGATCAGTTTTCAACCAAGCGCCTCTTGAATCTGATAAAACCACGATAAATACCTGTTTCTACTGACTTTTCAGCACCAGCCAGACATTTCCCCGGGTGCCGCCACGCACGCCAGACACCTGCACGAGTTGCCCACAATGGCTGGGGACAAAACTGTGGACAAGCCTTGCACAGGCCGCTGTGAGCCGTCCGTAGCGCGGCCTGCAGCGGGCTGTATGTTTTTCACTCAATTGCCACCAGCGGCCTTCACCGTGGGCCTTCAGCCCGGTTGCGCCAGGCCTGTTATCGGTTAGCCCCGATAACGGCACGCTACGCCTTCAATCACTCATCCACAGCGCCAGCCGCCACCTTGGCTTTTTGCCCACAATCTCTGTGGAGCCTTCTGTGGATAACCCTGGGATGAGCGCCTGCAGCACACGCCAGACTAGGCCTCAGCCTGGCTGTACGAATTTCAACCAGGTATTACCAAGTAACCCTACCTCGACGATAAGCAACTGATTAATTGACTATTTTTCCGCTAATTCAGCGTCTCGACCGGCGCTATTCAGGTGCCGAGAGAGCCTGCACAGTTGCCCCCAATTAAGGTGGGCAAGTCTGTGGATAAGCCTGGGATGACTGGCCACAGAGCACGCCCAGCAGTGCCTGCCAGCCCCTGCACAAAAAACAACCAGCCACAACGCGTGCAAAGGGAAGCGCCGCTCACGGCCAACAGCGCTTAGAATTCAGCCATTGCCGCTAATGAGATCGCCCGCCATGTATAACTGGCTCAACGCCCTGCCCAAAGCCGAACTGCACCTGCACCTGGAAGGCTCCCTGGAGCCCGAATTGCTGTTTGCCCTGGCCGAACGCAACCGTATCGCCCTGCCCTGGGGCGATGTGGAAACCCTGCGCAAGGCCTATGCCTTCAATAACCTGCAGGAGTTTCTCGACCTCTATTACCAGGGCGCCGACGTGCTGCGCACCGAGCAGGACTTCTATGACCTGACCTGGGCCTACCTGCAAAAGTGCCAGGCGCAGAACGTGATTCACGTCGAGCCGTTCTTCGACCCGCAAACCCACACCGACCGCGGCATCCCCTTCGCAGTGGTGCTCAATGGCATCACCCAGGCGCTCAAGGATGGCCAGCAGCAATTGGGCATCACTCACGGCCTGATTCTCAGCTTTCTGCGCCACCTCAGCGAAGAAGCGGCGTTCGAGACTCTCGAACAGGCCATGCCGTTTCGCGAGGCCTTTATTGCCGTGGGCCTGGACAGCTCGGAGCTGGGTCACCCGCCGAGCAAGTTCCAGCGGGTGTTCGCCAAGGCCCGCAGCGAAGGCCTGCTGGCCGTCGCCCACGCCGGTGAGGAAGGCCCGCCCGAGTACATCTGGCAGGCCCTCGACCTGCTCAAGGTCAGCCGCATCGACCACGGCGTGCGCGCCGCCGAAGACCCACGACTGATGCAGCGCCTGATCGACGAGCAGATCCCGCTGACGGTCTGCCCACTGTCCAACACCAAGCTCTGCGTGTTCGACGACATGCGCCAGCACAATATCCTGCAGATGCTCGAACAGGGCGTGAAGGTGACGGTCAACTCCGACGATCCGGCCTACTTCGGCGGCTATATCACGGATAACTTTATGGCCCTGCATGACAGCCTCGGCATGACCCGCGAGCAGGCCCAGCGCCTGGCGCAAAACAGCCTGGACGC
>JAIERF010000074.1 GCA_019747075.1 Pseudomonadaceae bacterium
CTCGAAGACCCAGACGAACCCATCAGCTATCAACTGCAAGGCGAAGTAAAAACCGGCCTGATGTTCGGACGCAGCGTGCACCTTCAGCGCAATGGCGAGATAATCCCCGGCAACTACATTCCGGAGTAAGCCCCATGCAGCAAGAACCTCACGTCCACGGCCCCGACTGCAATCACGATCATGCGCACGACCACGACCATAGCCACGACCATGGTCACGTGCATGGCCCAGACTGCAACCACCACCATCAGGAACCGACGCGCAACCCGTTGAAAGACGTCGGCCGCAACGATCCATGCCCCTGCGGTAGCCAGAAAAAATTCAAGAAGTGCCACGGCGCCTGACGGTTCCGCCCGCACCCTGGTCGCCAGCCTTTACGCGACACAGCGCCACCGTCTCGTGGCGCTGAACTAACCTCACAACTGCCCTCTGCGGCCCGGCCCTGTGGCTGCTGGCGGCATCACTTTATTGCTCCAGGAGCCCTCACATGCTCGCGCGCCTGCTTCGCCCCCTGACCAGCCTGACCCTTGGCGCGACCCTGACCGGGCTACTGGCTTTGACCGGCTGCCAGGCCTTCCTCGACAACCAGTACGGCGACAGCGTCGCGCCCGTGCAAGGCACCGTGAAGATTCAGGGCCTGTCGAAAAGCGTGAGCATCCGCCGCAATGCCCTGGGCATGCCGCTGATCGAGAGCAGCAGCTTTCACGACGCGGTGTTCAGCCTTGGTTATGTGCATGCCAGTGACCGCCTAAGCCAGATGGTCGGCATGCGCCTGATGGCCGAAGGCCGCCTGGCCGAGATGGTCGGCCCAGGCGCCCTCGACATCGACCGTTTCATGCGTGCCGTCAACCTCAAGCAAAGTGCGGCGGTGCTGTATAAAAATGCCTCGCCACGGATCAAGAAGTCCTTCGAGGTCTACGCCCGCGGCGTTAACGCCTACCTGTTCCAATACCGCGACAAACTGCCGATGGACCTGCGCGAGTCGGACTACCAACCCGCCTACTGGAAAGCCGAAGACTCGGTGCTGATCTTCAGCCTGCTCAACTTCGGCCTAGCGGTGAACCTGCAGGAAGAAATCGCCTCTCTAGTGCTGGCGCAAAAAGTCGGTGCCGACAAGCTGGCCTGGCTGACGCCGACCTACCCGGACGAACCGCTGCCGTTTGACGAGGCCGACAAACTCAAAGGCCTAAACCTGGCCGACAGCAATGGCACAAGCGCTATCCAGGGCCTGGGCGCCATCAGCAGCGCCGCCAGCCAGATCGCCCAACTGGACATGCTCGGCGTCGCCGCCTCGAACAACTGGGCAATCGCCCCGCAACGTGCGCGCAACGGCAAGAGCCTGCTGGCCAACGACACCCACCTGCCACTGGCCATGCCCTCGGCATGGAACTTCGTACAGATCCGCTCGCCGCAACTCCAGGCCGCCGGCGTTTCGATTGCCGGCGTACCGGCCGTGGTAGCGGGCTTCAACGGTAAGCTGGCCTGGGGCATGACCATGGTCATGGGCGACAACCAGGACCTGTTCCTGGAGAAAATCCAGCTGCGCAACCGCCAGCCCTACTACCTGGCTGACGGCAAATGGCTGCCCGCCCGCGCCCGCCATGAAACCTTCTTTATCAAGGGGGCCAGCCCGGTCCGCGAAACCCTCTATGAAACCCGCCACGGGCCGCTGCTCAACAGCGTGCTGGGCGAGCGCAAACACATGCTGCAGCCGCTGCAAATCAGCAGCGGTTACGGCCTGGCCTTGCAAAGCACCCAGTTCGAGGCCGACAAAACCCTGGACGCCTTTTTCGACCTGTCGCGGGCCCAGACCATCGACCGCGCCTTTGAAGCCGCTCGCGAAATTCGCGGCATGCCCCTCAATCTGGTGTTTGCCGACGCCCAGCATATCGGCTGGCAGGTCAGCGGACGCTTCCCCAACCGCCGCGGCGGACGTGGCCTGCTGCCCTCCCCAGGCTGGGACAGCCAATATGACTGGGACGGTTTTGCCGACACCATGCTCCACCCCTACGACCAGGACCCACCCCAAGGCTGGCTGGGCACCGCCAACCAGCGAACGGTGCCGTCAGGCTATGGCATGCAGCTGTCCAACTCCTGGTACTACCCCGAGCGGGCCGAGCGCATTGCGCAACTGGCCGGCAGCGGCAAGCACGACCAGAAAAGCATGATCGCCATGCAGTACGACCAAACCTCGCCGTTCGTCGCCAAACTACAAGCCATGTTCAGCGCCCCCGGCATGCAGCAGCCGCTGCAACAGGCGATTGCCGCCTTGCCTGTCGAGCAGCGCAGCAAAGCCGAGGAAGCCCACAAACGCCTGCTAGCGTTCAACGGCAGGCTGGATGCCAGTTCCGCCGATGCCGCCCTGTACGGTGCCTTCCTGCAGGAAAGCGCTCGCCTGACCTTCAGTGACGAGCTGGGCAGCCCGGACTCCGCGGCCTGGCAGGCGCTGGTGGAAACCGCCAACCTGTCGTACTCGGCCCAGGCAGACCACTTGCTGGGCCGCGAAGACAGCCCGTTCTGGGATGACCGCAGCAGCCCGCAGGCCGAAGACAAGCCAGCCATCCTGGCCCGCAGTCTGGCGGCCGCCGTGACCTTTTGCGAAAGCAAGCTGGGCAGCAACCGCCAGGCCTGGCAATGGGGCAAGCTGCACACCTACACCTGGGCGACGGACACCACCCAGCTGGCCAAGTACATGAGCGCCAGCCAGCAAGCCTCGATCAACGCCATCAAGGGTTATCTGGACCGCGGCCCCAACCCTGCAGGTGGCGATCACAGCACCCTCAACGTGTCGGCTTACCACTGGGGCCAGGATTTCGACACCTGGCTGATTCCGGCCATGCGCATCGTCGTCGACTTCAGCCAGGCGGAACCGTTGATTGGCCTCAACAGCAGCGGCCAGTCCGGCAACCCCGCCAGCCCGCACTACGCCGACGGCATCGAAGCCTGGCAAAAGGGTCATTACATGAGCTTTCCCTTCCAGAGCAAAAACATCGATAGGACCTACGGCAACCAACGCTTGGTCCTGGTCCCTAGCCGCTGACCTACCGTTCGTCGACACGCATTGAACCAACGTCGACGAGCGCGGCTCTGAGTTATGGACTTACTCCATAGATGTTTTTAGGGCGCCTTCTGGCGCCCTTTTCTTTGCCTGCGTTTTAATCCCGGAACAGACCGGCATCGCCCGGATTCAGGCGCGTGCGTGTTAGGATATGCGCCTAAATTCACCTGAATACTGGCGCACCAGGCTCCCATGGCCGAACACGACTTCCGTTACTCGCTGCTCAACCCCCAACACACCCTCACCGAATGTCGCGCGCTGGCCCCTGGCCGCTATCAGGTCACCGGCAACGGCGGCTCGATCAAGGCCGCAGACACCCTACTGGTGACGCTCAAAGGCAGCCGCGACCTGTGCCTGCGCTTGCAGGTGGAGAAAGTCCGTCACCTGATCAACCCGCCAGGGCAATGGCTGGCCGTGGCTAAAGGTCCGGTATTCAAGGAACTGGCCATTCTCAATTGGCAAGTCAACTGCGATGCCTGCAACGCTCAGCTCGACTTCGAGTTTGCCGTGGACGCTGCGCTTGGCGAAAAAGCCCGCGCGCCAGCGGCTCAGGCACGCATCAGCGAACTGGGCTGGGTCGCGCGCGGCGAGCACCACCTGTGCCCCAAATGTCAGGGAGACGCCCAATGAATAAGGTTTTTGCCATTGGCCTGCTGAGCGCAGGCCTGCTCGGTTGCGCCAGTGAGCCACTGCAACTGGAAAGCGAACGCACCTACCAAGCCGAGTGGATCAACGGCAAGCCACGTCTGCACCACAGTCACCCTACCCTGACCCTGGGGGATGACGGCCGCGCTTACGGTAGCGCTGGCTGTAATCACTGGTTCGCCGCCTACACCCGTGAAGCCGACAAACTCAGTTTCGCCCAGATCGGTAGCACCCGGAAAATGTGTGCTCCGGCGGTGATGGAACAAGAGCAACGCTTCCTCGACGCTCTCGGCAGCGTGCAGCGCTGGGATTTTTCCCCGCAGGACGAATTGCGCCTGTGGCCCGCACAAGGCAAGCCGTTGCGTTTGCAGCCAGAAGAAGGCTGAAAACCGCACTAGGGAATTAGTCGCCGAACAGCTGCAACTGCTCCTGGCGGCTACGCAAATCCTGCAAGCGCACACCAACCCCGATCAGGCGCACTGGCTTGTTGCCGCGAGCGAAGGCCGCCGTCAGCAGCGCCTGATAACTGGGTAGATCGTGCCCTGCACCCGCCTGTTCCAGGGTGGTCTGGGTGAAGTCATGAAACTTCAGTTTGATAAACGGTTTGCCCAGTCGATAGCTCGAATCAAGGCGCTGCACGCGCCCGTCCAGTTCGCCAAGCAACAGTGGCAAGCGTTGCAGACAAGCGTCTAGATCAGGTAGATCCTGCTCGAAGGTGTGCTCGACACTGACCGACTGACGCCGGCTGTTGACCTGCACCGCACGCTCATCGATACCTCGCGCCAAGCTCCAGAGGCGCTCGCCAAAACTGCCGAACTCGCGTGCCAGCGCAGGCTTGCTCCATTCGCGCAGCTGCGCGCAAGTCTGAATGCCCATGCGCCCCAGGCGCTGCCCCGTGACCTTACCCACGCCATGCAGCTTGGCCACCGGCAGCGCCAGGACGAACTCATCGACTTGGGCCGGGGTAATCACAAACAGACCATTCGGCTTTTGCCAGTCGCTGGCGATCTTGGCCAAAAACTTGTTCGGCGCTACCCCGGCCGACACGGTGATACGCAGCTCGCGCGCCACCCGCCGGCGAATCGCATCGGCAATCCGCGTGGCACTGCCGGCAAAGTGGCTGCAGGCCGAAACATCCAGATAGGCTTCGTCCAGGGACAGCGGCTCAATCAAATCGGTGTAATCCCGGAAAATGCCGTGAATTTCCTGGGACACCGCTTTGTAGGCATCCATGCGCGGCTTTACGATCAGCAAATCCGGACACAACTGCAGCGCTTGCCGCGACGGCATGGCCGAGCGCACGCCATAGGCGCGCGCCTCGTAGTTGCAGGTGGCAATCACTCCGCGCCGCTCGGCACTGCCACCGACGGCCAAGGGCTTATCCGCCAGGCGCGGGTCATCACGCATCTCGATAGCCGCGTAAAAACAGTCGCAATCGACATGGATGATCTTGCGCACGAAAAGTCCGGAAAGCCCCAGCAGGCAAGCCCTGAAGACCCGGAGTCTACCACCCGCCCAACGCTAAGCACCTGAGCGATCAGGATTTTTTCCAAGTTAAAGGTTGACAGCCTGAGATTTGACGATAAAATTGGCGCCGCGGGATGGAGCAGTCTGGTAGCTCGTCGGGCTCATAACCCGAAGGTCGTAGGTTCAAATCCTGCTCCCGCAACCA
>JAIERF010000290.1 GCA_019747075.1 Pseudomonadaceae bacterium
GAAGAAACCGTACACGCCGCCCCGGATGACCTTGCCCGCCTCGGCTTTGCCGTGGCCCACGCGCTGGATGCCAGCTCACCGGCAGTGGCCAACCTCGACCCAGAGGCCGCTGCGCTGGCGCAACGGATTGCCGACGCCCTGCTCAACGCCAAGCGTCCGCTGATTGTCTCGGGTGCATCCCTGGGTTCCCAGGCCATCCTGGAAGCCAGTGCCAACATCGCCAAGGCCCTCAAGCTGCGCGAGAAAAACGCCTCCATCAGCCTGGTAGTGGCCGAGGCCAACAGCCTGGGCCTGGCCATGCTCGGCGGCGACGCCGTCGAAGTTGGCCTGCAAAGCCTGATCGATGGCCACGCCGATGCCGTGGTGGTACTGGAAAACGATTTGTATCGCCGTACCGACGCTGCCCAGGTGGATGCTGCCCTGCAAGCCGCCAAGGTCTTGCTGGTACTCGATCACCAGCGCACAGCGACCACCGCCCGTGCCGACCTGTTGTTCCCGGCCGCCAGCTTCGCCGAAGGCGATGGCACCCTGGTCAGCCAGGAAGGCCGCGCTCAGCGCTTCTTCCAGGTTTACGAGCCGTCCTATTACAAGCCGGAGATTCTCATCCGTGAAGGCTGGCGCTGGCTGCATGCCCTGCACAGCACCCTGCAGCACAAGCCGGTGGACTGGACTCAACTGGACCAAGTCACCGCCGCCTGCGCTGCCAGCAACGCCGAACTGGCTGGCATCATTGGTGCTGCACCGAGCGCTTCGTTCCGCATCAAGGGCATGAAGCTGGCCCGCGAACCGCTGCGCTACAGCGGCCGCACCTCCATGCGCGCCAATATCAGCGTGCATGAGCCGCGTACCCCGCAGGATCAGGACAGCGCCTTTGCCTTCTCCATGGAAGGCTACTCAGGCTCGGCTGAACCGCGTCAGCAGGTGCCATTCGCCTGGTCGCCGGGGTGGAACTCGCCGCAAGCCTGGAACAAGTTCCAGGACGAAGTCGGTGGTCACCTGCGTGCCGGCGACCCCGGCATCCGCCTGATCGAGCCCAAGGGCGATGGCCTGAGCTGGTTCACCGGCGTGCCCAAGCCGTTTGCTCCGGCCGCAGGTCAATGGCAAGTGGTGCCGCTCTACCATCTGTTTGGCAGTGACGAAACCAGCGCCCTGGCCGCACCGATTCAGGAGCGCATGGTTCCCGCCTACGTGGCCCTGGCCAAAGCCGAAGCCGACAAGCTGGGCGTGAATGACGGTGCCCTGCTCAGCCTACGCGTCGGCAGCCGCAAGCTGAGCTTGCCGCTGCGTATCGATGACAGCCTGAGCCTGGGCGTGGTCGGTCTGCCAGTAGGCCTGGCGGGCATTCCTTCGGCCATCTTCGGCACCTTCGCCGAGGCTCTGCAGGAGGCCGCACAATGAGCTGGCTAACGCCCGAGCTGCTGGAAATCTTCTTTGCCGTGGTCAAGGCCGTCGTCATCCTGCTCGCAGTGGTGATCTGTGGCGCCCTGCTCAGCTGGGTCGAGCGCCGCTTGCTGGCCCTCTGGCAGGATCGCTACGGTCCGAACCGGGTGGGCCCGTTTGGTGCCTTCCAGATCGCCGCCGACATGATCAAGATGTTCTTCAAGGAAGACTGGACCCCGCCGTTCGCCGACAAGATGGTTTTCACCATCGCGCCGATCGTGGCCTTCAGCACCTTGCTGATCGCTTTTGCGGTGGTGCCGATTACCCCAACCTGGGGCGTGGCGGATCTCAACATCGGCTTGCTGTTCTTCTTCGCCATGGCCGGTTTGACCGTCTATGCCGTGTTGTTTGCTGGCTGGGCCAGTAATAACAAGTTCGCCCTGCTCGGCAGCCTGCGGGCCTCGGCCCAGACCATTTCCTATGAAGTGTTTATGGGCCTTTCGCTGATGGGTGTGGTGATCCAGGCCGGTTCGTTCAACCTGCGCGATATCGTCGAAGCTCAGAACCAGGGCCTGTGGTACATCATTCCGCAGTTCATCGGCTTCTGTACGTTCTTCATTGCTGGCGTGGCCGTGACTCACCGTCACCCCTTCGACCAGCCGGAAGCTGAACAGGAACTGGCCGACGGTTATCACATTGAATATGCCGGGATGAAATGGGGCATGTTCTTCGTCGGCGAATACGTCGGCATCGTGCTGATTTCGGCGCTGCTGGTCACGCTGTTCTTCGGCGGCTGGCACGGCCCATTCGATATCCTGCCGCAGATTCCGTTTATCTGGTTCGCCCTGAAAACGGCCTTCTTCATCATGATCTTCATTCTGCTGCGCGCTTCCATCCCGCGCCCGCGTTATGACCAGGTCATGACCTTCAGCTGGACGTTCTGCCTGCCGCTGACCCTGATCAACCTGCTGGTTACCGCTGCCTTTGTGCTGCTCGCGGCCCCTGGCGCGGTTCAGTGAGGAATATGAACATGATCAAGTACATCCTCCACGTTCTTTACGGCACCTACACCCAGCTGCGCAGCCTGGTGATGGTGTTCTCCCACTCTTTCCGCAAGCGCGACACCCTGCAGTACCCGGAAGAAGCTGTGTACCTGCCACCGCGCTACCGTGGCCGTATCGTCCTCACCCGCGACCCGGATGGCGAAGAGCGCTGCGTTGCCTGCAACCTGTGCGCCGTAGCCTGCCCGGTGGGCTGCATCTCCCTGCAGAAAGCCGAAACCGAAGACGGTCGCTGGTACCCGGAGTTTTTCCGCATCAACTTCTCGCGCTGCATCTTTTGCGGCCTGTGCGAAGAAGCCTGCCCGACCACCGCCATCCAGCTCACGCCGGATTTCGAGATGGCCGACTTCAAACGCCAGGATCTGGTGTACGAGAAGCAGGACCTGCTGATCTCCGGCCCCGGCAAGAACCCCGATTACAACTTCTACCGCGTGGCCGGCATGGCCATTGCCGGTAAACCGAAAGGGGCTGCACAAGATGAAGCCCAACCGATCAACGTGAAGAGCCTGCTGCCCTAAGGAGGACGCTGTGGAATTTGCTTTCTATTTCGCCGCCGGCGTCGCTGTAGTGGCCACCCTGCGGGTGATCACCAACACCAACCCGGTTCATGCCCTGCTCTATCTGATCGTCTCGCTGCTGGCTGTGTCGATGTGCTTTTTCAGCCTCGGCGCGCCCTTTGCCGGGGTTCTGGAGATCATCGTCTACGCCGGTGCCATCATGGTGCTGTTCGTGTTCGTGGTGATGATGCTCAACCTCGGTCCAGCCGCCAGTGTCCAGGAGCGCCAATGGATGACCCCAGGCATCTGGGGTGGCCCGGCAATGATGTCCCTGGCCCTTATGTGCGAACTGCTCTACGTGCTGTTCGGCAACCACAGTGGCGCCGCTATCGGCCTCACCACCGTGGATGCCAAGGCAGTGGGCATCAGCCTGTTTGGTCCTTACCTGCTGGTCGTCGAACTGGCCTCCATGCTGCTGTTGGCGGCACTGGTTGCCGCCTTCCACCTCGGCCGTCACGAGGCGAATGAATGACTATGGATATGATTCCAATGGAGCATGGCCTGGCCGTGGCCGGCGTGCTGTTCTGCCTGGGCCTGGTCGGCCTGATGGTGCGGCGCAACATTCTGTTCGTGCTGATGAGCCTGGAAGTGATGATGAACGCCACTGCCCTGGCCTTTGTCGTGGCCGGTAGTCGCTGGGCGCAAGCCGATGGACAGATCATGTTCATTCTGGTGATCACCCTGGCAGCCGCTGAGGCCAGTATTGGCCTGGCGATCCTGCTGCAGCTGTATCGCCGCTTCCACACCCTCGATATCGACGCTGCCAGCGAGATGCGCGGATGAACCTCATATTCCTGACGTGCCTGTTCCCCCTGCTCGGTTTCACGCTGCTGGCGTTTTCCCGCGGTCGCTTTTCCGAAAACCTCTCGGCCTTGATTGGCGTTGGTTCGGTGGGCCTCTCGGCTCTAACCAGCGCCTGGATCATCTACCAGTTCAACGTCGCCCCACCTGAGGGCGGCGCCTACAGCCAACTGCTCTGGCAGTGGATGGCGGTGGACGGTTTCACGCCGAGTTTCACCCTGTATCTGGACGGCTTGTCGCTGACCATGCTCGGCGTGGTCACCGGTGTTGGCTTCCTGATCCACATGTTCGCCTCCTGGTACATGCGCGGTGAGGCCGGTTACTCGCGCTTCTTCGCCTACACCAACCTGTTTATCTTCAGCATGCTGCTGCTGATCCTCGGCGATAACCTGCTGTTGCTGTACTTCGGCTGGGAAGGCGTGGGGCTGTGCAGCTACCTGCTGATCGGCTTCTACTACAGCAATCGTAACAACGGTAATGCCGCCCTCAAGGCCTTTATCGTTACCCGTATCGGCGACGTATTCATGGCCATCGGCTTGTTCATTCTGGTGCAGCAACTGGGCACCCTGAACATCCAAGAGTTGCTGGTGCTGGCACCGCAGAAGTTCGCCGCTGGCGACTTTTGGATGCAGCTGGCGACCCTGATGCTACTGGGTGGCGCGGTCGGTAAATCCGCTCAGCTACCGCTGCAAACCTGGCTGGCCGACGCCATGGCCGGCCCGACCCCGGTCTCCGCCCTGATCCACGCGGCCACCATGGTTACTGCCGGTGTTTACCTAATTGCCCGCACCCACGGCTTGTTCCTGCTCGCCCCTGAGGTGCTGGAGTTGGTTGGTATCGTCGGCGGCGTGACCCTGGTCCTGGCCGGCTTTGCCGCCCTGGTGCAGACCGACATCAAACGCATCCTCGCCTACTCGACCATGAGCCAGATCGGCTATATGTTCCTGGCGCTGGGTGTGGGGGCGTGGGATGGCGCAATCTTCCACCTGATGACCCACGCGTTCTTCAAAGCCCTGCTGTTCCTTGCCTCCGGTGCGGTGATCGTGGCCTGCCACCATGAGCAGAACATCTTCAAGATGGGCGGTCTGTGGAAGAAGCTGCCGCTGGCCTACATCAGCTTCGTGGTCGGTGGTTCTGCCCTGGCAGCCCTGCCGTTGGTTACCGCGGGTTTCTACTCCAAGGACGAAATCCTCTGGGAAGCCCTGGCCAGCGGCCACCAGAACCTGCTGATCGCCGGTCTGGTGGGCGCCTTCATGACGTCGCTGTACACCTTCCGCCTGATCTTCATCACCTTCCACGGTGAGGCCAAGAGCGAAGCCCACGGCGGTCATGGCGTCGCCTACTGGCTGCCGCTGTCGGTGCTGATCGTGCTGTCGACCTTCATCGGCGCCCTGATCACGCCACCGCTGGCGGGCGTACTGCCACAAAGCGTCGGCCATGCCGGCGGCGCAGCCCAGCATTCGCTGGAGTTGATTTCCGCTACCATCGCCATCAGCGGCATCCTGCTGGCTGCTCTGCTGTTCCTCGGCAAACGCCGCCTGGTCACGGCCATCGCCAACAGCGCCGTAGGCCGCGTGCTCAGTGCCTGGTGGTTCGCCGCCTGGGGCTTTGACTGGGTCTACGACAAGCTGTT
>JAIERF010000381.1 GCA_019747075.1 Pseudomonadaceae bacterium
TAGAAAAGACTTGGCCAGGCGGGCGACGGGAGCGGCATGCTAGGTTGACGCGCATCTCAACCGCAAGAGCGAATCCGCATGTTCCGTGTTCTGCGCCCCACTTGGTGGCTGGCCCTGCTCAACCTGTTGGGCCGCCATGGTCGCCCCTACCGCGGGCCCCACAGCGACCATTTCGATGGCGAACGTTTTCACAACCTCGAACCCAAGGCCCATAAAAGTCTGGGCGATGTGCTCAAGTGGCGGTTCAGCCGTCCGCCGCAAATGCAGTGGGTGGCGCAGCCCGGCCCACAGATGCCGGCCGAGATCGTCAGCCGGGTACACGGCGCCGAGCTGCGCGTCACCTACATCAACCACGCCACCCTGCTGATCCAGCAGCACGGCCTGAATATCCTCACCGACCCGCTGTGGAGCAAGCGCGCCAGCCCGTTCGAATTTATCGGCCCGCAGCGTTATCACCCGCCCGGCCTGAGCCTCGACCAGCTGCCGCCGATTGACCTGATTCTCGTCAGCCACAACCACTACGACCACCTCGACCTGTTCAGCTTGCGCCAGTTGGCCGAGCGCTTCCCCCTGGCCCAGGTGGTGACCGGCCTGGGCAATGGCGGGTTGATTGGCGAGTGCGGTTTCCCCGATGTCATCGAGCTGGACTGGTGGCAAAGCCTGCCGCTGAACGAACAGCTCAGCCTGCATGCCGTGCCCGTGCAGCACTGGTCGGCACGCGCCCGCCACGACACCAACCGCAGCCTGTGGCTGGGCTTTGTGCTCGACTCGGCCGAAGGGCCGCTGCTGTTCCCCGGCGACAGTGGCCTAGGGCCGGAATTCAAGCTGATCAACCAGCGCTTCGGCCCGCTGCGCTTTGCCGCCCTGCCGATTGGCGCCTACGCCCCGCGCTGGTTTATGCGCGACAACCACATGAACCCCGACGACGCCGTGCAGGCCCACCAGCAACTGGCCTCGCAGTGCAGCATGGCGATCCACTTCGGCACCTTCAACTTGAGTGACGAGGAGCAGTTCGCCCCACCCCAGGAGCTGGCCAAGGCCCTGGCCGAGCGTCAGGTGCCAGCCAACGAATTCCGCCCGCCCAAGCCGGGCGAGCAGTGGCAGGTGCCAGTGCTGGCGCGCGTCTAACCCGCGTACATGCGCATCCGCCCACGCGGATTGAGCATGGCCGACGGCGGCATGCCGAGGATGCTGCGAAAGGTGCGGCTGAAATGCGCCGAGTCGGTAAAGCCGGCCTCCAGCGCCGCGGTGGTCAGCGACAGGCCTTGGGTCACGCCCACGGCGGTGACAAACAGTCGGTGCCACTGCCGGTAACGGCGGATCGGCACGCCCAGGGTGTCCTTGAACAGCTGCGACAGACGCGGCTCGGACAAGTCCACCTGGGCCGCCAGGTAACGGGCCGAGAGGTTATTCGCCACGTCACGCTTGATCAGCGCCACCACGCTGCTGATCCGCGCATCCAGCTTGAACGGCGCCGCCGCCCCGACCAGTTGCTCGATCAAGGCATAGGCCTGGGCCGGCGTGGCCTGCTCATCCAGCAACTCGCGATGGCGCTCCAGCCACTGCGACTCATCTGCCAACCCCATGCACAGCGCGCCCTCGGCCGCCGTCATCTGCCCACGCAGGGCGGCGAAATCCGCACCAAAGGGGTCCAGATACCAGACCACCAGACGGTTGTCCGCCGCCTGCAAACGCACCCGACTGCCGGCCGGCAGCAAGACGCTGCGACACGGCAACAGGCGCCCGGCCGCCTCCAGGGTAAAGCCCTGATCGAGGCCGAGCACCAGGGTCGCGGCGGCTTGCGACAGTTCCAGGGACTCGCTCAACTGGCCGACGAACAGGGTGCGGCGGTCCCACAGATACAGCAATGACGATGGCGTGGCCGAAGGCATGGCGGTGGTCCTGAGTGAGCGATCAGCCGTGGCTGTGGCTCTTATTGTTGTCGTGGGCCTGGCAGACCCTGATTCCCAGCGTGGGGGTTTTACCCCTCGGCGTAAAGACGCAGGCACGAGCTTTGCGCAATCGCCGCACAGGCCGAACAAGTTCATCGGTTCTTACAAGTCAGGCGCAGGCGGTCGTGCTCAGATGGCGGATGTCTCGTGTCGGCAGTACGAGGCTCAAAACACACAATAAAAACAATACTCAGGAATGCCAACATGAAGAAACTGCTTGCTGTTTCGCTGCTCACCCTCGGCCTCGGTTTGTCCTTCAGCCACGCCAGCCAGGCCGCCACCACCGAGGCCCAGACCAAGCACCCGATTGTGCTAGTGCCCGGCATCTTTGCCTTCGATAGCATCGCGGCGATCGACTACTGGTACAAAATCCCCGCGGCCCTGCAAAGCCAGGGCGCCACTGTGTATGTACCGAAAATCAACGCCTTCGACAGCTCGGCCAAACGCGGCGAAGCGCTGATCGCCCAACTCGACAACATCCGCGCCAGCTCCGGCGGCAAGATCAGCAAGTTCAACCTGATGGGCCACAGCCAGGGCGGCATCACCGTGCGTTATGTGATGAACACCCGGCCAGACCTGGTGGCCTCCGTGACCACCATGAATACGCCACACAAAGGCTCGCCGCTGGCCGACCTGGTCACCGGTGTGGCGCCGGCCAGCAGTCTGCAGGGCGTAGCCTTTACCGCCTTTGCCAATGCCGTCGGCGACCTGGTCAACCTGCTGTCGAACAACAAGAAGAGCCCGGCCGATGTGCGCGCCATGCTCGCCGAATTCAACAAGCCCGGCGCTGCAGCCAATAACCAGCGCTACCCCGTTGGCATCCCCACCACCGCCTGCGGCGCCGGAGCGGAAACCGCCAACATCAACGGCAACAGCGTGCGTATGTATTCGTGGAGCGGCACCGCCCCTCTGACCAACGTGCTGGACGCCTCCGATGTGCTGTTCGGCATCACCCGCTTTGCCTTCACCGAAGCCAACGACGGCGTCACCGGCAAGTGCTCCAGCCACTTCGGCAAGGTGCTGAAAGACAACTACTTCATGAACCATCTGGACGTCACCAATCAGGTATTCGGCGCCGTCTCGCTGTTCGAGACCAACCCCAAGACCCTGTTCCAGAGTCATGCCAGCCGCCTGAAAAGCCTCAGCCTGTAAGCCTGCCAGGCGCGCCGCCGGCGACCTGCCGGCGGCGCGCACCTGCTCTGCTGGAGAGCCATGATGCCCCTGCGTTTCCGCCCGCTGGCCATCGCCAGTGTCAGCCTGACCCTGCTGGCCGCGACAGCCGGCTACTTCTTCGCCGGCCATGCCGCGCCCACCGCCAGCCCGGCCAGCCAGAGCGCCAAGGCCGTGCAAGTGCGCAGCCTCAATCAGCAACTCAGCCAGCACAGCAGCGTGCAACTGCCCAACCCCGGAGCCCTGCCTGTGCCCCTACAAGGCGCCAGCCACGGCGTGCTCCTGCAGGCCAACGGCAACGGCCAACTGCGCCTGCAGCCAGAGCTGCTGCAACTGTTCGACTTCTATTTCAGCGCCATCGACGAGGAGCCGGTGGCGCAGATTCTGTTGCGCATTCATCACGATCTGGCCAGCCAACTGCACGAGCCAGCCCTGGCTCAGGCCCGCGACCTGCTCAAGCGTTACCTCGACTACCGCCTGGCCATGGCCGACCTGCCCGCCGGCAACGCAGCGCCCAGCGCGGAAACTTTTGCCCAGCACCTGGAAGCCCTGACGCGCTTGCGTGGCGAATATTTCAGCGCCGAGGAAAGCCAGGCGTTCTTCAGCAGCGACCTGAGCCAGGACCAGTTTATGCTCGCCCAGCTGCGCCTCAACGAACGCGGCTTGAGCCCCGAGCAACAGCGCCATGAGCTGGCCCTGCTGGAAGCCAGCCTGCCGGCCGAGCAACGCGCCGTGCGCCAGCAGGTCAGCCGCGACGGCGAGCTGTATGCCGCCAGCGAAGCCCTGCGCGCCGCCGGCGCCAGCGACGAAGCCATCTACCAGCTGCGCGCCAGCACCCTCGACCCGCAGGCGGCCAGCGCCCTGCAACAACTCGACGAACAGCGCCGCCAGTGGCAGGCGCGTCTGCAGGCCTATGCCGCAGAACGCAACCGCCTGCGCCAGTCGGGCCTCAGCCCCACCGACCAGCAACAGGCCATCGAGCAACTGCTGGCCCAGGGGTTTGATGAGCGCGAGCGTCTGCGGGTCATGGCCCTCGACGCCGAACTCTGAGCCGGCGCTGGGTTGATCCACCTGGCGCCCACCTCGAGCAGGCCCTGGTCGGCAAGCAGCAAACAGGCAATTGGCCAGCACAGCCAGCGGCAAAACGGCTATGCTGCGCGCACAATTTATGACCTGCGACCATGCCCATCACCAGCGCACCCAAACAACCCAGCACCTACGCCCTGTGGCGCGAGGTCCAGGACGTCAGCAACCGCACGCGCCTGGGTAGCCTCTACTACCTGCTGGCCTGGTTGCTGACCTGGGGCTTCAGCCAGGCGCCGCTGCAGCACCTGCTGCTGGGCCTCGGTGGTTGCGGCTTTTTCACCCTGATGCTGGTGCTGCGCTGGATTCATCTACCACCGACCATTCATAGCGACCGCCGCCTCACGCGCTGGATCAACCGCCACTGGCTGCTGGTGTTACTGACCGCCATGGGCTGGGGTCTGGCCCATGCGCTGGCCCTGTCTGACCCTGATTTTCAGCGCTCGCAACTGGTCGCCACCGTCAGCACCATCGCCTTCAGCTCGGCGGTGGCCTTCACCTTTTCCATGCGCCTGCGCCGCGGCCTGTGCACCGTTCTGCTGCTCAACTTGCCCGGCTTGCTGGTGCTGGCCAGCAACGGCGAACAGCAACTGCCGATCCTGCTGACCCTGGCGTTCTACCTGATCTACCTGCTGATGGTCGGCACCCGCAGCTTTCGCGAATACCACGCCGGCATTGCCCTGGAGCTCCAGCTGCTGGAGCAGCGCGATGCCCTGGAACGCCTCAGCCGCACCGACAGCCTGACCGGGCTGGGCAACCGCCACCAGTTCAACGACCTGTTCCCGCTGATGCTGGCCAATGCCAAACGCCAGGGCAGCCCGTTGGCACTGGTGCTGATGGACATCGACCTGTTCAAGCGGGTCAACGACCAACACGGCCACCTCACCGGCGACGCCTGCCTGGAAGTGTTTGCCGAGCGCATGCGCCAGGTGTTTCGCCGCGACAACGACATTCTCCTGCGCATGGGTGGCGAAGAATTCGCCGTGCTGATGCCCGGCACCGACCTGCAGCACGCACAGCAGATGGCCGAACAATTCCGCGCCTGCATCGCCGACAGCCCGCTGCAAGCCCGTGAACACAGCCTCAACCTAACCACCAGCCTCGGCGTCGGCACCTTCGAACCTACGCGTGACAACAGCAGCGAAGCCTTTTTCCAGCGCGTCGACAGCGCCCTGTTCCAGGCCAAAGCCGATGGCCGCAACCGCCTGGTGCTGGCCCGCTAAAGCGAGCAGAAACAA
>JAIERF010000299.1 GCA_019747075.1 Pseudomonadaceae bacterium
CGCCTGCAACGGCAACTGCAGTTGATCGAGGAATTCGCCGGTCTGCAGCGCATCCTGTTCAAGGTCCAGCCCGCCTACCATCCACAGCAGCCCGCCAATCAAAGCATGGTGCTTTCCAGCGCCGCTGCCGAAAGCATCCAGACCACGGCTGACGGTATCAGCGACCCCAAATTGCGCGCAGCCCTGGAGCGCTTGGCCAGCCACGTGAAAAAGCCCGACAGCGCCAGCTAATAACGGGCAAACAGCGCGCATAAAAAAAGCCACCCGTAGGTGGCCTTAATAAGGGAGGGTGAAACAGGTACTGCTTACACCGCCGCAACCGGGCGCATGTAGGAGATGGGCGCCGTACTGGCGTCATCAAAGGTCACGACTTCCCAAGCATCCGTCTGCGCAATCAGCGCGCGCAGCAGTTGATTGTTCAGCGCATGGCCGGACTTGAAGCCACGGAATTCGCCAATCAGGCTGTTGCCGAGCAAGTACAGATCGCCGATGGCATCGAGAATCTTGTGCTTCACGAATTCGTCCTCATAACGCAGGCCGTCTTCGTTCAGTACGCGAAACTCATCAACCACAATGGCGTTATCCACACTGCCGCCCAGCGCCAGGTTCTGCGTCCGCAGAAACTCGATATCGCGCATAAAGCCGAAAGTCCGCGCACGGCTGACCTCCTTGACGAACGAGGTGCTGGAGAAATCCACGCAGGCAGACTGGGTGCGGTTGTGGAACACCGGGTGATCGAAGTCGATTTCGAAGCTCACCTTGAAGCCATCGAACGGCAGGAAGGTGGCACGCTTGCCAGCCTCCTCGACGGTGACTTCACGCTTGATGCGAATGAACTTCTTCGGCGCGTCCTGTTCTTCCAGGCCTGCCGATTGAATCAGAAACACAAAGGGACCGGCGCTGCCGTCCATGATCGGTACTTCTGACGCGGAGAGCTCGACGTAGGCGTTATCGATGCCCAGGCCAGCCATGGCCGAAAGCAGGTGCTCTACCGTGTCCACCTTGACCTCACCATTGACCAGGGTCGTCGACATGGTGGTTTCGCCAACATTCTCGGCACGGGCGGCGATTTCCACCACCGGATCGAGATCGGTACGACGGAACACGATACCCGTGTCCACCGGAGCCGGTTTCAGGGTCAGGTATACCTTCTCCCCCGAGTGCAAACCGACGCCGGTGGCGCGGATGATGTTCTTCAAGGTGCGTTGTTTAATCATGGCTTTGGCCGTATGCGCGCAAGTTGCGAATTGTTTTCAATAAAGGTCGGCGATGATAGCAGAACCGACCTTTGCTGAACACCAATCACCCCAATGCTCCTGATACATTTCATCAATCAGCCTGGCGACGCAGGAAGGCTGGGATATCCAGGTAATCCAGATCGTCATGCGGGTTGAGCTTGGCCGCCGTAGCCGCGCTGGCGTGGGCCTGGTTGCGCATCACGGTCGGACGATCCAGGTCGCGGTAGTTCACCGCTGCGGAGTCCTGACGAGCGGCCGGAGCCGACACCGAATTGTTCACCACCGAGTGCACGGTATTGTCGATAACCTTGACCGGCTTCTCGATTTTCGCGCCCAGACCGGTAGCAACCACGGTCACATGCAGTTCATCACGCATATCCGGATCGATCACTGCGCCGACCTTGACGGTGGCGTGCTCGGAAGCAAAGGCTTCGATGATCTCGCCCACCGCGGCGTATTCGCCCAGGGACAGATCCAGACCGGCAGTGATATTGACCAGGATGCCACGCGCGCCCTGCAGGTTGACGTCTTCCAGCAACGGATTGCGGATCGCCGCCTCGGTGGCTTCGCGAGCACGGTTCGGGCCGCTGGCACAGCCAGTCCCCATCATCGCCATGCCCATTTCACTCATCACGGTTTTCACGTCGGCAAAGTCGACGTTCATCAGGCCTTCACGCAACATGATGTCGGAGATGCCGCGCACAGCGCCGGTCAGCACGTCGTCCGCCTTGGCGAACGCGGAGAGCAGGCTGGCGTCCTTACCGAGAATGGTCAGCAGCTTCTCGTTAGGAATGGTGATCAGCGAGTCAACGCACTCCGACAGCGCACGAATGCCCTCGTCGGCCACTTGCATACGCTTCTTGCCTTCGAACGGGAACGGACGGGTTACGACTGCAACCGTCAGGATGCCCATCTCTTTGGCGATCTGCGCAATGATCGGCGCCGCACCGGTACCGGTACCGCCGCCCATGCCCGTGGTGATGAACACCATGTCGGCGCCCTGCAGCACTTCAGTGATGCGCTCACGGTCTTCCATCGCCGCCTGGCGACCGATTTCCGGGTTGGTGCCAGCACCCAGGCCCTTGGTGATAGCGGTGCCCAATTGCAGGATGGTGCGTGCACCGACCTTGCCCAGCGCTTGGGCATCGGTGTTGGCGCAAATAAACTCAACACCTTCAATATTGTTTTTAACCATGTGATTGACGGCGTTACCACCACCGCCACCCACACCAATAACTTTGATAACGGCGCTTTGCGGGACGTTGTCTACGAGTTCGAACATTTTCCCCTCTCCTTTTTTACTTTCTAGTTGTATCGCCTACTGCAACCGCGGTGAAACTTTTAAAAATTACCCTGAATCCAGCGTTTTACTCGCTCAAGTACCGGTGTTTTGGCTTCATCGCTGAAACTGTTGCCGCCGGACATCGAAATACCGTCGGTCTGTTTCTGCAAGCCATACAACAACAAGCCAACACTGGTTGAGTAAATCGGGTTACGCACAACGTCGGCCAATCCCTTGACGCTGTGTGGCACCCCCAAACGCACCGGCATGTGAAAGATCTCTTCGGCTAATTCGACTGCGCCTTCCATCTTCGCAGTCCCGCCGGTAAGAACAATCCCTGCCGGAATCAAATCTTCATAACCACTACGGCGCAATTCCGCTTGAACCAAAGTAAAAAGTTCGTCGTAGCGTGGTTCTACCACTTCAGCCAAGGCTTGGCGGGACAGCTCCCGCGGCGGCCGATCACCAACGCTAGGAACCTTGATGGTTTCCCCAGCACCGGCCAATTTGGCCAATGCACAAGCATACCGAATCTTTATCTCTTCGGCATACTGAGTTGGAGTCCTTAATGCCATGGCAATATCGTTAGTTACCTGGTCACCAGCAATTGGAATGACTGCAGTGTGACGTATTGCACCTTCTGTGAATATCGCAATATCGCTAGTTCCACCGCCAATATCGACCAGGCACACACCTAATTCTTTCTCGTCGTCGGTTAATACCGAATACGCCGAAGCCAGTTGCTCCAAAATAATGTCGTCAACTTCCAGACCACAACGACGAACACACTTTTCAATATTCTGTGCCGCATTCACTGCACAGGTCACCACATGCACTTTGGCCTCAAGACGCACACCTGACATGCCCAGGGGTTCACGCACACCTTCCTGGTTGTCGATCACATAATCCTGAGCCAGGGTATGCAGCACGCGCTGATCCGCCGGAATGGCCACGGCCTGAGCCGCATCCAGCACACGCTCAAGGTCGGCGGGGCTGACTTCGCGGTCACGAATCGCAACGATGCCGTGGGAGTTCAGGCTGCGGATATGGCTACCGGCCACGCCAACAAAGGCCGAGTGAATACGGCAACCAGCCATCAACTGGGCCTCTTCGACTGCACGCTGGATCGATTGCACGGTGGATTCGATATTCACCACCACGCCCTTCTTCAGGCCGCGCGACGGATGGGTACCAATGCCGACGATTTCCAGTTGGCCATCGCTGGTCACTTCACCAACCAGGGCCACTACTTTCGAAGTGCCGATATCCAGGCCAACGATCATCTTGCCGCTCTGCACGTTTGCCATGCTCCTTGCTCCTGATTTCACTGTACGGCGGCGGGGTTAGCCGCCGTGGCTGGTACCGGGGTGCGCCAGCCGACGGCCAGGCCGTTGGCGTAACGCAGGTCGATACGGGCGATATTGGCGATTTGCGGCTTCAGCGTTTTCTCGTAAATGGCGACAAAACGACGCATTTTTTCCAGCACATGATCACGGCCCAACAGCAGCTCAATGCTCTGCCCGGTGCTGTTCACGCCGGTAGTCAGGAACCAACTGCCGCGCTCACGCAATTCCAGGCTGGCCACCGAAAATCCCAGCGGACGCAGCAACTGACTAAGCATCTGGTACTGCTGCATGACCGCCGGTTGGGCGCGCTGCGGGCCGTACAATTGCGGCAAATTCTCGTAATGGGCCAGCTCGCGCGGGGTGAATGCCTGGCCCTGATTGTTCAGCAAGGCCTCATTGCCCCAACGGGCGACGGGCAGTTGCTCATCCAGCTGAATCACCACCTGGTCCGGCCAGATGCGCCGCACTTCGGCATGGGCGATCCACGGCATTTGCTCAAGTTCATTGCGCATAGCCGTCAGGTCGACGGTGAAAAAGCTCGCTTCGATAAACGGTGCGATGCGCTGCTGCACGGCTTCCCGGCTGATATAGCTGAGCTCACCCTGCACGCTGACCTGGCTGATCGGCCGGTCGGCGTAAGGCAAGGCCCGTTCAGCCAAGGTGTAGGCACCCAAACCCAGCGCCAGCAACAGCAGAGGCCAGAACAACCGCTTGAGGCCGCTGAAGTCGGCTTTCGGCCGGGCCGCCAGCGGCTCCTTGACCACCATCCGACTGGCACCGCGCGCCACCGGCTTACGCGACGGTGTGCGCTCGGCGGTGATGGGCGAGTAACGCAGGGTGGCGCTCATGGGCTTAACCTCGCGCCTCGACGCTATCGGCCAGGATCGCCAGCACCAACTGCTGGAAATCCAGGCCGGCGGCACGAGCAGCCATCGGCACCAGACTGTGATCGGTCATGCCCGGCACGGTATTCACTTCCAGCAGCCAGAATTTGCCGGCGGCATCCTGCATCACGTCCGCCCGCGCCCAGCCCTGGGTGCCGACTGCTTCACAGGCGCGCGCCGTCAGGTGTTTGAGCTCGTCTTCCTTGGCGGCATCGAGACCGCAAGGGATGCGGTACTGAGTGTCATTGGCCAGGTACTTGGCGTCGTAATCGTAAAAGCTGTGGCTGGTGCCCAGCGCAATCGGCGGCAGCACCTGGCCGCGCAGCATGGCGATGGTGAACTCGGGACCGCTGATCCACTGCTCCACCAGCACCTGACTGTCGTAACGGCTGGCGTCCTGCCAGGCAGCCACCAGCGCGGCCAGATCATCGACCTTGGCCATACCGATGCTCGAGCCTTCGTGGGCCGGTTTAACAATGAGTGGGAAGCCCAGCTCAGCGGCCGCCTCAGCACAATCCTCGGCGCTGCCCAGCACCGCATGACGCGGGGTCGGCAAGCCCAAGCTTTGCCACACCTGCTTGGTGCGCAATTTGTCCATGGCCAGGGCCGAGGCCAGCACGCCGCTGCCGGTGTAGGGAATTTCCAGGCATTCGAGCAAGCCCTGCATGCTGCCGTCTTCACCGCCACGGCCGTGCAACACAATAAAGGCGCG
>JAIERF010000131.1 GCA_019747075.1 Pseudomonadaceae bacterium
TACCGCGACACCACGGTGGCGCTCGAAGCCCTCAAGGCCGGGCAGTTCGACTACTGGCTGGAAGTCAGCGCGAAAAACTGGGCCAGCGCCTATGACGTGCCGGCGGTCAAAGACGGTCGCCTGCACAAGGAAGAGATTACCAACCACAACCCCACCGGCATGCAGGGCTTTGTCTTCAACATTCGCCGGCCCTTGTTTCAGGACCCGCGCGTACGTGAAGCCCTGGGCCTGCTGTTTGACTTCGAGTGGACCAACAAGCAGCTGTTCAACGGCGCCTACACCCGCACCCACAGCTACTTCGAGAACTCCGAGCTGGCCGCCAGCGGCCTGCCTGGCAGCGACGAGCTGAAAATCCTCGAACCGCTGCGCGCCAAGCTCGATCCCAAGGTGTTCAACAGCGTCTTCGAAGTGCCGCGCAGCGACGCCAGCGGCATCATCCGCGAGCAGCAACGCCGCGCCTATCAACTGCTGCAGGAAGCCGGCTGGAAGATCGTCGACGACAAGATGGTCGACGCCGACGGCAAGCCCGTCAGCCTGGAGTTTTTGCTTGCCCAGACCGATTTCGAACGGGTCCTGCTGCCGTACAAACGCAACCTCGCCGACCTCGGCATCGAGCTGGTGATTCGCCGCGTCGATGTATCCCAGTACATCAACCGCCTGCGCTCGCGTGACTTCGACATGATCGTCGGCGGCTTCGGCCAGTCCAGCTCGCCGGGCAATGAGCAGCGCGAATACTGGCACTCGGCGAGCGCCGACAACCCCGGCAGCCGCAACTTTATCGGCCTCAAGGACCCGGCCGTCGACAGCCTGGTCGAGGGCCTGATCAATGCCGATTCGCGGCAGAGCCTGGTCGCCCACACCCGCGCCCTCGACCGCGTGCTGCTGGCCGGCCATTACGTGATCCCCAATTGGCATATCAAGACCTGGCGCGTGGCCTACTGGGACCGCCTGCAGCATCCCGAGGTAACCCCGCTGTACGACGTCGGCCTGATGACCTGGTGGGCCAAAGCGGACGCTCCGGTTGCACCAGCACCTGCAAGCACGGAGCAATAAGATGCTGGCGTATATCTTTCGACGGCTGCTGCTGATCATTCCCACCCTGTTTGGCATCTTGCTGATCAACTTCCTGATCATCCAGGCCGCTCCCGGCGGCCCGGTGGAGCAGATGATCGCCAAACTGGAAGGCTTCGACGGCGCCACCAGCCGGATCGCCGGCGGCGGTGCCGAGGTCTCGGTGGCCGGCTCCAATTACCGCGGTGCCCAGGGCCTGGACCCGGAACTGGTCAGCGAGATCGAGCGCATGTACGGCTTCGACAAGCCGGCCCCCGAGCGCTTCTGGATCATGCTGGTCAACTACCTGCACCTGGACTTTGGCGAAAGCTTCTTTCGCGACGCCAAGGTCACCGACCTGATCATCGAGAAGATGCCGGTGTCCATCTCCCTCGGGCTGTGGAGCACCCTGATCATGTACCTGGTGTCGATCCCCCTAGGGATCGCCAAGGCCACCCGGCACGGCAGCAACTTCGACATCTGGACCAGCTCGGCGATCATCGTCGGCTACGCCATTCCGGCGTTTCTGTTCGCCATCCTGCTGATCGTGGTATTTGCCGGCGGTAGCTATTTCGACTGGTTTCCCCTGCGCGGCCTAACCTCGAACAACTTCGACGAGCTCAGCCTGTTCGAGCAGATCAAGGACTACTTCTGGCACCTGGCCCTGCCCGTCACCGCCCTGGTGATCGGCAACTTCGCCACCCTGACCTTCCTGACCAAGAACAGCTTTCTCGACGAGATCAACAAGCAATACGTGGTCACCGCCCGCGCCAAGGGCCTGGGCGAAACCCGCGTGCTCTACGGGCATATCTTCCGCAACGCCATGCTGCTGGTAATCGCCGGCTTTCCCTCGGCGCTGATCGGCATTTTCTTTACCGGCTCGCTGTTGATCGAGGTGATCTTCTCTCTCGACGGCCTGGGCTTGTTGAGTTTCGAAGCCGCGATTAACCGCGACTATCCCGTGGTGTTCGGCACCCTGTTTATCTTCACCTTACTGGGCCTGGTGGTGAAATTGATCGGTGACATCACCTACACCTTGGTCGATCCGCGCATCGACTTTGAAAGCCGGGAGGGTTGAGATGCGCTTCTCCATAAAGATGTCCCCCATCAATCGCCGGCGCGTCGAGCGCTTCAAGGCCAACAAACGAGGCTGGTGGTCGCTGTGGCTGTTTCTCGGCTTGTTCATCCTCAGCCTGGGCGCCGAGCTGATCGCCAACGACAAACCGCTGCTGGTCGAATACCAGGGCGACTGGTACTTCCCGGTGCTCACGCGCTACCCGGAAACCGTGTTCGGTGGCGAGTTCCCCCTGGAGGCCAACTACAAGAGCCCCTACATTCGCGAGCTGATCGAGGCCAAACAGGGCTGGATGCTCTGGCCGCCAATTCCGTTCAGCTACAGCAGCATCAACTACGACCTGAAGATCCCGGCCCCGGCACCGCCCTCCAGCGCCAACTGGTTCGGCACCGACGATCAGGGCCGCGACGTGCTGGCGCGGCTGATCTACGGCTTTCGCATCTCGGTACTGTTCGCCCTCACGCTGACCCTGCTCAGCTCCATCATCGGCGTGCTAGCCGGCGCCCTGCAGGGCTTCTACGGTGGCTGGGTCGACCTGATCGGCCAGCGTTTTCTCGAGGTCTGGTCCGGTCTGCCGGTGCTCTACCTGCTGATCATCCTGGCCAGCTTCGTGCAGCCGAATTTCTGGTGGTTGCTGGGCATCATGCTGCTGTTTTCCTGGATGAGCCTGGTGGATGTGGTGCGCGCCGAGTTCCTCCGTGGCCGCAACCTCGAGTACGTGCGTGCCGCTCGTGCCCTGGGCATGCAGAACAGCTCGATCATGTACCGGCATATCCTGCCCAACGCCATGATTTCGACCATGACCTTTATGCCGTTCATCCTCACCGGTGCCATCGGCACCCTCACTGCCCTGGACTTCCTCGGCTTCGGCCTGCCCCCCGGCGCGCCCTCCCTGGGCGAACTGGTGGCCCAGGCCAAGTCCAACCTGCAAGCACCATGGTTGGGTATCAGCGCCTTCGCCGTGCTGGCCCTGATGTTGAGTCTGCTGGTGTTTATTGGCGAAGCCGCACGCGATGCCTTCGACCCGAGGAAGTGAAATGACCCAGTGCTTAAACCCCGACAACCTGATTGAAGTGCGCGACCTGGCCGTTGAGTTTGTCAGCGGCGAGCAGCGCCAACGGGTGGTCGAAGGCGTCAGTTTCGATATTCGCCAGGGCGAGACCCTGGCCCTGGTAGGCGAAAGCGGCTCGGGCAAATCGGTCACCGCCCACTCGATCCTGCGCCTGCTGCCCTACCCGATCGCCAGCCATCCGGCCGGCAGCATCAACTATGCCGGTCAGGACCTGCTGCACATGAGCGAGGCCAAGCTGCGGGGTATTCGCGGCAATCGCATCGCCATGGTGTTTCAGGAGCCGATGACCTCGCTCAACCCGCTGCACAGCATCGAGAAGCAGATCAACGAAGTGCTGCGCCTGCACAAAGGCATGAGCGGAAAAGCGGCTACCGCCCGCACCCTGGAACTGCTCGACCTGGTCGGCATTCCCGAGCCGCACAAGCGCCTCAAGGCTTACCCCCACGAACTCTCGGGCGGCCAGCGCCAGCGCGTGATGATTGCCATGGCACTGGCCAACGAACCCCAACTGCTGATCGCCGACGAGCCGACTACCGCGCTGGACGTCACCGTGCAGCTGAAAATCCTCGAACTGCTCAAGGACTTGCAGGTACGCCTGGGCATGGCTCTGCTGCTGATCAGCCACGATCTCAACCTGGTGCGCAGAATTGCCCATCGGGTATGTGTCATGCAGCGCGGAAAGATCGTCGAACAGGCAAGTTGCGAAGAACTGTTCCGTGCACCGCAGCATCCCTACACCCAGGAACTGCTCGGGGCCGAGCCCCGCGGCGAGCCAGCGGCCAACCCGCCTGGCGCCACGATGCTGAGCGTAAAGGACTTACGCGTATGGTTCCCGATCAAGAAAGGGCTGCTGCGGCGCACGGTTGATTATGTAAAGGCGGTGGACGGCATCAACTTCAGCCTGCCCCAGGGCCAGACCCTGGGCATCGTTGGCGAGAGTGGTTCCGGCAAGTCGACCCTGGGTCTGGCGATTTTGCGTCTGATCGGCAGCCAGGGCGCGATCAACTTTCGCGGTGAGGCGTTGCAGGGCTTATCCCAGCACGCCATACGGCCGTTTCGCCGGCAGATGCAGGTGGTCTTCCAGGACCCCTACGGCAGCCTGAGCCCACGCATGTCAGTGAGCCAGATTGTCGGTGAAGGTTTGCAGATCCATGGCATGGGTACGGATGCAGAACAGGAACAAGCGATCATCGATGCACTGCTGGAGGTGGGGCTCGACCCCGCGACACGGCACCGTTACCCACACGAGTTTTCTGGTGGGCAACGCCAGCGCATCGCCATCGCCAGAGCGTTGGTATTGAAGCCGCAGCTGATCCTGCTGGACGAGCCGACCTCGGCCCTCGACCGAACGGTGCAGCGCCAAGTGGTGGAACTGCTGCGTTCGTTACAGAGCAAGTACAACCTGACTTACCTGTTCATCAGCCATGACCTGGCGGTGGTCAGGGCGCTGAGCCACCAACTGATGGTGGTCAAGCAGGGCCAGGTGATTGAGCAAGGCCCGGCTGAACAGGTTTTTGCCGCGCCGCAACAGACTTATACCAGGCAGTTGCTGGAAGCCGCATTCATGGCCCCCGCCTCTGCCGATTAACCAGAAGAGGAATAGCACATGGGTTTTCTCGCCGGTAAGCGCGTCCTGATCGTCGGCGTCGCCAGCAAACTGTCTATCGCATCCGGCATTGCCGCCGCCATGCACCGCGAAGGCGCCGAACTGGCGTTCACCTACCAGAACGACAAGCTCAAGGGCCGGGTCGAAGAGTTCGCCGCTGGCTGGGGCTCCAGTGCTGAACTGTGCTTCCCTTGCGACGTGGCCAGCGACGCCGAGATTGCCGCAGTGTTCGACGCCCTCAGCCAGAAGTGGGACGGCCTGGATATCATCGTTCACTCGGTCGGCTTCGCCCCCGGCGACCAGCTGAACGGCGACTTCACCGAAGTCACCACCCGCGACGGTTTCCGCATCGCCCACGACATCAGCGCCTACAGCCTGGTGGCCCTGGCCAAAGCCGGTCGCAGCATGATGCAAGGCCGTAACGGCAGCATCCTGACCCTGTCGTACCTGGGTGCCGAGCGCACCATGCCCAACTACAACGTGATGGGCATGGCCAAGGCCAGCCTGGAAGCGGGCGTGCGCTACCTGGCTGGCAGCCTTGGTCCGGAAGGCACCCGCGTCAACGCCGTTTCCGCCGGCCCGATCCGCACCCTGGCGGCCTCCGGGATCAAGAGCTTCCGCAAGATGCTCGCCGCCAACGAGAAGCAGACTCCGCTGCG
>JAIERF010000001.1 GCA_019747075.1 Pseudomonadaceae bacterium
GCCACTTTGCCGGGGTGCTGAGCGTCAATCTGCATAGCGAATTACCAGCGAGGGCTTTGCCTGGATGCTGGCCCAAGCGAGCGCCGCGCGCCAGTTGCACTTTGGTCGCAGGCGCGGGTTTTGCGCAGACAACAAAAAGCCCGCACTGGGCGGGCTTTTTGGCTTTCAGATGATTTTGACACCACCTGAAATTAATTAGTGGTGCCCAGAGACGGAATCGAACCGCCGACACGGGGATTTTCAATCCCCTGCTCTACCGACTGAGCTATCTGGGCAACGGGGCGCATTAGACGGATTTTGCGCTGGCCTGTCAAGCGCGAGCTGGAAAATATTTAACTATTACCGTCGCTTACGCCCAAATGCCTTACTCGCTGGGCGGCACGTAGCCTTCCGCCAGGGCGTATTCCTGGCCCGAGAGGAACTTGTCCATCTCGCCCTGGAGGAACTTGCGATCCTCGACATTCATCATGTTCAGGCGGCGTTCGTTGATCAGCATGGTCTGGTGCTTCTGCCACTCGTCCCAGGCTTGCTTGGAGACGTTGTTGAAGATGTCTTCGCCTTTGGCGCCCGGATACGGCGGACGCTCCAGGCCTGGCAGTTCTTGTTTGTGCTTGCGGCAATTCACGGTGCGGGTCATGACAACTCTCCTGCGTTCAATTCGTCGGCGGCGCGTTTCAGCAGCTTTTTGACCGGTGCGGCCAGGCCCAGGCGCGGCGGGGTGGCGAGGTTATACCAGAGCCAGTCGCCCTCGGCCACGGCGCTGCTGGCCTGTTCGACGTGCACCAGCCAGGGTTCGATGGCCAGTTGGAAGTGGCTGAAGGTGTGGGTCAGGGCCGGCAAGGCCTGGCGTTCGCCGAGGATCAGGCCGTGCTGCAGGGCCAGGCCGTCGAGTTCTTCGCCGGCGAGTAGCTCGGGCAGGCTCCACAGACCGCCCCACAGGCCGCTGGCTGGGCGGCGGTAGAGCAGGATGGCGCCGTCGCGGTTGGCCAGCAGTGGCATCAGGGTGCTTTTTTGTGGCAAGACCTTGCGTGGCTTGGGGATCGGGTAGCGGCTTTGCAGGCCCAGCAGGTGCGCCTGGCAGCCGCGTTGCAGCGGGCACAGCAGGCAGCTGGGCTTGCTGCGGGTGCAGAGGGTGGCGCCGAGGTCCATCATCGCCTGGGTGTAATGGTTGACCCGTGCGGCGGGGGTTAGTTGTTCGGCCAGGGCCCACAGTTGTGCCGCTACTTTGGGCTCGCCGGGATAGCCTTCCTGGGCGCTGTACCGGGCCAGCACGCGCTTGACGTTGCCGTCCAGAATCGGCGCGCGCAGGCCCATGCTCAGGCTGGCGATGGCGCCCGCAGTGGAGCGGCCGATGCCGGGCAGTTCGGTCAGCTGGGTGACTGAGGCGGGAAACTCGCCGCCATGCTCGGCGACGACGATCTGCGCGGTCTTCTGCAGGTTGCGCGCGCGGGTGTAGTAGCCCAGGCCGGTCCACAGGTGCAGCACTTCGTCGACCGGTGCGGCGGCCAGGGCCTGGACGTTCGGCAGGGCGTCCATAAAGCGGCCGAAGTAGCCGAGTACGGTGCTGACCTGGGTTTGCTGCAGCATGATTTCCGAGACCCACACCCGGTAGGGCGTGATGCCTTGTTGCCAGGGCAGGTCTTTGCGCCCGTGCTGGTCGTACCAGTCGAGGACGGCGCTGCCGAATTGCTCAGGTGTCATCGGTTGAACAGGCCTTTGAGGGCGTCTTTCAGCTCGGGGCTGACTTTGTCGCCGAGTTTTTCTTCGATCTTCTCGCCGAGTTTTTCCGTGGCCAGTTTGGCGCCGACCTTGCCCAGGCCTTCTTTGTCCACACGGCAGGCTTTGGCGCCGAGTTCCAGCGGGCCGCGGCAGCGCAGTGGCCATTCGAGGCCGACATAGCGTGGGTTGATCTGGCAGGCCGGGTCGGGCATTTCGCTCTTGTCGCCTTCGATGATGATGCCGACGCGGTAGTCCATGCCCAGTACGCGCAGGTCGAAGCTGCCGTCGCCATTCACGCTCAGGCCCTGGATGCGGGCCTTGAGGTCGGGGTTGTAGGCCACGCCGTTGGTGATGGTCAGGTTGCCGCCGAGGGACTCAAAGGCGGTGTCCTTGCCGCGGGTTTCGCCGCTCAGGCTTTTGCGGTTGAGGGTGGCGATGGCCTGGCACAGTTGCTGTTCGAGGTTGGCGTTGCTGAGTACACCGTCGCGCAGGTTGAAGTGGGCGTTGCCGTTGAGGTTGTCGATCCAGGCCTTTTGACTGTTGCCTTGGGTCTGCAGGTCGGCGTTGAGGTCGAGGGTGCCGGTGATGGTGGGTTTTTGTCCCAGGGCTTTGAGCAGCTTGGCAGCGTCCACGCGGCTGATATTTTTCTGCACCTTGAGCTGCGGGCTGTCCGGGCGCACGTCGAGGCTGGCGCTGTGGTTGAAGTTGCCGTTATACAGCTCGCCGCGCAGTTCGCTGAGGCTGAGCAGGCCGTCTTTGCCGCTGGCCTTGAGGGTGACCGTGGTCATCGGCAATTGCTTCAGGGTCAGTTGCCCCAGGCTCAGGTCGAACTGGGCATCCAGCCGGCGCAGACGTTCGATAGGTAGCAGGCTGGCTTCGCTCCAGGCCTGTTGGCTGGGGGCTTGTGGCAGGTCGGTAGTGCCGGCCTGGCCGGCCGCGGCCAGGGTGTTTTTCACCTCGTTCTGGCGGGCGCTGGCGCCTTCTTTGCTGGCGCTCGGCAGGTAGCGGTCGAGGTTCAGGCGGTCGCCCTTGAGTTGGGCGCGCACGGCCTGCTTGGCGAAGTCGCTGACACTCAGGTTGCCGGTAAAGGTGCTCTCGTCCAGTTTCAGGGTCAGCTCTTGCAGAGTCAGGCTGTTGGCGCTGCCTTGCAGGCGGCTGACCAGCTCGACGCTGCCCAGGGCGCTGCTGTCGCTCATGGCCGGTACGGGCTGGCCAATGCCGTCGAGAAACTCGCGCAGGTTGAACTGGGCAATCGACAGGCCACCTTCCAGGGCCGGCTGTTTGTCCAGGTTACGCAGCTTGAGTTCGCCGAGGGCACGCAGTTGGTTGGCCGACAGTTTCAGGCCGTTCCATTCGGCGATCTGTGCGGCTTGGTCGAGCAGCAACTGACCCTGGGTGGCGAAGGTCAGGGTTTTGCCCTGGAAGGGTTCGCCCGAGGCTTCGCCGGACAGTTTCAGGTCTTCCAGCTGGTAGCGCTTGAGGGCGCGGTCGAAGCGCAGCTGGCCTTGCAGCTCGGCGCGGGCGCGCAGCACGGGTTGATTGCTGGCGAAGAAGGCGCTCAGTTGCACAGGGATGCTGGCGCCTTCGCGCACGGCGCCGGTGCTCAGCTGGATATTCTCGGCGCTGTACTGCTGGCCGCTTTTGGCGTCGCGGTAGTCGATGCGCGCGTTGCTCAGGGTCAGGCTGTCGATGTCCAGGCGCAGCGGCTGGCTGGCGTTTGCCTCGGTGCTGCTGGCGGTTGCCGGGCTGGCGGGGGCGGTGCCGGCATCAGGCGCTTTGGCGGGCTTGGCGGGGCGGCCGATGTCCTGCCAGTTGCCATGGCCTTGTTCGTCGCGCTGCAGGGTCAGGTTGAGGCCGTCGATGCGGATATCGCTCATCTGCACTTCTTTGCGCAGCAGCGGCAACACGCGCACCGACAGGCCCAGCAGGCGCAGGTCGGCAAACGGCTGGTTTGGCGTGGCGGCGCTGGCCAGGGTGGTGTCGGTCAGCTCCAGGCCCAGCCAGGGGAACAGGCTCCAGCCGATATCGCCGTTGATGCTCAGCTCCAGGTTGGCCTTGTCGCGGGCCAGCTGGCGGATTTCGTCCTTGTAGTCGTTGGGGTCGAACAGCTGGGTGAGGGCGAAGCCGAGGGCGACAACCAGCAGCAATAATCCGAGAAATATCAGACCCAGAACTTTGCCGAGCGCTTTCATGGACGAATCCTTGTGGTGAGAGCCATACAGGTGAGGCCGCGAGTATACCGTCGGCCGCGCGCGTCACCATCGACAGATGGCAAATGCGCGGGCCACGGTTTGCGACCACGAGTCAGTAGCCTTGGAGGCTTGAAGTGCCGGCGCGGTTCCCTGCGCCGGGCAGATGGGCCGAGATGGCGTCTTGGGTGGCGCGCTTTGGCGGCTACGGCCATGCGCATCACGGCGGTGGGGGGTAGGCTTGGGCGACAAGAATAAGTCGAGTACGGGTCAAGATGAGCGTGAATATCGCGGTAATGGCGTTGCCGTTGTACATCCTGCTGATGCTGTTGGAGCTCGCCTATGAACGCCACACGGGGCGTCACACCTGGCGTCTGGCGGACAGCGTAACCAGCATCAACAGTGCCGTGCTGCGGCTGGTGCTGGAGGGGCCGTTGCGTTTGTTGCTGCTGATCCCGTACGCCTGGTTGTATGAGCATGCGCGTGTGCTGGAGCTGGATGCGGGCTCGCCCTGGGTCTGGTTGGGCGGCTTTGTCGCGGTGGACCTGTGCTTCTACTGGGCGCACCGCAGCCTGCATCGCTACAACCTGCTGTGGGGTGCCCATCAACCCCATCACTCCAGTGAAGACTTCAACCTGTCGACGGCGCTGCGCAAAGGCGCCTTTCAAACCGCCTTCGACTGGCCGTTTTATTTACCGCTGGCCCTGCTCGGCGTGCCATTGCCGTTGTTTCTGCTCCTGCTGGGGATTCAGCTGGCCTATCAGTTCTGGATTCATACCCAGCACATCGAGCGCCTGGGCTGGCTGGAGCAGATATTTGTCACGCCCAGCCATCACCGTGTGCACCACGGCCAGAACGACTGCTACATCGACAAGAATCACGGCGGGGTGTTTATCGTCTGGGACAAGCTCTTCGGCACCTTTGCCGAGGAGCGTGAGCCGGTGCGCTACGGAGTGACTACGCCCGTCAACAGCTTCGATCCGCTGCGCCTGCAGCTTAGTTGGTGGCGCCTGCTCTGGGCCGATGCGCGGGCCACTCACTCATGGTGGGACAAGTTGCGCCTGTGGTGGATGCCCACCGGCTGGCGCCCGGCCGATGTTCGCCAGCGGCCGTGGCCGAAAATGGGGGCGCAGATTTTTGACTGCGCTTATCCGGCCAACCTCAAGCTGTACGCGTTTATTCATTTTCTGGCGATCAACGCCCTGACCTTGGCCTTTCTCGCCAGTGTCAAACGGGCTGCGGCCTGGGAGCCCTGGCTGCTGGCAGTGGCGATTGTGGTTGGTTGCATCAGTTTGGGGCGACTGTTTGAGGGGCGCCGACTGTGGCGTTTGGAAGCCGTGCGATTGCTGAGCGTGGCCCTGCTGGCGCTGGCCTGGGGCTTTTATTTGGCCCCGGCGCAGTGGTGGGCCGGCGTCGCGGTGGCAGGGTTTTGCCTGGTCAGCCTGCTCTGTTTGCACTATCTGCTGCGGATCGCGCCATTTCGGGCTGTGGTTCAGTAACTCTCTTGTGGCCGACCGTCGCCGGTAGCCGCCAAAGGCTCGGCCCGCCTATAATGCCGACCTTTTCCGCAAGCCAATTTTGGGA
>JAIERF010000364.1 GCA_019747075.1 Pseudomonadaceae bacterium
CCGACCGAACTGGCAGTGGCGCCGTCGGCATCGAAGTCGCCGACGATCAAAATGCGCTGGCGCTGCTGCAAGGCCGTCACCAGCAGGCTCACGGCGGCATCGATGCCCTTCAGTTGCTGATACGGAATCAACCGCGCCAGGCCCTTGTCCAGCTCCACGGCCGAGCGCACGCCACGGGCCGCATACAGCCGGGTCAGCAGCGGCGGCAGATCGCCCAGGTCAGGCAGGTTGGCGGGTAAAGGACGGGGATCGATGCGCATGGGGCGGGTATCTCAGTGTTCAGGGTCAGACGACCCGTAGCCCGGATGTAATCCGGGAACATCACGGCGGCGCACCCCCGGATTGCATCCGGGCTACACCTGGCGCCGGAATTAACGCTCGCCGATCAGCCATTCCACCGGCACTTCATGCTGGCCGCGCTCGTCGGTGACGAACAGCTCGCCGTCGCTGATCATCACGCTCCAGCTCAGCGAACGCGGCAGGTTCTTGGCCAGAGCCGCCAGGGCGTCTTGATCCAAGGCCACGACATTGATGTTCTTCAGGCTGCGCACCGGGTCGAGCATCTTGGTTTGCCACACGCGCAAGCTGCCGTAGGCCACCAGGCTGAACTTCTCGGTACGCCGCGAGCACCAGGTCATGCGCTCGCTGTCCGGCTGACCGACTTCGATCCAGTGCAGCACGCGGTCGTCCAGGCTCTTTTCCCACAGGGCCGGCTCATCCACATCCGACAGACCACGGCCGAACGCCAGTTGCTCGTGATAGAACAGGCAGTAGGCAATCAACCGCGCAGCCAGGCGCTCTTCAGTTTCCGAGGGGTGCTTGGCCACGGTGAAACGCAGGGTTTCATAGATGCTGCGATCGATGTCGGTGAGGTTCAGGTCGATTTTGTAGGTGGTGGACGGCTGGGCCATGGACGGGCTTCTTGATAATTCAACAATGAGACAGCGGGAAGCCGGCAAGTCTACCCGATGCCGCCCGAGCGGGTTAGAGTCGCGCGCACTGTCTGTCGTCTGGAGCCTGTAATGAACCTTGCCAGCAAACCCCTCGCCGGCCTGAAAGTGATCGAACTCGGCACCCTGATCGCCGGCCCTTTCGCCGCGCGGATCTGTGCCGAATTCGGTGCCGAGGTGATCAAGGTCGAGTCGCCCAGCGGCGGCGACCCGCTGCGCAAGTGGCGCAAGTTGTATGAGGGCACGTCGCTGTGGTGGTTCGTGCAGGCGCGCAACAAGCAGTCGCTGACCCTCAACCTCAAGCACCCGGACGCCATCGTCATCCTCAAGCAACTGCTCAGCGAGGCGGACATCCTGATCGAGAACTTCCGCCCCGGCGTGCTGGAAAAGCTCGGCCTGGGCTGGGACGTGCTGCACGCGCTGAACCCCAAGCTGGTGATGGTGCGCCTGTCGGGCTTCGGCCAGAGCGGACCGATGCAGGGGCAACCGGGCTTCGGCGCCGTGGGTGAGTCCATGGGCGGGCTGCGTTATATCACCGGCTTCGAGGACCGCCCGCCGGTGCGCACCGGGATTTCCATCGGCGACTCGATTGCCGCCCTGTGGGGCGTGATCGGCGCGCTGATGGCCCTGCGTCATCGCGAGGTGAATGGCGGCAGTGGCCAGGTGGTGGACGTGGCGCTGTACGAGGCGGTGTTTGCGATGATGGAGTCGATGGTCCCGGAGTTCGACGTGTTCGGTTTTATCCGCGAGCGCAGCGGCAACATCATGCCCGGCATCACCCCTTCGTCGATCCACACCAGCAGCGACGGCAAGCATGTGCAGATCGGCGCCAACGGCGATGCGATCTTCCAGCGTTTTATGCGTGCCATCGACCGTGACGACCTGGCGGACGACCCCAGCCTGGCCGACAACGCCGGCCGCGACTTGCGCCGCGATGAGCTGTACGGGGTGATCGACCGCTGGGCCAATGCCACGCCGCTGACCCAGATGCTGGAGACCCTGAACGGCGCCGAGGTGCCGGCCAGCCGCATCTACTCGGCCGAAGACATGCTCAGCGACCCGCAGTTTCTCGCCCGTGAAATGTTCCTCTCGGCCAAGCTGCCGGACGGCAAGCCGTTCAAGATGCCGGGCATCGTGCCCAAACTCAGCGACACCCCGGGCGGCGTCGACTGGGTCGGCCCCAAGCTGGGTGAGCACAATCAGCAGGTGCTGAGCAGCCTTGGCTACAGCAGTGAGCAGATCGCCGCATTGCGCCGCGAGGGTAGTATCTGACTCCGCCAGTCATAAAGCTCATTATCGAGCACAACGACACGCGCAAAAATCGAAGTCAGAGCGTCACGCCATATTTCGCGTAAATGCGCTCAATCGTGCCGTTACGCTTCAACTTCAGAATGGCTTCATCCAGCCTGGGTAACCAGGCTTTGTTACGTGGATGCACGCGCATACTCACATCAAACACGCTGATCGCGTCGCCCACTTCCAGCTTGCGATATTCAGGCACCTTAAAAATGTTGTATTGCGCCACCGCCTTGCTGATCACGATCTGATCAAAGCGCGATACCGATAACATCTCCAGCAGCTGCATCTCGTTCAAGCCATTGCGCCGGTCAATCTGCCCGGCCTCAATCAAGGGGCGCAAATCCGGGTAGGCATAACCGCGCACCAGGCCCAGCGCCTTGCCGCGCAGGTCATCGGGGGTCTTTACCGGAAAGGCCTTGCCTGGGGCAAATACCATCACATCGATGATCTTGCCAAAGGGCGCCGAGAACTCTCCCGGCACCGATTGCCCGCGCATCCAGCCGGCATACACGCCGGGCTCGATATCCAGCTGCCCGCCGTTGAATAGCAAGCCAATGCGCGGATAGGGGTAATAACGAATATTGAACACATCGCCAAGCAGCACGCCCAGCTCATCGAATAGATCTTTGTAGATACCGCTGTTATCGCGCTCGATCATCATCGGCGGATAATCATAGAAGCCGACTTCAAACGTCTCTGCCGCAGCAGTAGCTGAGAGGCCTAACCAGCACAGCAAATAGAGCACAACACGCCTACTACACCGCCTCATTACGCCACCTCAACATGCGCCTATTTAACCCAGCCCGCGATGACGATAGCCACCCGACCTTGAGCCCCGGCACAACGCCCACACTGTGCCCTTGCAAAGCATAGCCACATAAAAAAAGCCGGCCCCTTACGGGTAACCGGCTTTCAACGGGCGTCACACACGCTTACAACGGCTTGCCGCGATTGCCGTGGGCAGCGACGAAGGCCTGCACGGTCTGCAGGTCGTTGGCCAGCACGGTGCAACGCTCATCGCGCTGGAACAGATCGGCCAGGTGCGGTGGCAGTGCCGGCGCAGCGCCAATACCGGCTTTCTCCACCGCTTCCGGGAACTTGACCGGGTGCGCTGTACCGAGGATCACCATCGGCGTCGCCAGGCTACGACGGCAATCACGCGCGGCTTTGACACCGATGGCGGTGTGCGGGTCGAGCAACTCGCCGCACTCGGCGTACACCTCGGCGATGGTGGCGCAGGTTTCTTCGTCGTTGACGGCCAGGGAGTCGAACAGCTTGCGCGCTTCGGTCCAGCGGTCATCGGCAACACTGAAGGCACCGGTCTGCTTGAAGCTGGCCATCAGCTCGGCCACGGCCGCGCCGTTGCGACCGTGCAGGTCGAACAGCAGGCGCTCGAAGTTGGACGACACCATGATGTCCATGGACGGCGACAACGTCGGGTGCAAGGTGTCCTTGGCGTACTGATTGCCACTCATAAAACGGTGCAGGATGTCATTACGGTTGGTGGCGACGATCAGCTGGCTGATCGGCAGGCCCATGTTTCGCGCCAGGTAGCCGGCGAAGATGTCACCGAAGTTGCCGGTTGGCACCGAGAACGCGATGGAACGCGCCGGGCCGCCAAGCTGCAGGGCTGCGTGGAAGTAGTAGACGATCTGGGCCATGATCCGCGCCCAGTTGATCGAGTTGACCGCCACCAAGCGGGTGCCCTTGAGGAAGCCCTGGTCAGCGAAGCTGTCCTTGACCATCTCCTGGCAGTCATCGAAGTTGCCTTCGATGGCGATGTTATGGATGTTGTCACCGAAGATGGTGGTCATCTGCCGACGCTGCACTTCGGACACGCGGTTGTGCGGGTGCATGATGAAGATGTCGACGTTGTCGCAGGCCTTGCAGCCTTCGATGGCCGCCGAGCCGGTATCACCGGAGGTGGCGCCCATGATCACCACGCGCTCGTTGCGCTTGGCCAATACGTAATCGAGCAGACGGCCGAGCAGCTGCAGGGCGAAATCCTTGAACGCCAGGGTCGGGCCGTGGAACAGCTCCAGCACCCACTCGTTGCTGCCCAGTTGGCGCAGCGGCGCGACGGCACTGTGGGCGAACACGCCGTAGGTTTCTTCGAGAATTTTCTTGAAGTCGGCATCCGGGATGCTGCCGGTCACGAACGGACGCATGACCTTGAAGGCCAGCTCGTGGTACGGCAGGCCGGCCCAGGAAGCGATCTCTTCCTGGGTGAAACGCGGCAGGTTTTCCGGCACATAGAGGCCGCCATCGCTGGCCAGACCTGCCAGCAATACATCTTCAAAATTCAGGGCCGGAGCCTGACCACGGGTGCTGATATAGCGCATGGGTAAAAACCTTTGGGCGACTCGCCAGCCGGGGCTGGCGACTAATTAATTAAGCTGTTCGACGCGGATGCGCACGACATTGCCAACCACGTCGGCGAGGGCTTCCAGGGCGGTGATGGCATCGTTCATGCGCTGCTCGGTGACGCGGTGGGTGACCAGAATCATCGGCACCAGGCCGTCCTGCTCTTCCGCTTCCTTCTGCATGATCGACTCGATGTTGATCCCGCGCTCGGAGAGGATGGTCGCCACCTGGGCCAGCACGCCTGGATGATCCTTGCCCTGAATGCGCAGGTAATACGCGCTTTCGCAGGCCTCGATCGGCAGGATCGGGTGGGCCGACAACGCATCCGGCTGGAAGGCCAGGTGCGGTACACGATTCTCCGGGTCGGCGGTCATGGCACGCACCACGTCGACCAGGTCAGCCACCACAGAGGATGCGGTTGGCTCCATGCCGGCACCAGCGCCGTAGTAGAGGGTGGAGCCTGCGGCGTCGCCGTTGACCATCACGGCGTTCATCACACCGTTGACGTTGGCAATCAGGCGGTCAGCCGGAATCAGGGTCGGATGCACGCGCAGCTCGATGCCGGCCTCGGTACGGCGAGCCACACCGAGGTGCTTGATGCGGTAACCCAGGGCTTCGGCGTAGTTAACGTCCGCCGTGGTCAGCTGGGTAATGCCTTCGGTGTAGGCCTTGTCGAACTGCAGCGGAATACCAAAGGCAATTGAAGCCAGGATGGTCAGCTTGTGCGCCGCATCGATGCCTTCAACGTCGAAGGTCGGATCGGCCTCGGCGTAACCCAGGGCCTGGGCTTCCTTCAGTACGTCATCAAAAGCCCGGCCTTTCTCGCGCATTTCGGTGAGGATGAAGTTGCCGGTGCCGTTGATGATGCCGGCCAGCCAGTTGATGCGGTT
>JAIERF010000068.1 GCA_019747075.1 Pseudomonadaceae bacterium
AAATCCACATTGCTGGTGGTGATCAGCTGGGTCGATGGCCGGGTGGTCGACGAGGTGCTGTTGCTGGTGGTGCCGTTATTGCTGTCGCTGTTGTCGCTGGTGGTCACCTGCCCGGAGCTAACCTCGGTGTCGGTAATGCCCTGGCGCTGCAGGTTGAGGTAGTTGATGTCGTAGGTACGGGTGATCGCCTGGTTGGGCAGGATCTGGTAACCGTAGCTGGTGCGGGCGAAGTCATAGCCGTAGCTGTCGCGCACCGCCGTCAGCACTTCTTCGAGGGTGACGTTGCGCAGACTGAAGGTGATGTTGCCGGTCACCTCGGGATGCACCACCAGGTTCTGCCCGGCGCCATCCATCAGGCTGAGGAAGAAGTCCCGCGCCGGCATGTCCTTGACCGCCACATCCAGCCGGGCGCCGCGCCGTGGCTGCGCCTCCAGCAACGGCGGGGCCATCAGTGCGGCCTGCACCGCCGCCGGTGGCGCCACCTTGCCGCGACTTTGCGCCAGGCTTTCATCGAGCAGGCGATTGCTCTGGTCGTAGAGCTGCTGATCGCCGTCGGTGAAGGTCTGACAGGAGGCCAGCAGGCTCAACGCGCCGAGCAGTGCCAGACGGGTCAGGGTGAGACGAAACGGAGGGATGGGCTGCATGGCGTTATCGACTCAATTTCATAATGGGTTCGACCAGGCGCAGGACTTCCTGCTGACCTTGCCGTTCAAGAACCACGGAGTGGGCATAAATAGCCCGCAGACGGGCGCCGCCGAGGTCGTCACCGACCTTGACCTGCTGGCCACTGATGACCGCATGGGCCTGGCCGTTGCTGCGCATGATCGCCTGCAGCACCAGGGCCGGTTGAGCGCTATCCGTGCGTGCTTCCGCGCGCATTGTGGCGGGTGGCTGGGTAGGATCAAGGGCCGCCTGAGCGCCAGCACTGAAAGCCAGCAACAAGCCCAGATAAACAGGTTTAAACACCGATCCACCCCGCTTCACGGCTAAGGGTATAGAGCACCAGGGTGATGGTGGCCGGCGCGCCAGCTTCCTTGCCAACCTGATAATCGAGGCTGTCCCAGTGCAGGCGCCAGCCGCTGGCCTGGATCGCTTGCAGGTAACTGAGCAGATCGAAATAACCGCCTTCCAGGCTGAGCCTGAGGCCTTGTTTATACAGGGTCAGCGGCGCCTCGCCGGCGCTGGCCGGGCTGTCCGGCGCAGTGGCAGTGGCAACGGCGGGCAGCTGCAAGGGTTCGCTAAAGCTGTGCAGGCTGAGCAAGCGCAGGTTCGCCTGGGTGCGCAGCAACTCTTCCAGCACGCCGCGCATTTTCGCCGCGGGCATCAGCCCGGCAGTATCGCGGTCAATCTCGCCAATTAGTTGCTCGCCACCTGCCTGGGCCGCCAGCAACGCCGAGCGATAGGGCAGATTGGGATCGGCCGCCAACTGCGCCTGCAAATCGGCCAGGCCGACTTGCGCCGCCTGCTGGCGGGCCTCGGCGCTGCGTTGCAAGGCCTGCTGCTGGGCGCCGCGCTGGGTCAGCGGATCGCCCAGCAGGAGCATATAGAGCATGCCCACCAGCGCCATGGCCCCGGCATAGGTCAGCCACTGCTCACGCGGCGCCAGCAGCAGCCAGCGTTGCAACAGGTTATTCATGCTCCTGGCCCTCATCCTTCAGGTGCGACGCCAGGCGGAAACTGAGCACGCCGGCCTCATTGCGCTGCAACTCGAAATCGGCAAAGGCGCGACCGCTAAATACCGGGCTAACACCGAGGCTTTGCAGGTACAGCGGCAGTAATTCCTGATCCTGACTGAAGCCCTGCAAGCTCATCTGGCTGCCACCCTCGGCCAGGCGAATGCGGCTGAGCCACAACCCCGTGGGCGGATGCCGCTCGGACAACCCGGCCAGCGGCGCAACAAAGCCAATGCGCTGCTGGGCGCCAAGCCGTTGCAAGTGGCTGACCAAGCGCTGCAATTGCTGATTGGCGGCCTCCTGTTTGGCCAGCTGCAGCGGCAGGCTCGGGTCCAGCTGTGGCGCGCGAAAACTGCCCTTGGCGCGCTCGAAGTCACCCTCAAGCTGCTGGGCGCGCAGCTGCGCCGCATCGGCTTGGGCCGTGTGCTGGCGCAACTGCCAGGCCTGCCAGCCAGCATGCAGAAGCATCAGGACCAGCAACACCACCCAGCCGAGGATCATCTGCCGCGGGCTGGGGCCGTCACGGCGTTTGTGCTCGACTTGGTAGAGGTTGATATTTTGCATCAGGCCTCCTGGCGCAGCGCTGCGCCGACGGCGGCCAGGCAGTAGGCCTGCTGCTGCTCATCCAGCTCGGCGGCGGCCTGACCGACAAACAGCTCGCGCAGGTCGAGGGCTTGCAGATTGACCGCCAGGCCCGCGCTCAGGGCCGCCAGCACCGCGGCGCCATCGCGCTTCATCGGCAGCAGTAACAGACGGTTGATGTAGCCCTTGCCCAGCTGGCTTTCGAAGTAATCCAGCGAGCGCTGGATTTCCAGGGTCACGCCGACAAAACCCTCGTCAACCCGGTCCAGCCCCTGCTCGATGCGCCGCGCCATATACAGGTCGGCGCCCTGCTGGATGCAGATCAGCCCTTCGCTGGAGCGCAGGCGCAACAGCCCCAGGTTGAGGCCTTCGGCCCCCGCTTGCAGGCCGATATTACGAAAGGCCATCTCGGTGACATCGATACTCTGCAGCTGCAGGCCGGCTTGCTTGAGCAACGCGGCCCAGGTCGCCACGTGGGACTTGGCCAGCACCGCGCAATAGGCCATGCGCGAACGACCACGGTAAGCGTCTTCAGGCAGGGCAAAGGCATCCACCACCACCTGCTCCAGCGGCTCGCTGATCAACTCCTTGATCCGCCAGCGCAGGGCATCACGCAGCTCGTCGGCCGGCACGTCAGGACAGTCGAGCAGGAGCATCTGGTACAGCGCCGGGTGCAGCACGAAGTTGACCGGCATACCCGCCAGGCCCAACTCCGCCACCAGGCTTTTGAGCAACTCGGGCTGTTGCTCCGGCGTGCCCGGACGAAACAGGCAGCTGCGCAACTGCACCGGCTGGCCGGGGTTGCGCTGCACATGGGCCAGGGCGATACCTTCCGGGCCGATTTCGATGCCCAGCAAGCCGCTCGCTACCTGCTTTTTGCTTTTCAGCCACGCCAACAAGGTCGTTCCCTCAAGCTGCTGCGCCAGGCGCAATCTCCACGATGGCCAAGGATTCACCAGCGGCACGCTGTAGAATGAATTTTTCGACTCGACCTTGAGCCCAATCATGTTCCATGTAGTGCTGTTTCAGCCGGAAATACCACCGAATACCGGCAACATCATTCGCCTGTGCGCCAACAGCGGCTGCCAGCTGCACCTGATCGAGCCCCTAGGCTTCGAGCTGGACGACAAACGCTTGCGGCGGGCTGGTTTGGACTACCACGAATACGCAACATTGAAACGACATCAAACACTTAGCGACTGTATAGCAGAAATCGCTGGAGGTCGGATATTCGCCTTTACCACTAAAGGCAGCCACACCTACGCCGACTCCCAATTCATGCCCGGCGATATCTTCCTGTTTGGCCCGGAAAGCCGTGGCCTGCCGACGGACATTCTCGACAGCCTGCCTGCCGAACAGCGCCTGCGCCTGCCGATGCAGGCCGGCTGCCGCAGCCTCAACCTGTCCAACACCGTGGCCATCGCCGTCTATGAAGCCTGGCGCCAGCAGGGTTTCGTCCTGAGCTGAAGCCAGCGCCCACCAAAAAAGCGCCCCACGGGGCGCTTCCTTTTGTCGCAGCCAGACTCAGGCGTTGCCGGCGGTCTGCATACGACCCAGTTCCTGAGCGTAGAGCGCGTCGAAGTTCACCGGGGCCAGCATCAGGGCCGGGAACGAACCACGGGTCACCAGGTTGTCCAGGGCTTCACGAGCATACGGGAAGAGGATGTTCGGGCAGAAGGCACCGAGGGTGTGGCTCATGGCCGCGGCATCCAGACCAGAGATCAGGAAGATCCCGGCTTGTTGCACTTCGGCGATGAATGCGACTTCACCGGCGGTTTTCACGGTCACCGAGAGGGTCAGTACCACTTCGTGGAAGTCGCCTTCCAACGGCTTCTGCCGGGTGTTCAGGTCCAGCTCAACGCTCGGGGTCCATTCCTGACGAAAGATCTCCGGGCTCTTAGGTGCTTCAAACGACAGATCCCGCACGTAGATACGCTGCAGGGAAAATTGCGGGCCTTGTGCTTCTGGGGCGGCGCCGGTGGTTGCTTGATCAGTCATGACAGAGCCTTATTGTTGGTACACAGGTTGAGTGATGGAGTAGGTAATCAGCCCTTGAGCAGCGCGTCGAGCTTGCCGGCGCGCTCCAGGGCATGCAGATCATCGCAGCCGCCAACATGGGTGCTGCCGATCCAGATTTGCGGCACCGAGGTCTGGCCGGCCTTGCGCACCATTTCCGCCCGCAGGGCTGGTTCGCCGTCGACCTTGATCTCGTTGAACGCCACGCCCTTGTGGTTCAGCAGTTGCTTGGCGCGCATGCAGTAGGGGCAATAGTCGCTGGAGTAGATGACGACGTCGACCATCTCACTTCACCAGCGGCAGATTTTCGCCGCGCCAGCTGGAGATCCCACCGCCCAGCTTGGCAGCGGTGTAGCCGGCCTGCTGCAGCTCGCGGCAAACGGTGCCGGCGTGCTGACCGAGGGCGTCGACGACGATGATGGTCTTGGCCTTGTGCTTGTCCAGCTCGACCATACGCTCGGCGATCTTCTCGTAAGGGATGTTCAGCGCGTCGATGATATGGCCGGCGGCGAAGTCTTTGTGCGCGCGCACGTCGACAATCACGCCTTGCTCGCTATTGACCAGCGCGGTCAGCTCACGGCAGCTGAGGCTTTTGCCGCCACGCTGCAGCTCGGAAAAGATCAGCAGGGCCAGCGCGACCGCGAAAGCAGCAGTCAACAGATAGTGGTTGGTGGCGAATTCAAGCAGATGAGCAAGCATCAAAAAATTCCAGAACGCTAAGATGGCGGCCAGTATACACAGCACCCAAGGTCGGCCAAACCCCGCCGGGCGGTGACTTGAACAGCGTCCGGGATTAAAATGCCCGGCTACTTTTACCTCTCCACTACATGGGTCGTACTTATGCCTGCCACGCCAAAACCCCTGGTGCTGATCATCCTGGATGGCTTCGGTCACAGCGACAATCCCGAGTACAACGCCATTTATGCGGCCAACACCCCGGTTTACGACCACCTGCTCGCCACCCAGCCGCACAGCCTGATCTCCGGCTCCGGCATGGATGTGGGCCTGCCGGACGGGCAAATGGGCAACTCCGAGGTCGGCCATATGAACCTCGGTGCCGGCCGTGTGGTGTATCAGGACTTCACTCGGGTAACCAAGGCGATCCGTGACGGCGAGTTCTTCAGCAATGCCGCCATCACCGACGCCGTGGATAAAGCCGTCGGCGCGGGCAAGGCCGTGCATATCCTCGGCCTGCTGTCGGATGGCGGCGTGCACAGTCACCAGGACCACCTGGTGGCCATGGCCGAACTGGCCGCCCAGCGTGGCGCGGCAAACATCTACCTGCACGCGTTCCTCGACGGTCGCGATACCCCGCCGAAAAGCGCCCAAGCATCCATCGAGCTGCTCGACACCAGCTTCGCCAAACTGGGCAAGGGCCGCATCGCCAGCCTCAGCGGTCGCTACTTCGCCATGGACCGCGACAATCGCTGGGACCGTGTCGAGCAGGCCTACAACCT
>JAIERF010000160.1 GCA_019747075.1 Pseudomonadaceae bacterium
CAGCGCCTGGACTGGTGCATTGTCGGCGAGCCGTCGAGCACCACCCTGGTCGGCGACATGGTCAAGAACGGCCGCCGTGGCTCCCTCGGCGCGACCCTTACTGTGCGCGGCCTGCAAGGTCACGTGGCCTACCCGCAACTGGCGAAGAACCCGATCCACCTGGCCGCCCCGGCCCTGGCCGAACTCGCCGCCGAGCACTGGGACGACGGCAATGCCTTCTTCCCGCCAACCAGCTTCCAGATTTCCAACCTGAATGCTGGCACTGGTGCGACCAACGTCATCCCGGGCGAGCTGAAAGCGGTGTTCAACTTCCGCTTCTCCACCGAGTCCACCGTTGAAGGCCTGCAACAGCGCGTGGCTGCCATCCTCGACAAACACGGCCTGGACTGGCACATCGACTGGGCGCTGTCCGGCCTGCCGTTCCTCACCGAGCCCGGCGCCCTGCTAGATGCCGTGGCAGCCAGCATCAAGCACGTCACCGGTCGCGACACCGTGGCCTCCACCAGCGGCGGCACCTCGGATGGGCGCTTTATCGCCACCATGGGCACCCAAGTGGTCGAACTGGGCCCGGTCAACGCCACCATTCACCAGGTTAACGAGCGGGTGCTGGCCAGCGACCTCGACCTGCTGACCGAGATCTACTACCAAACCCTGGTGAAGCTCCTCGCATGAGCCTGATTTGTCCGCTCTGCTCGGCACCGCTGAGCGCCGTCGATAACGGCGTGGCCTGCCCGGCCAATCACCGTTTCGACCGCGCCCGCCAGGGCTACCTGAACCTGCTGCCGGTGCAGCACAAAAACAGCCGCGAGCCAGGCGACAACCTCGCCATGGTTGAAGCCCGCCGGCGCTTTCTCGATGGCGGCCATTACGCACCGCTGGCCAAGCGCCTGGCTGAATTGGCTGCCGGTTATGCGCCTGAGCGCTGGTTGGATATCGGCTGCGGCGAGGGCTACTACACCGCGCAGATCGCCGAGTCCCTGCCCGCCGCCGATGGCTATGCCCTGGATATTTCCCGCGAGGCAGTCAAACAGGCCTGCCGACGCACCAAGCAGCTGACCTGGCTGGTGGCGAGCATGGCCCGTGTGCCACTGGCCGACGCCAGCTGCCAACTGCTCGCCAGCGTGTTCAGCCCACTCGACTGGCAGGAAGCCAAGCGCCTGCTCGCCCCCGGCGGCGGTTTGCTGCGCATGGGGCCGACCGGCCAGCACCTGATGGAGCTGCGCCAGAAGCTCTACGACGAAGTGCGCGACTACGACGACGAAAAACACCTCAGCCTGGTGCCCGACGGCATGCAGCTGGCCCACAGCGAAACCCTGACCTTCACCCTCACGCTCGACACTGCCCAGGCCCGCGCCGACTTGCTGGCCATGACCCCGCACGGTTGGCGCGCCAGCGCCGAACGGCGCGCAGCAGTAATCGACGCAGAGTTACAAGTCACCGTATCGATCCGCTACGATTGGTTCCAACGCGCCAGTTTCTAGAACTTACGAGACCCCCCATGCGCCAGCCCGATATCGAGATTTACCTGAAGGACGCCGATCACCACGCCATCACCGGCTGGTTGAGCGAAGCCATCGGCCCCTGCAGCCCCTGGCAGCAAAAAGGCCAGACCTACAAATGCACCGCAGGGAGCATCCCGGTCACCTGGCTGCCCAAAGCCGTGGGCAAATGGCACAGCCTGGTGCTGGACAGCGACGCCACCCCTTGGGCTGACGACCTGACGTGCGCCAATGCCGCCTTCGCTGCGCTGAATGTCGAAGTGCGCTGCGCCCCCGGCAGTTGGGAAGAAGAAGAAAGCATCGAACAGGCCGACCGCTGGATGCGCATCAGCAGCGACGGCGTCGAGGAAATCACCTGGCACACCAGCTGATGGTTGCTCGCGCATAAAAAAGGCCGGTCAATGACCGGCCTTTTTTGTACCTACAACCTCTAGCGCTTACGCCGACGCCAGAACCACAGCAACAACACACCCACCGTCAGCAGCACCGGCACCAGGGCGATGTTGACCAGCTTCAGGCTGCGACCCAGGGCGTCGATATCGGCATTCAGCTGGAAGCGCACCTCGCGCAGCTCCTTGCGAATGCGCACCTTCTCGGCCATGAACTGCTGCAGGGTGGCCTGCTGTTCAGGCGTCAGTTGTGGCGACTGAGCGGGATCATCACTCTGCTGCAGGCTGGCCAGTTGCTGCTCGGTGGCCGCCAGGCGCTGTTGCAGCTCGGCCTCCTGCTCGCGGAACTTGACCTCAGCGGTACGCTGCAGCGCATCCACCACCTCGAACGGCCGGCTGAAACGGCCGCGCGAGCGCACGCTGATCAGCGCATCGGAGCCGCTGAGGTTATCCAGCGCGTTGATGGTGAAGCTGGCGTTGTCGGCCCACGGCTGCGGCATACGCTGGCCGAAAAAGTCCTGCACCTGCACCCACATACGGTCGCTGAGCAAGTCGGTGTCGGCCACCACGATGACGTTGATGTTGTCGGCGGACTTCAGGCCGTCCTTGCGCCCTTCGATGCCATTGGCAAAGGCCGTCTCGGCCGGACCGCTGATGCGCGCCGCCATGGCGTAGCGCTGGCCGGTCGGTTGCAGCTCGCGGATCAACTCCTCGGGGTTTTGCAGCAGCGCCAGGCGCTTGCTGTCCACCGGCATGGCGTACACCGAGCTTTGCAGCAGCGGCGTAAAGCGGCTCTTGGCGCCCGCCAGCGGCTCAAGGATGCCAGCACTGGCCAGGGTCAGGGTTTCCAGCCCGGCGGTGCTGACATCGCTCTGGTCCAGCGCCGCACGCGGCAAGCTGAGGAACGCCGCATGACGCACTGCACGCTGGCCTTCGCCCATGCTCAGGGCCATGGCGTAAGCGCCATCGGTCACCACCTGATCGGGCAGCAGTTGCACGCCCCAGGCTTTGAACAGCGCGGGCAGGTCGGAGGTTTTACTCGCAGCCTCTTCACCCGGCATCGGCATACCGCTGTCGACTTCGCTGTAGGGGTCGACAAACGCCAGCAATTTGCCGCCGCGCAGGACGAACTGGTCGATGGCGTACAGGCTTTGCTCGGGCAGGTCTTTAGGGTGCACCAGCAGCAGGACCGAGACCTTTTCCGGAATCTGGTCGATGCCGGCTTTCAGGCTCTCGATCTGGAACTGCTGACGAATCTCCTCCATCACCATCCAGGGCTGCGACGGCTGGCGGGTTTGCATGTCAAACCCACCATTCAGGGGCAGGCCACTGAGCACGCCAATCACCGGACGCTCAGGCTTGGCCAGGCTCTGCACCAGACGGCTGAGGTCGTACTCGAGGAACTCCTCCTGATCCAGGGCAAACACCGGGATCGCCTGTGGTACGCCGTCACCGACACGGCCGGCCAGGCCGAAGTACAGCTTGTCGCCACCGGCATTCAGGGGAATGGCCTGCAAACCAAACTCGGCGGCCTGGTCCTCTTCCGCCGAGAACGGCTGCGGATCGACGATATGCAGCTTGAGCTTGCCCTCAGCGGCGCGCTCATAGGCCTTGAGCATTTCTTCGACGCGCTTGGCGTAAGTGCGCAGGGTCGGCAGGTCTTTACTGGCCTGATCGGAGTAGAAGAAATACAACTCCACGGGCTGCTCGATCTCGGCCAGGACTTTTTCGGTGCCAGCGGAGATGGTGTAGAGCTTCTGCTCGGTGAGGTCCAGGCGCCAATCACTGAGGCCGACCCGAGCGAGCATGTTGAAGGCCAGGAAGGCCAGGGCAATAACCAGCAGCCCGGCGCTGGAATACATCAGCTTTTTCATGTCAGTCAGCCTTCTTCAGGTCGAGCACCACCGCAGTCGCCGCCAGCCAGGCAGCAATCAGGGTGACGAAATACAGCAGGTCGCGCAGGTCGATAACGCCCTTGCTGATGGCCTCAAAGCGGGTCAAAAAGCTCAGCGATGCCACCCCATCCACCAGCCACTGCGGCGCCCACTGACTGAAGGCATCCAGCACCAGCGGAAAACCGCTGAGGATGAACAACAGGCAGACGCTAACGCAGAGGATAAAGGCGATCACCTGGTTCTTCGCCAGCGCCGACATGCACGAGCCAATCGCCAGGAAGCAGCCGGCCAGCAGCCAGCTACCCAAGTAACCGGTGACGATGGCGCCATTGTCCGGCTGGCCGAGGTAGTTGACCGTCAGCACCATCGGGAAGGTCAACAGCAGCGCCAAGCCGGCAAACACCCAGGCGGCGAGGAACTTGCCGGTGACCGCCTGAAAGCGGGTGATCGGCAACGTCATCAGCAGCTCGATGGTCCCGGACTTGCGCTCCTCCGCCCACAGGCGCATGGCCAGGGCCGGAATCAGGAACAGGTACAGCCACGGGTGGAAATTGAAGAACGGCGCCAGGTCGGCCTGACCGCTCTCGTAGAAACCGCCCATGTAGAAGGTGAAGACCCCGGACAGGACTAGGAAGATCAGGATAAACACATAGGCCAGCGGCGTGGCGAAGTAGCTGCCCAGCTCGCGTTTGCAGACCACTGTTAATTGACTCATGCCACTTCCCCTCGGGTCAGGCTGCGGAACACTTCATCCAGGCGACCACGCTCCACGTCCAGCTCCTTGACCTGCCAACCACGGGCATGGATCAGCTGATTGACCTGGGCAAAGATCACCTGCCCGGGCTGCGCCAGCACCGTCAGGCTGTGCTCGTTGGCATTTTCTTCCACGCCAGCAACACCCGGCAGGGCCGCCAATGCGGCTTGGTCGAGGGCGCCGTCGCTGACCAGGGTGACGGCCTGGTGGTAACGGGAACGGCTCTGCAGTTGCAGCGGGGTTTCATCCGCCACGCGCTTGCCGTGGGCAATCACCAGGGCGCGGGTGCACACCGCGGTCACTTCTTCAAGAATATGGGTGGAGATGATCACGATCTTGTCCGCCGCCAGGCTCTGGATCAGGCCGCGCACCTGGTGCTTCTGATTCGGGTCGAGGCCGTCGGTGGGCTCATCGAGAATCAGCACCCGCGGATCATGCAGAATCGCCTGGGCCAGGCCGACGCGGCGCTTGAAACCTTTCGACAGGGTGTCGATGGACTGCTCCAGCACCTTATCCAGCTCCAGCTGGGCCACGGCCTTGGCCACCCGCTGGTGCTTCTCGGCGCCGCGATAGCCCCGCACTTCGGCAATAAAGCCGAGGAAGCCGCGCACGGTCATGTCGCCATAGCAGGGCGCGCCTTCCGGCAGGTAGCCGATCTGCCGCTGGGCCTGCAGGGTTTGTCGCTGAATATCGCAACCGAAAATGCTCACCCGCCCGCTGCTGGGGGCGAGAAAACCGCTAAGCATCTTCATGGTGGTGGATTTACCGGCGCCATTGGGGCCGAGAAAACCCAGCACCTCGCCCGCCTGCACCTGAAACGACAGGTTATCGACAGCCGTGTGCTGAGCAAAACGTTTACTCAGGTTGTGTATTTCAATCATGGTCTCTATCCACGCGATCAACGCCCCTCCCGCGCCGCGCCAGCCCTGGCGCGGCCGGCGAGACAGGCCGGCAAAATGCCGGCGGACTATAAGGAGTCCGCCGGCGCCTATGCAAGACCGTAATAAAGTCAGGAAGTTGCGCCGCGCCCCAGACTCGGCAGGCACCATGACAGCCATCAAGGCGCCCACTGCCGGCAGATGCTTTTGCCCGAAAACGATTGATGGTTCACACTGGCGGCCCCGAGCAAATGCTCGTTTCTTCAGACCAGTCGCAGAATTCGTATGACCCGCTCCCCACTTCGCCGTCTTGTCTTTGGTGCCCTGCATCGCCTGTTGTACCTATGGGTG
>JAIERF010000310.1 GCA_019747075.1 Pseudomonadaceae bacterium
GATCTATGCGCTTTGGCGCTATTTTCTGCAGAGAGTTCTGCTGAGGAAGCCTGCTGTGTCCGCCACCAACGTCTTCCAGGATTGCTCCCCATCGGCTTCACTGTTTCGCCCTCTGGGTGTCAGTACGAGCCGTGTTCAGCCGTTAGCCACGTGCCGCAAGGCGCTGGCGCCAGACCTCTGCCAACTGCTGCACGACCCCGCGCGGGAGGCGTACTAGGCCAATGGTTACTGGAGCCACATCCCTTAGTTTGGTGCGCGATGAGTTGTTCGCCACCATGGATGAAGCCGAGCTGAGCCTTGAGCATTTTATTGCCGAGCGCGAGAACGGCAGCTTGCTGCAGCAAGCAGTCGAAAACCTCCAGCAAGTGCGCGGCACCCTCAAGCTGATCGAGCTGGCAGGCGCTGAACTGCTGGCTCAGGAAGTACTGCAACAGGCCACCGATATTCCCACCGGGGCGGGCAGTGAGCGCGATGGCCAGTTGTCGGCCGTCAGCAATGCTTTGCATGTGCTGCGCCGCTACTTGGAAATCGTCGACGCCCATCGTCAGGAAGTGCCGGAACTGCTGCTGCCGGCCATCAACGACCTGCGCCAGGCGGGTGCTCAACCGGTGCTGCCGGAAAGCTTTTTCTTCAGTGTGCGCCTTGATCAGACTCGCCCGGCCAGCGCGGCGTCGAGCCTCAACGGTGACGCCTGGAACGCCGAGGTCAAGCGCCTGCGGCAGATGTACCAGGTGGGTTTGCTCGGTTTTATCCGCGAACAGAACATTGCTGCCAGCCTGAAGCTGATGTCGCGCGCCATCAGTCGTCTCGACGGCCTGCTGGGCAATGACCCGCGCGCACGCCTGTGCTGGGTGGCTGCCGCCGCGCTGGAGGCTCAGGCCGATGGTCAGTTGTTGCCGCGCAAGGCGCGCAAGGCGTTGTTTGGGCGCCTGGATCGGGAGCTCAAGCAGCTGTTGCTGAATGCTCACTATGAAGCGCCGCGGCACTTGCTCAAGGAGCTGCTGTATCTGGTGGCCCTGGCCGACAGCCGTGGCCCACGCGCGACCCAGGTGCGCGAGCTGTTCAGCATCACGCCGTTGCCCTTTACCGATCACCTGCTGGAGGAGGCCTATCAGCGCTTGGCCGGCCCCGGTCAGGCGGTCATGCGCTCGCTGTCCTCGGCGATCCGTGAGGAACTCAGTAGCCTCAAGGATCAACTGGACCTGATTGAGCGTGGCACCGTCAGTACGGATGGCCTGGCCAATCTGCATGCCCTGCTGGGCAAGCTGGCGAAAACCCTCGGCATGGTCGGCCTGACCTCGGCCGGCAATGCATTGCAGGCACAACTGCCGGTGGTGACTGGCTGGATCGACCAGGCGCCGGTGGAGCCTGAACAATTGCTCAAGCTGGCGGACGCCGTGCTCTATGTGGAAAGCATGGTCGCCAGCCTTGAACGCGGCGGTCGTTACGACAGCCGTCCGCCAGTGGCCCAGCCAGGTGATGAGGCCATGTCGTTTGCCAATCACCAACTCAATGAGGCGCGCATCGTGGTGATCGATGAGGCGCTGGGTGGCTTGGCCATGGCCAAGCGGGCGATCACCGCTTATCTCGAATCCAACGGTGACAAGCTGCACCTGGCCAATGTCCCCTTCACCCTGCAAGCGGTTCGCGGTGGCTTGTGGTTCCTCGATCAGCCAAGGGCGGCACAGCTGGTCGGCGCCTGCGCCGAGTACATCGACAAGCAGATGCTGGAAAGCCAGCAGATGCCCTCCGAACAGATGCTGGAAACCCTGGCCGATGCCCTGACCAGCCTTGAGTACTACCTGGAAGGCGGCGCCGTGTTGCGTCCGGAAACCCAGCCAAGCGTGCTCGATCTGGCGGCGGAAAGCGTGCGGGCGCTGGGCATTGTGCTGCCATCTGTGGCCCTCAGCCCGGCATGAGTAGCCGCTGGCAGCCGGCCTGGCTGGATGCGCGCCAGCCCGGTGGTTGGGCGGTGGTGCACTGCCAGCAGCAGTTTCTTGGCGACGCCAATGGCGTGCTGTTTCCCCGTGAATGGCTGAAGCGCCAGGACTTGCCGATCCTGGCCGAACATGGCCTTGGCCATTTTGGTGCAGATGCGGTCTACCTGCTGGAACTGCAACAGCCGGTTGTCGTCGAGGGCTGTGCCTGGCAGGGGCTGCGCCAGTTCATGCTGCACGGCGACAGTGACACCTTCAAGATGCTCGGTTATGCCAGCCAGATCGGCACCTGGGCGCGCCAGCACCGCTTTTGCGGCAGCTGCGGGGCGCCCATGCAGCATATTGCCGGCGAGCGGGCGATGCATTGCCCGGCCTGCTCCCTGCAGCATTACCCGCGCCTGTCGCCGAGCATGATTGTGCTGGTGACCCGAGGCGATGAGGTCCTGCTGGCCCGTTCGACGCGCTTTGCCAGTGGCGTCTACAGCACCCTGGCCGGCTTTGTCGAAGCCGGTGAGTCGGTCGAGGACTGCGTGCGCCGTGAGGTGCAGGAAGAAGTGGGTGTGCAGGTGTGCAACCTGCAGTATCTGACCAGCCAGGGTTGGCCCTTCCCGCATTCGCTGATGCTCGGGTTTCACGCCGAATACGCCGGTGGCGAGATTGTCCTGCAGGAAGAGGAAATCGAAGACGCCCGCTGGTTCAGCCTGGATAACTTGCCGAGCCTGCCGCCACCGCGTTCCATCTCCCGCTACCTGATCGACCTCTATGTGGCGCGCCGTCTAGGCAATGCCGAACCAATGCTGCCAGGCTAGCCGCGCCGTCAACGCCAGCACCACCAGAATGAATACCGGGCGGATAAACCGATTACCGCCCTTGATCGCCGTACGTGCGCCGAAAAACGCGCCGGCCATCAACGCCAGGCCCATGCAGATCCCCAGGAGCCAGGCCACCTGGCCATGGACGATAAACACAGTCAGGGCCATGGCATTGCTGACGAAATTCATGCTGCGGGCCACGCCGCTGGCGCGCAGCAGGTCCAGCGGGTAGAGCAGCATATTGCTGACGGTCCAGAAGGCTCCCGTGCCTGGGCCGGCCACCCCATCATAGAAACCCAGCGCCAGGCCTTGCGGCCACTGCCGGCCACGGGGAATGGCCGCCACCACCGCCGGGGCGACACGCGGCGGGCCACTGAGCAGCAGGTACAGGCCGCAGGCAAAAACCACGACGGGCAGCATCTGGTTCAGCCAGGCGGCGGGCAGCCAATGGGCCAGGCTGGCGCCCAACAATGCGCCAATCGCGGTGCCCAGCAAACCGTTGCGCCACAGGGTGGGGTCGAACAGTTGGCGGCGGTAGAAGGTATAGCTGGCGGTGGCCGCGCCAAAGGTGGCGCACAGCTTGTTGGTGCCCAATACCAGATGGGGCGGCAAGCCGGCAGTCAGCAGGGCCGGGATGGTCAGCAGGCCACCGCCGCCGGCAATTGCATCGATAAAACCGGCAACAAAAGCCACCAGGGCTAATATCGCCAAAAGACCTGGATCTACGGCCAACTCAAAGGGGAACGGCATAAAAAGTCGACCTGTGTGCGTTTGCGCGCTGCCGTGCTTGGCCGCAGCAAAGGGAGTTGCGCATAATGCCGGCTAATTTGCCCACAAGGAATTGGATCTATGCAGTATGACGGCCTGGCTGTAGGGGTTGCCCTGCTGGCGCTCCTGGCATTGCTGGTGGCGGCCCGTATCCTGTGGCGCAGCGATTGGCTGCTGGGCTGGTTGCGCGGCAGTGCCGGCTTGCTGCTGCTGGCGCTGGCCGGCTTGATTGCCCTGGTGGCCAATGACGTGCGCAGCTACCAACCGTTGCCGGAGGGCAAGCCGCTGGTGACCCTGAGTTTTCAGGCGCTGGGGCCGCAGCGTTACCAGGTCAGCCTGTTGCAAGGCGCCGAGGAGCGGCTGATCACCCTAGAGGGCGATCTCTGGCAACTGGACGCGCGCCTGCTGCACTGGAAGGGCCTGGCCGGTCTGATTGGCCTGCAGCCGGGTTATCGGTTGGAGCAGGTGTCCGGGCGTTTTCTCGCCATCGAACAGCAGGATGTGGCCCAGTTCACCCGTGTGGCGTTGAGCGCGAGTCCTTATGGCATCGACCTGTGGCGCTGGTTGCGGGTGGGTCAGCATGACCTGTTTCTGCTGGATGCCCAGGCGCGGCGTGTCACCTACCTGCCGATGGCCGATGGTGCGGTGTACTCCGTCAGTTTGACGCCGGCGGGCCTGCTGGCGCAGCCCATGACCCAGGCCGCCGACCAGGCGTTGAAAGACTGGCAGTAGTTGTTCAGCACAAAAAAGGGGAGCCAGTGGCTCCCCTTTTTTGTGCCGGTAAACGCTTACGACAAGAAGCCACCATCGACGTTCAACGCCACACCAGTGGTGTAGCTGGACGCGGAACTTGCCAGGTACAGCACGGCGCCGGCCATTTCGCTCGGGTCCGCCACGCGCTTGAGCGGAATGCGCTGCAGGGCGATGTTGAGGATGCTGTCGTTCTTGGTCAGGGCCGAGGCGAACTTGGTGTCGGTCAGGCCCGGTAGCAGGGCGTTGCAGCGGATGCCGAACTGCGCGCATTCCTTGGCAAAAACCTTGGTCATGCTGATCACGGCGGCCTTGCTCACCGAGTAGATGCCCTGGAACTCGCCTGGGGTGACGCCGTTGATCGAGGCGACGTTGATGATGCTGCCGCCGCCGCTTTCCTTCATCAGCTTGCCGCCTTCGATGGACATGAAGTAGTAGCCGCGGATGTTGACGTCGACGGTCTTCTGGAAGGCCGACAGGTCGGTGTCCAGTACGTTGCAGAATTGCGGGTTGGTGGCCGCATTGTTGACCAGGATGTCGAGGCGACCGAACTGTTCACGAATCTGCGCGAACACGCTCTGGATCTGTTCCATTTCGCCGATATGGCAGGCAATCGCCGTGGACTTGCCACCTTCGGCAATGATCGCGTCAGCCACGGCCTGGCAGCCTTCGAGCTTGCGGCTGGAGACAATCACGTGGGCGCCTTGCTGGGCCAGCAATTTAGCGATGGCTTCGCCGATGCCGCGGCTAGCGCCGGAAACGAAAGCGATCTTGCCATCGAGGTCGAACAGGTTGGTCTTGGACATGCAACTCTCTCCTTAAACGTGAGCCTTAAGCGGCGAGCCTTGGCAGGCCGTTGAAAAATTACCTACGTTGCCGATACTGCGTTAAAAACAGGCTCAGAATGCTCATTTACAGCTCGTAAACTCCGCTTCTTCGCCTGTTTTCGCCTTGTCTCGGCTGCCTTGCCTACATTTTTCAACGGTCTGTCAGAGGCTGGATTTTTTGATGACCTGCAGGCTCATTTGCTCCAGCAGTTTGTTCATCTGCACGAACTGGGCAAAGCGCTTGTCCTGGGTCTGGCCATGGAAGAAGCGGTAGTAAATCTGTTGCACGATGCCGGCCAGGCGGAATAGGCCGTAGGTGTAGTAGAAGTCGATGCTCTTGATTTCGATGCCCGCGCGTTCGGCGTAGTAGTCGGCAAACTGCTGACGGGTGAGCATGCCGGGGGCATTGCTCGGCTGGCGGCGCATCAGCTGTACCGATGCCGGGTCGCCGGCTTCGATCCAGTAGGCCAGGGTGTTGCCCAGGTCCATCAGCGGGTCGCCAAGGGTGGTCAGCTCCCAATCCAGCACGCCGATGATGCGTTGCGGGTCGCGTGGATCGAGGATCACGTTATCGAAGCGGTAATCGTTGTGCACGATGGCCGACTTGGGGTGGTCCGCCGGCATCTTCTCGTTCAGCCAGGCCTTGACCTCGGTCCACAGCGGCGCATCGGGGGTCAGGGCTTTCTCGTAACG
>JAIERF010000034.1 GCA_019747075.1 Pseudomonadaceae bacterium
ATCACGTACTGTGCGCTTCCTATAAGGGGGCATAAAAGGAAAATGTCGGCCGAGCGCTGATACAGCTGGCAGCTGAGTTTGCCGTCAGCCACATAGAACTGAAACAACGCGTGACACGGCGGCAGGGCCATTTGCTCGACCAGTGCAGGGTTCCAGGCCGAGACGATCAGGCGGCGCGAATCCGGGTTGCTCTTGATCATCGCGATCAGGTTACTGATCTGGTCGATCGAGCCGCCATTGGGGGTCGGCCAGCTGCGCCACTGGTAGCCGTACACTGGACCGAGGTCGCCGTTTTCATCGGCCCACTCGTCCCAAATACGGACGCCGTTGTCCTTCAGGTATTTGATGTTGGTGTCGCCCTGGAGGAACCACAGCAGCTCGTGAATGATCGACTTCAGGTGGCACTTCTTGGTGGTCACCAGCGGAAAGCCGTCAGCCAGATTGAAGCGCATCTGATGGGCGAAAATACTGTAAGTGCCGGTGCCAGTGCGGTCAGCCTTGAAGGTGCCGGTGTCACGCACCAGGCGCATCATGTCGAGGTATTGCTTCATTACACGGCTCCTTGGGCGGCCGGGGCACGGCGGTAGGCGAGAACGATCAGAGCGATACCGCCAAGGATCATCGGCAGGCACAGCACCTGGCCCATGGTCAGCCAATTGAAGGCCAGATAACCGAGCTGAGCGTCCGGCACGCGGACAAATTCAACAGCGAAACGGAAGATCCCGTACCACAGGGCAAACATCCCCGACACCGCCATGGTAGGCCGCGGCTTGCGGGTATACAGCCAGAGGATGGCAAACAACGCCACGCCTTCCAGAGCGAATTGATAGAGCTGGGACGGGTGGCGCGCCAATTGCGCGGCGTCGGTAGGAAACACCATCGCCCACGGCAGGTCAGTCGCTTTGCCCCACAACTCGGCATTGATGAAGTTACCGATGCGCCCGGCGCCCAAGCCCAGCGGCACTACGGGGGCGATAAAGTCCATCAGCTGGAAGAAGCTCTTGCCGTTACGATGACCGAACCACAGGTTGGCCAGCATCACGCCGATAAAGCCACCGTGAAAGGACATGCCGCCCTTCCACACCTGCAAAATCAGCAACGGGTCCTGCACATAGGCTGCGAAGTCGTAGAACAGCACATAGCCCAGGCGCCCGCCGAGCACCACACCCATGGACGACCAGAACACCAGGTCGGAGAGCTTGTCCTTGTTCCAACTCGGGTCGAAGGCAAACAGACGCCGCGACAGCAGCAGCCAGGCGCTGCCGATGCCGATCAGGTACATCAGGCCGTACCAGTGAATCTTCAGCGGGCCGAGGGCCAGGGCCACCGGATCGATTTGCGGATAAGCCAGCATTGCGACTCCTTAAAAACAGTTAAAGCAAAAAGCTCAGGCCCACGCTGAATAGCAGCAAGGCGAACAATCGTTTGAGCAGGCGCGGCGACAACTTGTGCGCCAGGCGCGCGCCAAAGCGGGCGAAAAACATGCTGGTGATGGCGATGCCGGCCATGGCGGGCAGGTAGACAAAGCCCAAGCTCCACTCCGGTACCTGCGGGTTCTGCCAGCCCACCAGGATAAAACTGAGGGCACTGGCGGCGGCGATGGGCAAACCGCAGGCCGACGACGTGGCCACCGCTTGCTGCATTGGCACGCTGCGCCAGGTTAAAAACGGCACGCTCAGGGAGCCACCGCCGATCCCGAAAATCGCCGAGGCCCAGCCAATCACCGCACCCGCGAAGCTCAGGCCGAGCGGTCCCGGCACGGCGGCGCCAGCTTTGGGTTTCAGCTCCAGGGCCATCTGTACGGCAATCACCAGGGCGAACACACCGATGATTTTCTGCAGCATGGGGCCCTGAATAGCGGCGGCGGTTAGCGCACCAACCCCGGCACCGAGCAAAATACCAACGGTCATCCAGCGCACCAGTTCCCAGCGCACCGCGCCCTTGCGCTGGTGTTCGAGCACGGCATTGATCGAGGTGAAAATAATGGTCGCCAGCGAGGTACCGACCGCCAGATGGGTCAGCACTTCCGGAGCAAAGCCCTGGGCGGCAAAGCTGAACACCAGCACCGGCACGATAATCAGCCCGCCACCGACGCCAAACAGCCCGGCCAGCACCCCGGCGCAGGCGCCAAGCACAAGATACAGCAGCAGATATTGCACAACGTCCATCGGTGCCTCCCGCACAATCCGCCATGGTAACGGATGCCGACACCCGCCTGCACTTGTCTGGCGAGAAGGATTAGGATCGAAATGTGTTCCCTACCGAGATCTGCGCCATGTGCCTGATTGTCTTCGCCTGGCGCCCCGGCCATGAGGTGCCGCTGCTGCTGGCGGCCAACCGCGACGAATTCTATGCTCGCCCGAGCCAGCCTCTGGGCCACTGGGACGACCAGCCGGGCGTGTATGCCGGCCGCGACCTGCAAGCTGGCGGCACCTGGCTGGGCCTCGGCCCCAATGGGCGGCTTGCTGCCCTGACCAATATCCGTGATCCGCGGCACCCCCAAGGCCCACGCTCGCGCGGGGAACTGCCGGCGGGCTATCTCACCAGCACGCTGACGCCGGCCGAGTTTCTCGCCCAACTGACGCCACAGGCGAGTGAGTTCAGTGGTTTCAACCTGCTGTTGGGTAACGACAAGGAACTCTGGCACTACAACCCGCGCAGCGGTGCGCCACGACCGCTGCCCGCCGGCGTCTACGGGGTCAGCAATGCCGACCTCGACAGCCCCTGGCCAAAGCTGCTGCGCGCCCGCCATGGGCTACAGCAGGCGCTGTCAGCGGACGACGAAGCACTCTTCGCCCTGCTCGCCGACCCGCAGCGCGCAGCCGATACCGAGCTGCCCGAGACCGGCGTAGGCCTAGAGATCGAGCGCTTGTTGTCCAGCGTATTTATCGCCAGCCCCGGCTACGGCACCCGCGCCAGCACCCTGGTCAAGGTCTACGCCGACGGCAGCCGACACATCCATGAACGACGCTTCGGCCCCGACGGGGTGGCGCTGGGCGAGACCTGCCTGCGTTTACGGCAGGACCAGACGATACAACCATGAACGGGCTTCGCGGCTGTCGGGGTCATTGACCAGCCGCAGGCTGCCATCGGCGACCCGGCACAGGCCTTCGATCTTGGCCTCGCCAGCCAACGGCCACAGGCTTTGCACCTGCCCGGCGTGCCAGCAGCCCACTACGCTGCCGAGGCAGGCGCCGTCGTGGTAACTGGACTTGGTGGCCTCGGCAGCGGCCGCAAACAGCAGGCGCCCCTGAGCATCCAGGCACAGGTCGGTAAAGCTCAGCGGCACGCCGTGCAGGGTGCCCAGCTCGACGGCATGCACAGCGCGCAACACCTCGGCATCCAGACCAGCACCCGCCAGCTGCTGCATCAACGTGGCCAGATCAAGGCGGATCAACGCATTGATACTGCCGGCGCTGTTGCCGCGCTGGGCCAGCCACAGGTGCTCGCCCTGCACCACTGCACCTTCCAGATTGAGGTCCTGCAGCTGGCTTTCGAGGGCCAGGTACAGCGCCGTCAAATCCAGCACCCGCGTCACGCCGGCCTGCCACAGCACACCCCGCCGACGCGCGGCGGTGGAGCCAGAACCCAGGACCAACAGGGCGCCGTCCGGTAATTGGCAGAGCATTTCAAAGTCGGGTTTCAGGCGTTTGCGCGCCTTGGCGGCGCTAGGCAGGCTGCCGGCCAGCAAGGGCTGCTGGTCGATAAACACCCCGTTGAGGTCATAACGCTGCAGCAGCAACTCATCGTCGGCCAGCAGGTAGAGCAGATCGCCCGCGCAGACCAGCGCGCTGGCCGCCGCCACCTGCAACTGCGCCAGCGGCTGCAGGACCAGCGGCGTCTGGCTCATGCCTGAATGGTTGCCGCCGGATTGATCACTCGCGCCAGACCAAGGTTGCGCAGGGCCAGGTCGAGGGAGCTGTGGATAACCTGCGGGTTGTCGATGCGCAACAGTTGCGCCAACAGTTCGCGGGCCTTGCTCAGGCTGATCTGGCGCAGCAGCCATTTCACCTTGGGCAGGTTGGTGGCGTTCATCGACAGGCTGTCGAAGCCCATGGCCATCAGCAGCACCGCCGCCGACGGATCACCAGCCATTTCGCCGCAGATGCTCACCGGTTTGCCTTCGGCGTGGGCGCCATCGACGACCAGCTTCAGCGCCTGCAACACCGCCGGATGGAGGAAGTCGTAGAGGTCGGCGACCCGTGGGTTGTTGCGATCGACGGCCAGCAGATACTGGGTCAAGTCGTTGGAACCGACCGAGATAAAGTCCACCTGACGGGCCAGCTCGCGGATCTGATAGACCGCCGCAGGCACTTCGATCATCACCCCAACCGGCGGCATGGGAATGTCCACGCCCTCGTCGCGCACCTCTCCCCAGGCGCGGTGGATCAGATGCAGCGCCTCTTCCAGCTCGTGGGTGCCGGAAATCATCGGAAGCAAAATGCGCAGGTTATCCAACCCCTCGCTGGCCTTGAGCATGGCGCGGGTCTGTACCAGAAAGATTTCCGGGTGATCGAGGGTCACGCGGATGCCGCGCCAACCGAGGAACGGGTTGCTTTCCTTGATCGGGAAATACGGCAGCGACTTGTCGCCACCGATATCCAGGCTGCGCATGGTTACCGGCAGCGGATGGAAGGCCGCCAGTTGTTCGCGGTAGATCTTGGCCTGCTCTTTTTCGCTGGGAAAACGCTCGTTCATCATGAACGGCACTTCGGTGCGGTACAGGCCAACGCCCTCGGCGCCGCGCTCCTGCGCGCGCTTTACATCGGCCAGCAGGCCGGTGTTAACCCACAGCGGCATACGGTGGCCGTCGAGGGTTTCGCACGGCAACTCACGCAGCGCTTCCAGGCCTTTGACCAGCTGGCGCTCTTCCTCGACCACCGCGCTGTACTGGCGCGACAATTCGGCCGAGGGGTTGGTGAAGACTTCGCCGTGGTAGCCATCGACGATCAGCTGGATGCCGTCGATCTTCGAATACGGCAGATCGACCACGCCCATGACCGTGGGAATGCCCATGGCGCGGGCCAGAATCGCTACGTGAGAGTTGCCCGAACCGAGCACCGAGACCAGGCCCACCAGCTTGCCTTCCGGCACTTCGCCGAGCATCGCCGGTGACAGCTCTTCGCTGACCAGGATGGTGTTGTCCGGGTAGACCAGGGTTTCTTCGCGGGCTTCCTGCAGGTAAGCCAGCAGGCGGCGGCCGAGGTCCTTGATATCGGACGCGCGCTCACGCAGATAAGCATCGTCCATCAGCTCGAAGCGTTTGACGTGCTCGCCGACCACCTGGCGCAGCGCGCCCTGGGCCCATTGCCCGGAGGCAATCACGCGCTCGACTTCGCCCGCCAGGGCAGCGTCTTCGAGCATCATCAGGTAGACATCGAACAGCGCCCGTTCTTCCGGGCGCAGCTGGGTGGCCAGCTTGGCCGACAGGTTGCGCATGTCGGTACGCACAGCTTCCAACGCGCGATGGAACAGCGCCTGTTCGGCGTCCACATCGTCGACCGGCTTGTCCGGCACCACTTCCAGATCAGCCGGGGGCAAACGCACCATGGCGGTACCCACGGCGGCACCCGGCGAACCTGGCACACCGACGAACTTGGCTTCCTGAATGCCCTTGCCCTGTTTACCCAGACCGCGGATCGAACCGGTGGCCTCGGCGTGGGCAATAACCCCGGCCAGTTGCGCGCTCATGGTGACCAGGAAGGCCTCTTCGCCTTCGTCGAACTGGCGGCGCTCCTTTTGCTGGATCACCAGAACGCCCATCACCCGCCGGTGGTGGATGATCGGCGCGCC
>JAIERF010000048.1 GCA_019747075.1 Pseudomonadaceae bacterium
TGGGTGTATTTGCCGAAGGCGTCCAGCACCACAAAAGCCACTTGGCGGTTGGCCATCTGGGTGCGCATCACCAGGCAATGGCCAGCGGCGTTGGTAAAGCCGGTCTTGGTCAACTGGATGCTCCAGTTGGGCTTGTGCACCAGGCTATTGGTGTTGCGAAAGCCCAGGGTGTAGTTGGGCTTGTGCAGGGCCTGGGTCTTCTCGCGGGTGGTGCTGAACTGGCCGATCAACGGGTACTGCTGGCTGGCTTTGAGCAGCTTGAGCAGGTCGTTGGCCGAAGACACGTTGAGCTCGGACAAGCCGGTCGGCTCGACGTAGTGGGTGCGGGTCATGCCCAGGGCCTTGGCCTTGGCATTCATCGCCGCGACGAAGGCCGGTACGCCGCCCGGATAGTGATGAGCCAGGCTGGCGGCGGCGCGGTTTTCCGAAGACATCAGGGTCAGTTGCAGCATGTCGCGACGGCTCAGCTCGCTGCCGACCCGCACGCGCGAGAACACCCCACGCATCTCCTTGACGTCCTTGATCACGATGGGCAACTGCTGGTCCATCGCCGGCTTGGCGTCCAGGGTCACGACCGCGGTCATCAGCTTGGTTACCGAGGCGATCGGCACCACGTAATCGGGGTTGCTGGAGTACAACACTTCGTTGGTTTTCAGATCCACCAGCAGGGCGCTGCCAGAGGCCAGCTCCTGCTGCGCGGGCGCTTTCGTGGCCAGCGCCACGGGGGCCAGCAGGGTCGAGGCGGAGAACAGCAGGGCAACCAGGGTTGGGCGAATATTCACGGACATCACTACCGGGAAAAGAACAGGGGCGGCGCAGTATACCGGCGCCGCCGGTCAGTTACAGGATCGGCATGTCGGTGTGATGTTCGCCACGTTCGTAGACCACATTGGCGCGGCCGACGATCAGCGGGTCGAGACTGCCGATGTGCTTCAGGTCCTTGCCGGTGTACGGCAGCTTGTGCAGCACATAACGCATGGCATTCAGCCGCGCGCGCTTCTTGCAGTTGGACTTGATCACGGTCCAGGGCGCATCGGCGGTGTCGGTGTAGAAGAACATCGCCTCCTTGGCCTTGGTGTAGTCGTTCCACTTGTCCAGCGAAGCCAGGTCAATGGGGCTGAGCTTCCACTGCTTGAGCGGGTGCTTCTCGCGCTCCTTGAAACGCCGGCGCTGCTCGTCACGGCTGACCGAAAACCAGAACTTGATCAGGTGCACGTTGTTACGCGCCAGCATGCGCTCGAACTCCGGCGCCTGACGCATAAACTCCAGGTACTCCTCGTCCGAGCAGAAGCCCATGACCCGCTCCACCCCGGCGCGGTTGTACCAGGAGCGGTCGAACATAACGATTTCGCCGCAGGTCGGCAGGTGCTGCACATAACGCTGGAAGTACCACTGGCCGCGTTCGGCTTCGCTGGGTTTTTCCAGGGCGACAATATGCGCACCACGCGGGTTGAGGTGCTCCATAAAGCGCTTGATCGAGCCACCCTTGCCGGCCGCGTCGCGGCCTTCGAAGAGGATCACCACCTTCTGCCCGGTCTCCTTGACCCAGGCCTGCAACTTGAGCAACTCCACCTGCAGGCGGTACTTCTCACGCTCGTAGTTGCGTCGCGACATCAGGTTTTTATACGGGTAGCCGCCGTTGCGCCAGTCCGCGGCCAGCTCATCGTCGGGGTGCAGGGGCTTCTGGTTGAACGGCAAGGCGTTTTCCTGGCTGAGCAGCAGGTTACGCAGGGCCAGGGCATCATCGGCGGCCAGCCCGGACATGAAGACCTCCAGAGTCTTGAGCATGCTCTCGGTATCGCCGGGCTTGATCTGGCTGAGGATGTCCTCCATTGCCGCACCAGAAGCCAGTTGCGCGGCGCTAACGGCCTCGTTGACCGTATGACGTTCCAGGCTGCTGGCTTGCAGGGACGGAGCAATGTCACCGGCAGCGGCCTTGCGCGGCCGGGCTGGACGCTTGGCGCTACGCGGCGCCGCAGGCACAGCCTGGGTCGCAGTGACAACGGCGGAGGGGGTGGTTTCACTCATGGCAGATTCCTTGGAATGACGCGGCGCATCTGACGCGCAATGGCTGACCCACCATTTGTACGCCGCCCGTCAGAGCAAAGGTAGACGCAGATCATCCCGCACGCAGATTGCCGAACGGCGACTAACCCCGAGCCAGCAGCTCGCGCAGGTGCTGCAACACCGGCGCCGTGTCCGGGCGTACGCCGCGCCACAAGTGAAAGGCTTCCGCCGCCTGTTCCACCAGCATGCCCAGGCCATCCAGGGTGCGCGCCGCGCCGTGCTCGCTGGCCCAGCGATTGAAGGCGGTCGGTTCCTTGGCGTACATCATGTCGTAGCAGACCGTATGACCGGGGGCGATCAGGCCCGGTGCAATCGGCGGCAGTTCGCCGGCCAGGCTGGCCGAGGTGCCGTTGATGATCAGGTCCACCGGCGCATCGATCCAGTCAAAGCCGCTGGCCGCCAGTGGCCCCAGGTCGGCAAATTCGTGCACCAGTTGCTCGGCTTTGGCCACCGTGCGATTGGCAATCACCAGTGCCGCCGGCCCTTGTGCCAACAGCGGCTCAAGCACGCCTCGCACGGCCCCACCGGCGCCCAGCAACAGGATGCGCTTGCCGCCCAGGCTGACGCCGGCGTTGTCGAGCAGGTCGCGCACCAGGCCGCTGCCGTCGGTGTTGTCACCGAGCAGACGGCCATCGTCGAGTTTCTTCAGGGTATTCACCGCACCGGCACGCTGGGCGCGGGCGCTGAGTTGATCGGCCAGGCGCAGGGCCTGCTCCTTGAACGGCACGGTGACGTTGGCACCGCGGCCTTCGACAAAAAAAGCCCGGGCAAACCCGACGAAATCCTCCAGCGGCGCCAGCAAGGGCTCGTAGCTCAGCTGCTGGCTGGTCTGCGCGGCAAACAGGCGATGGATCAGAGGCGACTTGCTGTGGCCGATGGGGTTGCCGAAGACGCCGTAGCGGTCCATCAACGCGCCGCCTCGCCCAGCCAATCACGATCCTGCAGGAAGTACTCGGTCAGGCGTGCTTCCTCGCTGCCTGGCGCAGGGTGCCAGTCGTAGCCCCAGCGCACTTGCGGCGGCAGCGACATGAGGATCGATTCGGTACGCCCGCCGGACTGCAGACCGAACAGGGTGCCGCGATCGAACACCAGGTTGAACTCGACATAACGGCCGCGGCGGTACGCCTGGAACTCGCGCTGCTGCTCGGTGTACGGGGTGTTCTTGCGCGTGCGCACAATCGGCAGGTAGGCGTCGATGTAGGCATCGCCGATGGCGCGGATAAAGGCGAAGCAGGTGTCGAAGTCCCACTCGTTAAGGTCATCGAAGAACAGCCCGCCGATGCCGCGCGGCTCGCCGCGGTGCTTGAGGTGGAAGTAGCGGTCACACCAGGCTTTGTATTTCGGGTAGACGTCGGCACCAAAGGGCGCACAGGCCTGCTCGGCAACCCGATGCCAGTGCACGCAGTCTTCTGCATGGCCGTAATAGGGGGTCAGGTCGAAGCCGCCGCCAAACCACCAGACCGGCTCTTCGCCCGCCTTCTCGGCGCTGAAGAAACGCACGTTGGCGTGGGAGGTCGGCACATGGGGGTTGTGCGGGTGGATCACCAGCGATACGCCAAGAGCTTCGAAGCCGCGACCGGCCAGTTCCGGCCGATGGGCGCTGGCGGATGGCGGCAGCGCATCACCGAACACATGGGAAAAGTTGACCCCGCCCTTTTCGATCAGCGCGCCGTTTTCCATCACGCGGGTACGACCACCGCCGCCACCGGGACGCTGCCAGCTGTCTTCAAAGAAGCTCTTGCTGCCATCTTCAGCAGCCAAGGCGGCACAAATGCGCTCTTGCAGGTCGAGCAGGTAAGCCTTCACGGCCTCGGTGCGATCACTCACGGGGGTCACCTTGTGGTCGCGCTGGCGGGCAGCGCGGGAATTCAATGGTCTTGCCGGCGAGGCTGCAGGCCTCGCATTACCTGGGCTGGCGGCGCGGGGCGGCAAGCATAGCACTCTGCCGGGCGCCGCCGCTGCTGACGCGGATCAAGCCAAAAGCACTGATCGCGACTCAGGCGGAGCGCACCTGGGCGCCACTGAGCAGGTCGCGAATCTGGCTGGGGTTCTTGCGCCCACCGAGGCGACCATCCAGCACGCCATCCAGTTGCCCGGCGAAATACTGCTCAATGCGCAGACGGCTGAGGGCCGGCGGGCGGCCGCTGGGATTGGCCGAGGTCGACACCAGCGGGCCGGTGAGGGCGCACAGGTCGCGCACCAGCGGATGATCGCTGACCCGGATGGCCACGCCTGGATGACCGCCGGTAATCCACTCGGGCAGGCGGTTCTGGTGCGGCACCAGCCAGGTGGTCGGTCCCGGCCAGGTGCTGGCCAGTTGGTCCTGCCAGACCTGCGGCAGGTCGGCGAGGAGGAAGTCGAACTGGCGAATGTTGTCCGCCACCAGGATCAGACCCTTGCTCATCGGCCGTTGTTTCAACGCCAACAGGCGAAACACCGCAGTGCTGTCCCACGGGTCGCAGCCCAGCCCCCAGACCGCTTCAGTCGGGTAGGCAATCACCCCGCCACGGCGAACCACTTGCGCCATTTGCTGCACGCGCCAACTACTGACCATCGCATTACACCCCAATAAAAACTGCGACGCAGTGTACCGGGGCTAACCGCTACGGCCCAGCCAGCGACCGGCCTGATTACACACCAGACCGTCCAGCTCCAGCTCGGTCAACGCCGCCAGGACCTCGGGCAACGGCCAACCCAGCGCTGCCGCCAGCCCTTCACTGCTGTGGGGCGCGGCGTGCAGCAGAGCTAACAGCGGGTGGGCGATTGGCGCACTGTGCTCAACGGCGGGCGCCGGCTGCTGCCAGCCGCGCAGGGCCTGGAGAATGTCATCGACGGTTTCCACCAGGGTGGCGCCATCGCGAATCAGTTGATGACAGCCACGGGCACCGGGATGGTGAATCGAGCCGGGAATGGCATACACCTCGCGCCCCTGTTCGGCGGCCAGACGCGCGGTAATCAGCGAACCACTGGAAGGGCTGGCCTCCACCACCAGCACACCCAACGACAAACCGCTGATGATCCGGTTACGCCGCGGGAAGTTGCTGGCCTGGGGTGGGCAGTCCAGCGGCAGCTCCGAGACCAGAGCACCGCCTTGCTCGACAATGCTGGCGGCCAGGCGCCGATGGCGCTGCGGATACAGGCACTGCAGGCCGGTGCCGAGCACAGCCACGGTCTTGCCCGCCACATCCAGCGCGCCTTGATGAGCCGCACCATCGATCCCCAGCGCCAAACCGCTGGTGATGACAAAGCCACCCTGAGCCAGGCTGCGGGCAAACGCCTGGGCGGTATCCAGGCCCGGCCGCGAGGCGTGCCGACTGCCGACCACAGCCAACTGCGGCAGTTCGAGAATGCTGGCCGTGCCGGCGACAAACAGCAGCGGCGGAGCATCATCCAGTTCCGCCAGCAGCGCGGGGTAGGTCGGCTCATCCCACATCAGCAGCTGTTGCTGCGGCTGCTCCAGCCAGAGCAACGCCGCGGCCGCCTGTTCGCGCACCGCACTGCTGCGCCGGGCCTCGGCGCAGCACGCCGGCAAACCCAGCGCGCGCCAGGCCGTAGCCGGCGCACTGAGGGCCGCCGAGGCACTGCTAAAGGCCTCCAGCAACCGGCGAAATCGCCGCGGGCCCAATTGCGGCAAGCTGTGCAGGCGCAAGCGGGCTTCCAGTTCAGCAGGGGAAATAGCCGGCGACGGCGAGGGCATGGCGATCATCCTTGATCGAGGGGGGAGCAACATACTGCGGATCGAGTAGGAGGCGGATTTACATCCGCCGTCCTCTCACACCACCGTACGTACGGTTCCGTATACGGCGGTTC
>JAIERF010000042.1 GCA_019747075.1 Pseudomonadaceae bacterium
CTCGGCGTTAACGCCCAACTGCTCAGCCAGGACCGCAGCCACAAAGCCATCAACCAGGACCTGGGCGCCGACAACGCCTACACCCGTGAGGTTGAAGGCTTTATGGCGAATCTCGATAGCGAGGTCGCGCGGCGGCTGGGCGTGACACCTTAAGCGGCTCGCCGGCGCAGACGGCAAAAAGCCCGCACTTTGCAGTACGGGCTTTTTCGTCAGGCGTAAAACCGGCGCGTTAGATCAGACCACGCCTTGCGCCAGCATGGCGTCGGCAACCTTGACGAAGCCCGCGATGTTGGCGCCCTTGACGTAGTTGATCCGGCCGTTTTCCTCGCCGTAGTGCACGCAGGCGTTGTGGATGCTCTGCATGATGCTGTGCAAGCGCTGGTCCACTTCACCGGCAGTCCAGTTCAGGCGCATGGCGTTCTGGCTCATCTCCAGGCCGCTGGTGGCCACGCCGCCGGCGTTGGAGGCCTTGCCCGGGGCGAAGCAGATGCCGGCCTCGATGAACAGGTCGACCGCCTCCAGGGTCGACGGCATGTTGGCGCCTTCGGCCACGCAGAAGCAGCCGTTCTTCAGCAGGGAGCGTGCATCCTCGGCATCCAGCTCGTTCTGCGTGGCGCACGGCAGGGCGATGTCGCATGGCAGGTGCCACGGGCGCTGGCCAGGCAGGAAGTTCAGCCGGAACTGCGCGGCCATCTCGCTGAGGCGACCACGGCGCACGTTCTTCAGCTCCATCAGGTACTGCCACTGCTCTGCGCTTAGGCCGTCCGGGGTGTGCAGGGTGCCTTCGGAGTCCGACAGCGACACCACCAGGCCACCTAGCTCCATGACCTTCTGCGCGGCGTACTGGGCCACGTTGCCGGAACCGGAAATGGCCACGCGCCGGCCTTCGAAGCCGCGCTCAATGCGCTTGAGCATTTCCTGGGCGAAGTACACGCAGCCGTAGCCGGTGGCTTCCGGACGGATCAGGCTGCCGCCGTAGGTGATGCCCTTGCCGGTCAGCACCGAGGTGAACTCGTTGGACAGGCGCTTGTACTGGCCGAACAGGTAGCCGATCTCGCGGCCGCCGACGCCGATGTCACCGGCCGGCACGTCGAGGTCGGCGCCGATGTGGCGGTACAGCTCGCTCATGAAGGCCTGGCAGAAGCGCATCACTTCGTTGTCGCTCTTGCCCTTGGGGTCGAAGTCCGAGCCGCCCTTGCCGCCGCCCATGGGCAGCGAGGTCAGCGAGTTCTTGAATACCTGTTCGAAGGCGAGGAACTTGAGCACGCCGAGGTTGACCGAGGGGTGGAAGCGCAGGCCGCCCTTGTACGGGCCGATGGCACTGCTCATCTGCACGCGGTAGCCGCGGTTGACCTGCACCCGCCCGGCATCGTCGACCCAGGACACGCGGAACAGGATGGCCCGCTCCGGCTCGACCATGCGCTCGACGATGCCGGCCTGCAGGTAGCGCGGGTTGGCTTCGAGGAACGGCCACAGCGAGCGCAGCACCTCTTCCACGGCCTGGTGGAACTCGGGCTGATCGGGATCGCGCTGCTTCAGGCGGGAGAGGAAAAGGTCGACAGATTCGGACATTGGAGAGGCCTCTGTAAGCACAGTAACTTGAAGTGAGGGCAAAAAGTGACGCGCACTCTAACAGCCACAAACGCCTCAAAACAGCGCACAATGTCGTTTTTATGTATCTTTTTGGTGCAATTCAATAAGTGCACTAGGGTTTTCAGGCTATTTCACTGGCCATAAAAGCCCAGATATAGACACAGCCCCCTTAAAACCTGAGCCCAGCGCCCTCCTTGCAGAGCTGATAGGCGCTGGCGCTTGAACGGGCGTCAGGAGCCTATGGCGCGACAACGTTTGAGCACTGCCGCGCCACTTGCTCAACCGCCGCTCATGCGGCGTTTGCCCAGCGGTACATTGAGGCTGTTGAGAACGTCAGCCTGGCGATACAAGCGCTGGTAGATTGCCCCCATCTGCGCCAACTCCGCTGGCGTCAGCGCCTGGTTGCCGTAGCGGGCCTTTTCGAACAACAGGGTGAACTGCTGGACATCCTCGGAGAGGTGGCGAAAGTGCAGGCTCAGGCTGGCCAGGTACTCGCGGGCATTGGCACTCGCCGGGCGCGCATGCTCATGCAGATCAAACAGCCGCTGCATCGCCGCGTAATAGTCAGTTGCCGTGGGCTTGGCCCCGGTTAACCCGCTGCCATGCACCAACCAGAGGTAATCGAGCTGCGCCCGCAGCCAGACCGTCAGGCGCAGCTCCTTGCCGAATTTCCAGGCTCCGAGCAGCAGGGCCAACGCCAGCAGGGCCAGCAACGACAGAACCAGCGCCTGCTGATGCTGTTTTAACCACGCCTTGAGCGCGTCCCACAACTCGCTCAGGTGCAAGCGCACGGGCTGCATGACCTGGCCGATGCCTTCGGCCATATCGGCCAGGGCATTGATACTGCTCGCCTGCCAGCCTGGCATGCCCGGTCGCCGGGCCGCTTCGCGCATATCGGCAATCGAAAGCCCAGAACCCGACATGCCTTCGCCATCAGCCCCTTGGCCCTGGCCACTGCCGCTCGTGCTCTGATTAGCGCTGCCATCACCCGACTGACCAGGCTGGAAACCCGGCGAACCGCCCAATTTGCCCAGATGACCCGGCTGGCCATAGCTCCAGAACCAGCTGGGCCAGCTCACCTGAGGTGTCAGGCTGTAGAGCAATGCCCCGTTCAGCAGGATCAGCGCAGTAGCGAAGGCAATCGCCGCGCCCTGGCCACCGGCCACGCCAATCTTCAGGCCCTCACGGCGAACTTCGTCGGTACGTCGGTTGATCTGCTCGCCCACCAGCGAGAACACCACCGCGACGATATAGGGCAGCAGATAGAACAACATGGTCCAGTCGGCGCGGTAGTGGGAGGCGGCAAACATCACCGCCACCAGGGACACCAGCAACCCCAGGTACAGCTGGCGGCGCGTCACCGTCACGCAGTTCTGCGCGGCCTGCAGCATCAGCAACATGGCCAGCCCCGCACGGGGAAAACGCCACATAGGGATAAACAGCACCACCGTCAGCAACAGGCCGACAACCAGCACCACCTTCTGCGCCTTCTTGCCACCAGCGCTGACCTCACCCTGCTGGCGCCAGCCAATCCAGAGGGTAAAGGCGAACAGCAGCGACCACAGCAGCGCCTCGAAACGAAAGGCACCGTACTGGATATCGAGAAAGGAATTACAGATCGCGGCCAGGGTCAGCGCCGCGAACAGGCCCACATACACAGGGAAATAGCTCAGTGCCGGAGAGCGAGTCGCTTTCATGAATTGAATAACCTCAGCAGGTCCGCGCCTGCCTTGATCTCCAGGCAAATGGCGCCCAGGTCCAGTAAACCGGCCATGGCTTCAGCCGTCGAATCATCGTAGGCGCGCGTGGTTTTACCGAAGGTTTTGCGCGCAAACACCATGGCCAGCACGTTGACGCCGGCCGCCCGCAACACCGCCACCGCCTTCAGGGTTTCCGCCAGGCGTGCCTTGGGTTCGCTGATAAACAGCACCACGGTCTCGCCGCGCTGACAGTCCAGCGCCACCCTGTGCAATACCGCCGCATAAGGCGTCACCCCGTCCGCCGCCACCACCGCGCACTCATCCAGCAGTTGCTGATAATGCCCCTGCCCGGTGCCGGCCGGCTGATACAGCGGCGCCCGACCCTCACCGAAGAGACGCGTCGGAATATTGTTGGCGCAGGCAAACTTGGCCATCGACGCGGCGATGCGCACGGCATATTCAAAGCTGGCCTGACGGCCCTGGCCGACGTTGGCATCGCGCGCCTGATCGAGAACCAGATACAGGCACGCCGAGGCCAGCGGCTCGAACTCCTTGATCATCAGCTGGTTCAGGCGCGCGGTGGTCGGCCAGTGCACATGGCGTGGATTGTCGCCGCGGCGGTACTCGCGCAGCCCGGAAAACTCGGCGCTGCCGGCGTGTTCCGGGAGCAGATAACTGCCCCGGTGAATCTGGCTGGGTGAACCGTGTAACGGCAGCTCGACAATGGGGAATACCGCCGGATAGATGGTCAGGCTCTGCTCACTGCCGGCACGCAACTGACGCGCCTCGGTCAACCCCAAGGGGAAACTGGAGGCCAGCCCCACCGGCCCCAGCTGATACAAACCGCGCTGCTCACAACGCAGCGCCACCTCGAAGCGCCGGCGGCTGCCGCCCGGCACATAGGCCAGCAAACCCAGCTTTTTCTCGCCCCGCGCGTTCGCCGCCTGGCCGGCCTCTAGAAACGGCAGATGGTCGACCAACTCGACCATAAAGCGTGGCAGCAGGCCACGATTCTCAATTTCGACGGCAAAATGGATCGTCTCGCCCTCGGTGGCCCGCGACGGCCCTCGACGGGAGACGGACAAGTGCCGCACCAGCCAACCGGGCAGTAATACGCCGGTCAGCACAGTCGCGCTAAGCAGCGCGGCGATGGCCCAAGGCAACGCCTGCAAGCGACTGATGGCGGCGATATAGGCCACCAGGGTCAGGCTGGCCAAAATCAACAGGGTGGCGTGTCGCGCCCAAAAGGCAGACAGCGATGCAACAGGCGTGTCGGTCATGATGCTCTCAGCGTATGCGTACAACCGTGGACTCGAATGGTTGAAGCAGAGCACTCAAACCGGCGGCAGCACCTGCTCCATGATCGACGCGAGAATCGCCCGCGCCGTCTGGCCCATGGCGGTGGCCTGCGGTCGTACGATCAGGCGGTGAGCCAGTACCGGCTCGGCCATCGCCTTGACCAGATCAGGGCTGACAAATTCACGTCCGCGCAGGTATGCCAGGCCCTGGGCGCCGCGCACCAGCGCCAGGGTGCCGCGAGTACTGGCGCCCAGCCGCAAGTCGGCATGGCTGCGCGTCGCCGCCGTGATACTGGCCGCATAGCGCGCCACCTCGGGACTGACGTGCACGGCCTTGACGGCCTCACGCGCCGCTAGCACCTCGGCTTCGGAAATCACTGGCTGCAGCAAATCAATTGGATGCTTCTGCGCCTGGGCCGCGAGAATGCGCAGCTCATCGTCCAGGCTCGGATAGCCCACCGAAAGGCGCACGAAGAAGCGGTCAAGCTGGGCTTCCGGCAGGGTGTAAGTGCCGGCCATATCGATGGGGTTCTGCGTCGCCAGGACCATAAAGGTCTTGGGCAGGTCGTAGGTGATGCCATCCACGCTGACGCGGAACTCTTCCATGCACTCCAGAAGCGCCGACTGGGCGCGGGGCGTGGCCCGGTTGATCTCGTCCGCCAGCAGCACATGGGTGAAGACCGGCCCCGGACGGAACTCGAACTCGCTGGTTTTCTGGTTGAAAATCGGCACGCCGGTGATGTCCGACGGCAACAGATCCGGGGTGCACTGGATGCGCTTCATATCAACCGCGACCGAACGGGCCAGGGCCCGCGCCAGCATTGTCTTGCCGGTGCCGGGCACATCTTCCAGCAGCACATGGCCCCGGCACAGCAGCGCCACTACGGCCAGTTCGATCACCGCACGTTTGCCGACGATGACGCGCTCGACGTTTTCGATCAGTCCCTGAATCTTTTGCATGGAAGCTCCGTTTTCCGTTTACCGCGAAGAGGTCATGGCGAGGGGTCAAACGCTGCAACCCGGCTCGCAGAATCGGCGCCAAGACTAACGGTTACGCCAGGCACTTTCACGCCAGAAATCCTGCAAACCCAGGGAAAATCTCGGATATGTGCGGCAATCAAACAACCCACGTTGCCACGCTTATCGGCGTCACAGGCTCCGGCGTGGGTCACGGCTGATTAAATTAGCCAGAATTGACGCGAATCATTATTAATTAGATTAGTAACACCTAACCTCTGCCTACCTTCACTGTCAGAGGAAGCTCCCATGAGCCCCCGTCTCCTGCTTAGCCTTACCGCCCTGCTCGCGGCCA
>JAIERF010000161.1 GCA_019747075.1 Pseudomonadaceae bacterium
AGCGCTTGGTCGTGCAACTATTAAGTTTGTCATATTTAGAGGCCCGTTTATCCGGAAGAAACCACGTGCTTATTGGTGACATTGTAAAAGCCTCTTTGTCATCGTCCTATGCTTTAAATAGAGAAGACGTAAAGCAGTTGAAAAGTTTTGCAGCAACGGGAAGCATGCCCGGCCGCCTAAGGCCAGATCTGATTTGTCCGCTAGATGCACCACATAGCTACATGGCCAATGTGGTAAGTGCTTTTAAGGAGAAGCGGGCTCTCCAGATGGAGGCAAAAGTCGTAGAGGCCTCCTTGACGGTTGCTGAGAGAGACACATTGAAATCGACCGATCCAGGAGGAGTCCAGCAGAGGAAAAAGGTGCCAGTTCGAATGGTCGCTCCTCAGGCGAGTGATGAAGAGCTAGCCGCGAACTTTATGACTCTGATACCTAAGCCGAAAAAATAGTAGTGCTGCTTGCAGCTAGGCCAGGATTGGCACGAGTCGACAGGTTTTTTTGTTTCGGCTGCGATTATTTTCCAGTTTGAGACGAGCTCCGACAGGTTTCATTGCTCTGGTGATCGCAGTCAAAGACGCAGGGGCTGTGAGTTGAATCGACAGCTTTGATTGGTCGCAATCAGCTTAGCGCGCGTTAGGCGCAATCTGCCGCAGGCGCGCGGCGAACAGGGCGTGCGCGGCCAGGTCCACCGGCCGGTGTTTGACCGTGTTGCTTGGCGGGTAGTGGGCGGTGCAATTGTCGCCCTTGTGGTTGCGGGCTGGGCGAATCGGCCGCGGGCTGAAACCGCCGCCGCAATTCGGACACACGTTCTCCAGCAGGGTCACGCAGGCGGCGCAGAAGGTGCATTCGAAACTGCAGATGCGGGCGTCCTCGGCCGCTGGGGGCAAGGCCTGGTTGCAGTGTTCACAGCTGGGGCGCAGTTCGAGCATGGCGGTCATCCTAGGTCGGGTAACCGCCGTTATAAGCCAGCCGCGCCTGGACTGCCAAGCGCGGGGCCTTCAATCGTTGGCGCGGACTTGGATCAGGCGGCCTTGCCCTGGGTGATAAAACGCATCATCCACTCCGCCACGGCGCTGCCCTGGTGGGCTTGGTCGAGGCTGTCGATGGCGCTTTGGTAGAGGCTCGACTCATAGGCATGCCGGCGCAATACCAGCAGGTCGCGGGAGTAGTCGTGGAAAAACTCCGGGTGGCCCTGGAAGCACAGCACCTGATCGCCGATGGCGTAGGCCGCATTCGGACAGAACTCGCTGGAGGCCAGCAGGGTGGCGCCTTGCGGTAGCTCGGTCACCTGGTCCTGGTGCCAGATCATCATGTCCAGGGTGTCGGTCTGCGGGGTCATCCAGCTGGGTTTCTGCGTCACCTGGTAGCGGTGAATACCCATGCCCCAGCCCTGGCTGGCGCGCTCGGTCTTGCCGCCCAGCAACAGGGCCAGCAACTGGTGACCGAAGCACACGCCGAGCAGCTTGTCGCCACGCTGGTAGAGCTTGAGCACATAGCCACGCAGGGCCTCGATCCACGGGTCACTGCCGAACGAGTCGGCTTTGCTGCCGGTGATCAGGTATGCATCGTAACGTCGGTCCTCGGGCGGGTATTCACCCTTGACCACGTTGTAAACCTCAAACTCTGCCGCAATCGGTTGGGTGGCAAAGAGTTGCTGGAACATGTGGCCGTAGCCTTTGTACTGGTCGACCAGTTCCGGGCGAAGATTATCGGTTTCCAGGATGCAAATGCGCTGTGGCATGGGGGTTGTCACCTCACTTAAGAGTCAAAAGGCGTTTGATATATTTAATGTACCGTCTTGTTTTACTGAACACCTTGGCCGCGCATTATTCACGCACTGGCCCCCCACGGAAAGATGCCCGGCAAGTATTTTTTTACCCTTTGTCGGCTGGCGATCGCGACCATTTGCACGGCGCAAACCGGCACAGTGGCACTGCCCCGGCTGGGTAAAGTCAGGGCCTCGATCCTGGGCATTCAACCTGAGGTGCATCAACGCCCGGCGCGGGACTCGCGAATATAAAAGCGCGCTTTTTCCGCCTTCTGGGCGCAGCCTTCAAACGCCTCGAACTGTTGCTGGGTCTTGGCGGCGGTCAGTAGGGAGATGGCCTTGCTGTAGCTGACGCTGCCGGCAAAGCCTTCGGCCTTGGCGATATCGGATTCACGCCAGGCGGCGTCCAGTTGGTTGGCGCAGTTGTCGCGGTAGGGGTTGGTGTTGCCGGCGCAACCGGCCAGCAGGGCGAGCAAGGGCAGATACAGAGCAGCTTTCATGGCGTAGTTCCTCTCTGACAGGCGCTGCTCACGGCAGGCGCCGGAGCTGCAAACCACGCTACGGAAATACCGATGACCTGTCTATCGCCTGCTCAGTAGTCGACCTTGCCGCGTCCGGCCTTGATGCTGCCGCGCTGGCTTTTGCCTTCCAGGCGGCGCTTCTTCGAGCCGAGGGTCGGCTTGGTGGGCCGCCGCGCTTTTTCTACTTTGATCGCCGCCAGAATCAGCTCTTTCAAGCGCTCCAGGGCGTCGCTGCGATTCTGTTCCTGGGTGCGGTATTGCTGGGCCTTGATGATGATCACGCCATCGCTGGTGATGCGCTGGTCGCGCAGGGCCAGCAGACGCTCCTTGTAGAACGGCGGCAAGGACGACGCCTGGATATCGAAGCGCAGGTGCACGGCGCTGGAGACCTTGTTGACGTTCTGCCCGCCGGCACCCTGGGCGCGAATGGCGCTCAGCTCTATCTCGCTGTCGGGCAGGTGCACGTTATTGGAGAGCAGCAACATAGGCGGGGTACGGCTGAATCAGGGCGTACAGAATACCCCGATTGAGCGGTACTGGCCGCGGCGCGTGGTCGTGCAGAACGTGGAAAATATTTTTCCCCAGCGTGTAACGCCAGACGGGCCATTGGCTCTAGTGAGGTGTCGGCACTGAATGATTCAGGCCCGCCGACGACCCCACCCCACAGAGTCGAGGATTTACCCATGAACGCTAAAAACACCGTAAGCATGACTGGCGCAGCATTGGCCCTGGCCGCCGCCGGCTTGTTCGCCAGCTTGTCGACCCAGGTGGTGGCCGAAGAAGCCAAGGTGCATTGCTACGGCATCAATGGCTGCAAGGGCCAGAACGATTGCAAGACCGCAGAAAACGCCTGCAAAGGTCAGGCTGTCTGCAAGGGCCATGGCTTCAAGGCCACCACCCTGGCCGAGTGCAATGCTGCCGGCGGTAAAGTCGGCGAATAAGTCGGTGGGCGGTGGCCTGGTGCAGGCCACCGCAGCCATTGATCGATGTGGAGTTGAGCATGCAGCCAGCGACAACCTGCCTCGGCTATGGCCTGGGTTTACGCAGTGAGTACTATCAGGAGATTCTCGAACACCGGCCGCCGGTCGATTGGTTCGAGGTGCTCTCCGAGAATTATCTGGTCGAGGGCGGCAAGGCGTTGTACTACCTCGACGCGATCGGCGAGCACTACCCGTTGGTCATGCACGGTGTGTCGTTGTCGATCGGTGGCCCGCACGCCCTCGACCTGGACTACTTGCAGCGCCTCAAGCAATTGGCGGCCCGCGTTCAGCCGCAATGGATCTCCGACCACCTGTGCTGGAGCCGCGGTAACGCCCACCAGTTGCACGACCTGCTGCCGCTGCCGTACAGCGAAGAAAGCCTGCAGCATGTGGCCGCGCGGGTGCGTCAGGTACAGGACGTGCTGGAGCGGCCGCTGGTGCTGGAAAACGTCTCCAGCTACCTGCGCACCGCCAACGATCAATTCAGCGAGTGGGCATTTATCGCCGCCCTCAGCGAGCTGACTGGCTGTGAACTGCTGCTGGATGTTAATAACGTCTACGTCAGCGCGCGCAATCATGGCTTTGATGCGTGGGACTTTATCCGCGCGCTGCCGGCGCAACGGATTCGGCAAATCCATCTGGCCGGGCACAGCGACTACGGCGACTATGTGGTCGATACCCATGACCAGCCAGTTTGCGACCCGGTCTGGCAGCTGTATCAGCGCACCCTGTCACACCTAGGGCCGGTGGCCACGATGATCGAACGCGATGACCATTACCCGCCCTTTAGCGAGCTACTGGCCGAACTGCACAAGGCCCGGACGCTTGGAGAAGCGGCGCTACAGGGGCGTACTCCATGCGCCTGAACGACTGGCAACAGGCCATCGAGGCCTACTTGCTCGGCGCTGATGCCGCGCCGAATGCTGCGTTGCAGGCCAGCCTGATCGGCAGTCAGAACCTCTCGGTAACCCGAGGCTTGGCGATTTATCACCATGCCTACCGTGCCCGCTTGCTCGGCGTGCTGCGCGAAGATTTCCCTGCCGTGCGCTACTGGTTGGGTGATGAAGACTTTGCTGCCTTGGTGCAGGCGTATTTAGCTGCCAACCCGTCGCAGCACTTCAGCCTGCGTTGGTTGGGCGAGCGCTTTGCCGGGTTTATCGCCCAGCACTATGCGGCCGATGCGGCGGCGCCGTTGGTCGAGCTGGCCAACCTGGAGTGGGCCTTTACCCTGGCCTTCGATGCGCCGGCTGGCGAGCCCTTGAGCCTGGCGCAAATGGCCGAATTAGCGCCAACCGAGTGGCCCGCTTTACGGGTGCAATGGCTGCCTTGCGTGCAGTCTTTGCCGTTGCACTACAACAGCGTGGCGCTCTGGCAGGCCGCTAAAAGCGAAGCCGAGTTTCCCCTCAGCGAGCGTTTAGCTCAGCCGAGCCTGTGTCTGGTTTGGCGCCAGCAACAGGTCTGCCACTACCGCAGCCTGGGCAGTGATGAAGCCAGTGCCTTGCAGGGCATGTGCGATGCCGGCTGGAGCTTTGCCGAGTTGTGCGAACAGTTGGCCGGGCAAGGTGAGCAGGCGCCGCTGCTGGCGGCCGGCTGGCTCAAGCAGTGGCTCAGTGACGGCTTATTGCAGCGCTGTGCTTAGCCGGATGCCGAAGAGGATCATGGGCTGACTTCCGGATAGAGCAGTTGGCCGTCATTCTGCGGGAACACCAGGCGCGCCAGGCTGCTGGGCGACAAGGCGGCACCCACCCACACATACACCCGCTTGGCTCCGGCGCTCAGGGCCAGTTCGGCCAGGGCGCGGATTTCGATTTGGGTTAGGCCGCCCTCCAGATGTGTTTGTGGATGCAGGATCAGCACCGGCGGCAGTTGCAGCCAGCGCTGCGGGGCGAGCTGTTGCAAGAGCAGTTTGAGGGTGGTTTCAGCGATGCTGAAATCTGCCAACAGGGTGCGTGGGTGCTGGAAGCCATTACCCAGGCTCACGCCGTCTTGCCCTGCCATGGCCAGTGCCGCGTCGCCGGCGCCCAGTGGCTGACGTTTGCGCCCCACGCTGCGCCAGGCCAGTAGCGGCGGCTGGCTGACCAGGCGACCGGACTCGACATGCAAAAAACTGAATTGCTCGGCGCTCATGCGCAGGTAATAGGTGTTTCGCAGGAGGTTGCGCATCGAGGTCCTTTCGAGCGTCATGCTGACGCTAGCTTCAGGGTTTCTGAATGGTATTGGTCAGGTCGAGAATCTGCTTGGCAGAGCTTTCCAGGGCGCTTGAGGCCACGCGGATCTCCTGCAGGAAACTCAGCAGGGCGACGATAAAGGTGCCCATGCTGACCACGAACAACGCCGCCACCGCGTAGGTAGCGTTGAAGCCCATCAGCTCGCTGATAAACAGCAGGGCGATCACCGCGCAAATCAGCAGCGCGGTGAGGGTGCACAGGTTGATCGCACGGTTGCACAGCACGGTGCGGCGGAACAGGGTGAACAGCTCGGTGCGCGGCTGCGACGAGCGTGCTGGGTTATCGAGGATAAAGGCTTCGAGCTTGCGGGTACGGTCGACCACGCGCGACAGGCGATTGATCAGCACCGACAGCATGGTGCTCAGTGCAGTGAGCAAAAACACCGGGGCGACGGCCAGCTGAATCACGTGGGCCAGTTCGGGAATGCTGCTTTCAGGAAACATCGGCGTCTCTCATCGAGG
>JAIERF010000077.1 GCA_019747075.1 Pseudomonadaceae bacterium
CTGCTGGGGATTCAGCTGGCCTATCAGTTCTGGATTCATACCCAGCACATCGAGCGCCTGGGCTGGCTGGAGCAGATCCTTGTCACGCCCAGTCATCACCGTGTGCACCACGGTCAGAACGACTGCTACATCGACAAGAACCACGGCGGGGTGTTTATCGTCTGGGACAAGCTGTTTGGCACCTTTGCCGAAGAGCGTGAGCCGGTGCGTTACGGGGTGACTACGCCCGTTAACAGCTTCGACCCGCTGCGCCTGCAGCTCAGTTGGTGGCGCCTGCTGTGGGCCGATGCGCGGGCCACTCACTCATGGTGGGACAAGTTGCGCCTGTGGTGGATGCCCACCGGCTGGCGTCCGGCCGATGTGCGCCAGCGGCCTTGGCCGAAGATGGGCGCGCAGTTTTTTGCCTGCGCTTATCCGGCCAACCTCAAGCTGTACGCGTTTATTCAGTTTCTAGCGATCAACGCCCTGACCTTGGCTTTTCTCGCCAGCGTCAAGCGGGCTGCGGCCTGGGAGCCCTGGCTGCTGGCGGTGGCGATCGTGGTTGGTTGCATCAGTTTGGGGCGACTGTTTGAGGGGCGCCGACTGTGGCGTCTGGAAGCCGCGCGATTGCTGAGCGTGGCCCTGCTGGCGCTGGCCTGGGGCGCTTATCTGGCCCCGGCGCAGTGGTGGGTCGCCGTCGCGGTGGCGGGGTTTTGCCTGGGCAGCCTGCTCGGTTTGCACTATCTGCTGCGGGGCGCGCCATTTCGGGCTGTGGTTCAGTAACTCTCCAGCAACAGGCCGGTGCGTGCGGCCAGGGCCTGGCTTTCCAGATGATCGGCCGGCGCGGCGAGGTGCAGAGGCAGGCCGGCTGCGCTGGCCAGGCGCTGGCTTTCATCCAGCAAGCGGCGGCCGACGCCGCGCTGACGGGTGATCTGGCGCACGCACAAATGCGACAGGCGCCAGCGATCTGCGCCCTGTTCGAGCAGCGCGGCACCGAGCAGGCGGTCGTTGAAGCGGCCGGCGATCAGCCTGCCGCTGGCGATGCCGGCGGCAATCAGGATGTCGGCATCGGCGTGCGGGGCCAGCAACCAGGCCGGCGCATCGGCGTAGACCTTGGCCAGATCACTGCGGTCCTGGGCGCTGGGCTGGTGGACAAATTCGACGTAAACCGGCATGGGCGACTCCTCGGACGGCGGGATGGCGCGCGAGTGTAAACCTGGCCGACCGTCGCCGGTAGCCGCCAAAGGCTCGGCCCGCCTATAATGCCGACCTTTTCCGCAAGCCAATTTTGGGAGCTGGTGATGGCCGAACGTACGGCATGCGTCGAGCGCAACACCCTGGAGACGCAGATCAAGGTCTCGATCAACCTGGACGGCACGGGCAAGGCGCGGTTCGCCATCGGCGTTCCCTTCCTTGAACACATGCTTGACCAGATCGCCCGTCATGGCCTGATCGACCTGGATATCGAGTGTCACGGTGACCTGCATATCGACGACCACCACACCGTCGAAGACGTCGGCATCACCCTTGGCCAAGCCTTTACCAAGGCCATCGGCGACAAGAAGGGCATGACCCGTTACGGCCACTCCTATGTGCCGCTGGACGAGGCGCTGTCGCGCGTGGTCATCGACTTCTCCGGGCGTCCGGGCCTGCAGATGCACGTGCCGTTCACTCGCGCAGTGGTCGGCGGCTTCGATGTGGATCTGTTCCAGGAATTCTTCCAGGGCTTCGTCAATCACGCCCTGGTCAGCCTGCACATCGACAACCTGCGTGGCACCAACACCCACCACCAGATCGAAACCGTGTTCAAGGCTTTCGGCCGCGCCCTGCGCATGGCCATCGAGCTGGACCCGCGCATGGCCGGGCAGATGCCGTCGACCAAGGGTTGCCTGTAAATGCAGACCGTTGCAGTAATCGATTACGGCATGGGCAACCTGCACTCGGTGGCCAAGGCGCTGGAGCACGTTGGCGCCGGCAAAGTGCTGGTGACCAGCGATGCGGCGGTGATTCGTGAAGCCGACCGCGTGGTGTTCCCCGGCGTTGGTGCGATCCGCGATTGCATGGCCGAGATCAAGCGCCTGGGCTTCGACCAGTTGGTGCAGGAAGTCAGTGCCGACCGCCCGTTCCTCGGCATCTGCGTCGGCATGCAGGCGCTGATGGAGCGCAGCGAGGAGAACGACGGTGTCGATTGCATCGGCCTGTTCCCCGGACAAGTGCGCTTCTTCGGCAAGGGGATGGTTGAGGATGGCGAGCAGCTGAAAGTGCCACACATGGGCTGGAACCAGGTGCAGCAGAGCATTGAGCACCCGCTGTGGCATGACATTCCCGATATGGCGCGCTTCTACTTCGTGCACAGCTACTACATCGAGGCCGGCAATCAGGCTCAGGTGGCCGGGCGCGGGCACTACGGTAAGGATTTCGCCGCAGCGCTGGCCGAAGGCTCGCGTTTTGCCGTGCAGTTCCACCCGGAGAAGAGCCACACCCACGGCCTGCAGTTGCTGCAGAACTTCGCCAGCTGGAATGGTCGCTGGTAAATGAGCCGGGGCAAGGCGAAGGCGCCGATCCTGCGCCTGCAGGCCAGTGAGGAACAGGCCGCGTTGCAGTTGCTCAAGCGCTTTCTCGATGAGCGCTTCGAGCTGCAACTGGGCAGCTTCGAGGTGCAGGAAGTGCTCGATCTGTTTAGCCGCGAGATTGCCCCGCACTACTACAACAAAGCGGTTGCCGATGTGCAGGCGCTGCTGTCCGAGCGCTTCGCCAGCCTCGAAAGCGACGTGTGGTCGCTTGAGAAGAGCTGACCCGTTACCCCATTTATCGACTTGAACAGGTTCACCCGATGCTGATTATTCCCGCTATCGATCTGAAAGACGGCGCCTGCGTGCGCTTGCGCCAGGGCCGCATGGACGACTCCACGGTGTTTTCCGATGACCCGGTGAGCATGGCAGCCAAGTGGGTGGATGGCGGTTGCCGGCGTCTGCATCTGGTCGACCTGAACGGCGCCTTCGAAGGTCAGCCGGTCAACGGCGAAGTGGTCACCGCCATCGCCAAACGCTACCCGCAGTTGCCGATTCAGATCGGCGGCGGCATCCGCTCGCTGGAAACCATCGAGGCCTACGTCAAGGCCGGCGTCAGCTACGTGATCATCGGCACCAAGGCGGTTAAAGACCCGCAGTTCGTGACCGATGCCTGCAAGGCGTTTCCGGGCAAGGTGATTGTTGGTCTGGATGCCAAGGACGGTTTCGTCGCCACCGACGGCTGGGCTGAGATCAGCACCGTGCAGGTGATCGACCTGGCCAAGCGCTTTGAAGCCGACGGCGTATCGGCAATCGTTTATACCGACATCGCCAAAGACGGCATGATGCAGGGCTGCAACGTGAGCTTTACCGCGGCGCTGGCCAATGCCACCCAGATTCCGGTGATCGCTTCCGGCGGCATCCATAACCTCGGCGACATCCAGACCCTGCTGGCCGCCAAGGCACCGGGCATCATCGGCGCCATCACCGGCCGAGCGATCTACGAAGGCACCCTGGATGTCGCCGAGGCTCAAGCCTTCTGCGACGCCTACCAAGGCTGAGGAAACCACTATGGCGCTGGCTAAACGCATTATTCCCTGCCTCGACGTCGACAACGGTCGGGTGGTCAAGGGCGTTAAGTTCGAGAACATTCGCGATGCCGGCGACCCGGTGGAAATCGCCCGTCTGTATGACGAGCAGGGCGCCGACGAGATTACCTTTCTCGATATCACCGCCAGCGTCGATGGCCGCGACACCACGCTGCACACGGTTGAGCGCATGGCCAGCCAGGTGTTTATCCCGCTCACCGTCGGTGGTGGTGTGCGTACCGTGCAGGACATCCGCAACCTGCTGAATGCCGGCGCCGACAAGGTGTCGATCAACACTGCGGCGGTGTTCAACCCGGAGTTCGTTGGCGAAGCAGCGGCACGCTTTGGCTCGCAATGCATCGTCGTCGCCATCGACGCGAAGAAGGTCTCCAAGCCGGGCGAAACTCCGCGCTGGGAAATCTTCACCCATGGCGGGCGCAAACCCACCGGCCTGGACGCGGTGCTGTGGGCGAAGAAGATGGAAGACCTGGGCGCTGGCGAGATTCTGCTGACCAGCATGGATCAGGATGGTGTGAAGAGTGGTTATGACCTCGGTGTGACGCGCGCCATCAGTGAGACCGTCGGAATCCCGGTGATTGCCTCGGGCGGTGTCGGCAACCTCGAACACCTGGCTGCCGGTATTCTCGAAGGCAAGGCAGCGGCGGTGCTGGCGGCGAGCATTTTCCACTTCGGCGAATACACCGTGCCCGAGGCCAAGGCCTACCTGGCCAGCCGCGGCATCGTGGTGCGCTAAGCGCACGCTGGCGGATTTTTCCTTCGTTGTTCAATGCAAGGTAGCGAACCATGTTCAAACGTCTTCTGCTGGCCCTGACTGCGGTCAGCCTGTTGTCTGCCGCGGCCGTGCGCGCCGAGGAGCCCACCAGCCTGGTGCTGCTCACGGAAAACTTCCCGCCGTACAACATGGCGGCAGACGGCAAGAACTTCGCTCGGGATGACAAGATCAGCGGCATCGCCGTTGAGCTGGTGCGCGAGATGTTCAAGCGTGCCGAGGTGAACTACAGCCTGACCCTACGCTTCCCCTGGGCGCGCATCTACAAGATGGCCCTGGAACAGCCGGGTTACGGCGTGTTCTGCACTGCGCGCCTGCCAGAGCGTGAGAATGACTTCAAATGGGTTGGCCCCCTGGGGCCGGATGACTGGGTGATGCTGGCGCGCGCCGACAGCAGCATCAGCCTGACCAGCCTGGAAGAGGCCAAGGCTTACAAGATTGGTGCCTACAAGGGCGATGCCATCTCCGAGCACCTGATCAAGCAAGGTGTGCAGCCGTTGAGCGCCCTGCGCGATCAGGAAAACCCGCTGAAGCTGATGAAGGGCGAGATCGACCTGTGGGCCACCGGTGATCCTGCCGGCCGTTACTTGGCCAAGCAGCAGGGCATCAGCGGCTTGAAGAATGTCCTGCGCTTCGACAGCGCCCAGCTCTACCTGGCGCTGAACAAGGACACCCCGGATGCCGTGGTGCAGAAACTGCAAGCGGCGCTGGACGCCATGCGCGCCGACGGCTTTGCTGCCGAGGTGGAGAAACGTTACCTCTAGCAGACCGTTGAAAAACTACCTGCGTTGGCAATACTGCGTTAAAAACGGCCTCAAAATGCTCATTTACAACGCGTAAACTCCGCTTTTTCGGCCGTTTTTGCCTTGTCTTGCCTGCCTCGCCTACATTTTTCAACGGCCTGCTAAGGCGGTTTGCGGGTAGAAAAAAACCGGGCTAGCCCGGTTTTTTTACGCGTGTTGTTTGCGCCTTACTCGCCGCGGGTGACGCTCAGGCCCTTGAGCAGGTTGAGGGCCTGGCTCAGTTGGAAGTCGTCGTCTTGCGGTCTTGGTGACTGGCCGGCGGCTTTGCCTTTACCGTTGGACGGTTTGTCCGCGCCGCCGTTGCCGTTGCCCAGGTGGCCGGCGAGGTCGGCTTCCTTGAAGTTCTCGTCGTCCTGTTCGCGGGTGACCTTGGCGCGGCTGACTTCGATGTCCGGCACGATGCCCTGGGCCTGGATGGAACGGCCGTTGGGGGTGAAGTACAGCGCGGTGGTGATCTTCAGGGCGCGGTCATTGTTCAGCGGCAGCACGGTCTGCACCGAACCTTTGCCGAAGCTGTCGGTGCCCATCAGCACGCCGCGCTTGTGGTCCTGCAGGGCGCCGGCGACAATTTCCGAGGCCGAAGCGCTGCCGCCGTTGATCAATACCACCAGTGGCACGCCTTCGCTGGCGTCGGCCGGGTCGGCAGAGAAGCGCAGTTCGGAGTTGGCGATGCGGCCCTTGGTGTAGACGATCAAGCCCTTCTTCAGGAAGTGATCGGTGACTTCCACGGCCGCCTGCAGCACGCCGCCGGGGTTGTTGCGCAGGTCGAGGACGATGCCGCGCAGTTTCTTGCCGTCGTT